>NZ_JANNML010000144.1:0-9688 GCF_031397825.1 Nocardioides sp.
CAGGACCTGGGTCGCGAGCCCACGCCCGAGGAGCTCGCCAAGGAGCTCGACATGACCCCCGAGAAGGTCATCGAGGTCCAGAAGTACGGCCGCGAGCCCATCTCGCTGCACACGCCCCTCGGTGAGGACGGCGACTCGGAGTTCGGTGACCTGATCGAGGACTCCGAGGCCATCGTGCCCGCCGACGCCGTGTCCTTCACGCTCCTGCAGGAGCAGCTGCACGCGGTCCTCGACACGCTCTCCGAGCGCGAGGCCGGCGTGGTCTCCATGCGCTTCGGCCTGACCGACGGTCAGCCCAAGACGCTCGACGAGATCGGCAAGGTCTACGGCGTGACCCGCGAGCGGATCCGCCAGATCGAGTCCAAGACCATGTCCAAGCTGCGTCACCCGTCGCGCTCGCAGGTCCTGCGCGACTACCTCGACTGAGCCACGTGTCCGACCCCGCCGGGGGTGGGGTCGTCCACCTCGACTCCGCCGCTGCCGGGCGGATGGCGCCGGAGACGGTCGAGGCCGTCGGTGCGCACCTCGACCGTGAGGTCGCTCGTGGCGCCTACGTGGCCGAGGAGGAGGCGGGTGAGGCGCTCGTCGGCCTCCGCCGCGACCTGGCCGCCCTGTTCGGTGTGCCCGACGACGGTGTCGCCCTCGTCGAGAGCGGTACGACGGCACTCCAGGTCCTGATCGACTCGTGGTCCGTGCGTCCCGGCGACCGCGTGGGGGTCGCCCCCTCGGAGTGGGGGCCCAACCTCGAGGCGTTCGAGGCCGCCGGCGCGATCTGCGTGCCGCTGCCCGTCGACACCCACGGGGCGATCGACCACGAGGCCCTGGGCATGGACCTCGACCGGCTCGCGCTCACGCTCGTGCACGTCGACCAGGTGACCTCGCACCGCGGCCTGGTGCAGCCGGTCGCCGAGGTCGTGGCCGCCTGCGCCCCGGCGGGTGTCCCGGTGTGGGTCGACGCGGCCCAGACCCTCGGCCACCGCGTGCCAGCGGTCGGCGCGGCGGCGTCGTACGCCACGAGCCGCAAGTGGCTGCGCGGCCCGCGCGGGGTGGGCATGCTCGCGGTCGCCGCCGAGCACTGGGACCGGCTCCAAGCGCCGCCCCAGCGCAAGCATCCCGGTGCCGGCCCGCTCCGCCTGCTGGAGTCGGGGGAGAGCAACGTCGCCGGCCGGGTCGGCCGCGCGACGGCGCTCGCGGCCTACCGCGAGGCCGGCCCGGCCTGGGTGGAGGCGGAGCTGGACCGCGTGGGAGAGCGGACCCGCGAGCACCTCGCCGACGCGCCGGGCTGGAGCGTCCTCCCCGGCCGGGGCGCGATCACCGCGCTGCGCCCCTGGGCCGGCCAGGACGTGAGCGTGGTGCGGGCCCGGCTGCTGGCGGAGCACGGCGTGCTCACCACCGCCTCACTGGGGTGGCGTGCCCCGCTCGACCCGGTCGACCCCACGCTCCGGCTCAGTCCGCACCTCGACTGCACCGATGACGACCTGGAGCGGGTCGTCGTGGCGCTGCGAGCGCTCGCGCCGGCGATCGGCTGAGGCCGGTCGCGTGACGAACGTGGCCGTGCGGAGGAGATTCAGCACCCGGGACTACACCTGACGGTTCCGTGAACAACCCGTTCGGGTGCTTGGGTGGGTTGGCCCCGTCGGGTAAGCATGGACGTGCACATCCGAGGACGGCCGATCCTGGTCGCCCCCGCACCGACCCGCGGTCGACTCGTCGACCGGTCCGGACCTGGAGGGGGCGGAATGACCGCCGAGACAGTCACAGCGCCCACGGACGTGGGCGACATCCTGGACACCGCCGACCCGATGGCGGCAGCGACGGCGTACGTCGCCGCCGGGGCCCTGAGCCACGGCACGGACCGTCGCGTGGGCCTGGAGCTGGAGCTCCACCTGGTCGACCTCGCCACCCCGGCCCGCCGACCGTCGTGGGCCGAGGTGCAGGCCCTCGTGGCCGACCTGCCACCGATGCCCTCGGGCAGCACGGTCACCCTGGAGCCGGGCGCTCAGGTCGAGCTGTCGACGCCGCCGCGTGACGACGTCTCGGCAGCCGTCGCAGCCCTGCGGGCCGATCGTGAGGTCCTGCGACGGGCGCTGGGGGAGGCCGGCTTCGGGGCGGCGCCCCTGGGGTCCGATCCCGCCCGCGAGGTGAGCCGCTGCAACCCGGCTGCGCGCTACGCCGCGATGGAGCAGCACTTCGAGGCCCGTGGCTGCGGCACCCCCGCGCGCGCGATGATGTCGGCCACCGCCGCGCTCCAGGTCAACCTCGACGCCGGTCCGGCAGCAGGGTGGTCGGCCCGCATCGAGCTGATCCGCTCGCTGGTCCCGATGTTCGTCGCGGCCTCAGCCACCTCGCCCTACCTCGGCGGTCGCGCGTCGGGCTGGCACTCGATGCGGCAGGAGACCTGGCACGGCATCGACCACGGCCGCAGCGACCCGATCCCGGTGGGGGAGCCGACCGTCGCGTGGGCGCTCTACGCGCTCAACGCCCCGGTGATGCTGCTCCAAGGCGACGCCGGCATGACCCCGGTCCGCACGCTGGTGTCCTTCGGCGACTGGCTGCGCGAGCCGGCCCGGTTGGGCCGACGGGCCACCCAGGCCGACCTCGACTACCACCTGACGACGCTCTTCCCGCCGGTGCGACCGCGCGGCTACGTGGAGATCCGCTGCATCGACGCGCTGCCCGACCGTTGGTGGCCGGCTCTGGCCGCACTGGCGGCCACGCTGGTCGACGACCCCGGGGCGGCCGACCTGGCGGCCGAGCTGTGCCAGCCGGTCGCGCACGCCTGGGAGGCCGCGGCCCGTCACGGCCTGGCCGATCCCGCGCTCCGCCGCGCCGTCACCGGCTGCGCCGAGGTGGCGGCCCGCCGCGGCCCGGCCGACCTGCGGCCCGAGCTCGAGGCCTTCGCCGAGCTGGTCGCGTCAGGTCGCACCCCCGCCGACGAGATCCGGTCCCGAGCCGAGAGCCACGGCCCCCTGCGCGTCCTCGAGGAGGAAGCCCGTGCGTGAGTCCGTCGCCGTCGGCCTGGAGGCCGCCCGCACCCGCACCGCCCACCTGACCGACATCGACGAGGCGGAGCTGACCGCCCAGCACAGCCCGCTGATGAGCCCGTTGGTCTGGGACCTGGCGCACATCGGGCAGCAGGAGGACCTCTGGCTCCTGCGCGGCGGCAACACCGCGGCGCAGGGCATCCTCGCCAGCGACGTCGAGAAGCTCTACGACGCCTTCGAGCACCCGCGTGCCCGTCGCGTGACGCTGCCGCTGCTCACCGCCCGGGAGGCGCGAGGCTTCCTCGCCGACGTGCGCGGCCGGGTGCTCGACGGGCTGGAGCGGGCCGACGAGCAGCAGCTCTTCCCCTTCGTGATGGTGGAGCAGCACGAGCAGCAGCACGTCGAGACCATGCTGGCGACCCACCAGCTGCGCGACGGCGAGCCGGTCCTCGGCCACGGGTCGCCGTTGCCGCCCGGCCGTCCCGTCCCGAGCGACGCGGTCCTGGTGCCGGCCGGTCCGTTCACGCTGGGCGTCGACGGCGAGCAGGAGCCGTGGTCGCTCGACAACGAGCGCCCCGCCCACCAGGTCGACCTGCCGGCGTTCCGGATCGCCCGCGTGCCCGTGACCAACGCCGAGTGGCAGGGCTTCATCGACGCCGGTGGCTACGACGATCCGGCCTGGTGGTCGCCGCGCGGCTGGGAGCACCGCCTCGAGGCTGGGCTGGAGCGACCGCTCTTCTGGTCGGCCGACGGCTCCCGGCGACGCTTCGGCCTGGTGGAGGACGTCCCGGCCGACGAGCCCGTGCAGCACGTCTGCTTCTTCGAGGCCGAGGCCTACGCCGCCTGGGCCGGTGCCCGTCTGCCCACCGAGCAGGAGTGGGAGAAGGCCTGCGCGTGGGACCCCGACGCGGGACGCCGGCGCCGGTGGCCCTGGGGGGAGAGCGAGTGGACGCCCGCGCTCGCCAACCTCGGCGGTGACGCCCTGCGCCCCGCACCGGTCGGCGCCTACGAGGCCGGCGCGTCGGCGTACGGCGTGGAGCAGATGATGGGCGACGTCTGGGAGTGGACGTCGTCGGGCTTCGACCCGTGGCCCGGCTTCTCGACGATGCTCTACGCCGACTACAGCGTGCCGTTCTTCGGCGGCGACTACCGCGTCCTGCGCGGGGGAGCGTGGTCGGTCGGCGGGTCCGCGATCCGCCCGTCCTTCCGCAACTGGGACCACCCCGAGCGCCGCCAGATCTTCTGCGGTCTGAGGCTGGCCTGGGATGTGTAGGCACCTGGCCTGGCTGGGCGAGCCCCGCAGCATCGCGTCGCTGGTGCTGCAACCCCCGCACGGCCTGCTGCGCCAGTCCTACCAGCCACGGCGCCAGCAGCGGGGGCTGCTCAACGCCGACGGCTGGGGCGTCGGGTTCCACGTGCCCGGTCAGCCGCAGCCGGTGCGCTGGCGCTCGGCGCGCCCGCTGTGGGGCGACGCGTCCTTTGCCTCGGTCGCCCCCGTGCTCAGCAGCGGTGCGGTCCTGGCCGCCGTTCGCTCGGCCACCGAGGGCATGCCGATGGACGAGAGCGCCGCGGCCCCCTTCACCGACGGCCGCACGCTGCTCTCGCACAACGGCCGGGTCGACCGCTCGGTGCTGCCGCTGCGTCACGACGTCGAGTCGGTCTGCGACTCGGCGGTGCTCGCCTCCCACGTGCTCGCGACAGGCACCGAGACCGCCGAGGCCGTGGGACGCACCGTGCTCGATGTCGCGCGCCTCGACCCGACCGCGACCCTCAACCTGCTCCTGCACGACGGCAGCCGCGTGACGGCGGTGAGCTGGGGCGACCCCCTGAGCTACCTCGTCGAGCCTGACGGCGTCGTCGTCGCCAGCGAGCCCTGGGACGACGACCCCCGGTGGGTCGACGTCCCTGACCACCACCTGCTGGAGGTGACCTCCGCGGGGGTCACCGTGACCTCCTTGGAGCCCCGATGAGCCTCACCGACATGGCCGTGCACCTCGACCCGGGCAGCCTCGTGACCCAGATGGCGCAGGAGGTCCGCGCCGGGCTGAGCGCGCGGCCCCTCACGCTGCCGCCCAAGTACTTCTACGACGCCCACGGCAGCGACCTCTTCGACCAGATCACCCGGCTCGAGGAGTACTACCCCACCCGGACCGAGCGCTCGATCCTCGAGGAGCGCGTCGCCGAGATCGCCGAGGTCACCGGCGCGGAGACGCTGCTCGAGCTCGGCAGCGGCACCTCGGAGAAGACCCGGCTGCTGCTGCGCACCCTGCGCGACTCCGGCACGCTGACCCGCTTCGTGCCCTTCGACGTCGACCCCGCGATCCTCACCCTCGCCAGCGAGCAGGTCGCCGCCGAGTTCCCCGGGCTCGCCGTGCAGCCCGTCGTCGGCGACTTCGAGCGGCACCTGGGCGAGCTGCCCCGTGGCCCGCGTCGACTGCTCGCCTTCCTCGGCTCCACGATCGGCAACCTCGACCCCGAGCAGCGCACGGTCTTCCTGCGCGACGTCCGGGGCACGCTGGCCGAAGGCGACTTCTTCCTGCTCGGCACGGACCTGGTGAAGTCTCCCGAGCGCCTCGTCGCGGCGTACGACGACGCGCTGGGCGTGACGGCGGCCTTCAACAAGAACGTGCTCACCGTCCTGGACCGTGAGCTCGACGCCGACTTCGACCTGGACACCTTCCAGCACGTCGCGGTGTGGAACGAGCAGGAGGAGTGGATCGAGATGCGGCTGCGCTCGACCGAGGCCCAGCGCGTCCACGTGCGGGGGCTCGACCTCGAGGTCGAGCTGGCGCGTGGGGAGGAGATCCGCACCGAGATCTCCGCGAAGTTCCGCCAGGAGGGCGTGACGGCCGAGCTCGCGGCGGCCGGCCTGGAGCTGACCCACTGGTGGACCGACCCGGCGGGTGACTTCGCGCTGTCGCTGTCGCGGCCGATGTGAGATCTGCGGACGCGTTTTGTAGCCTGTGGGTGGCCTTCCCAGCAGGATCACGCTGATCACGGGTGAAGCTCACCAGTCGCAGGTGGTCCCGGCGGAGCCAGGACGTCCAGGTCCGATGCTGTTCGTCTTGGACGTGTGACACCGGTGGCCCGGGTCCGCAGTCGCGGGTCCGGGCCACTGTCATTTCCGCCCGGGACGGTGCATCGTGGAGGTCGACCGGTCACCCGGTGCAACCTTCCGGGGCTCGGTCGCATCTACCTGGGCACGAGCAACCTCACCCCTGGAGCTGACGATGTCGCACACCCCCCGCCCTGCCCGCCCTGCCCGCCTTGCCCGCCCCCTCGCCGCCGCTGCTGCCGTGGCCCTCACTGTCGGGCTGGCCGCCGTCGCGGCACCCGCCTCGGCCGAGTCCACGAGTGCCACGGACCCGGCGGACGCAACCGCCTCGCTGACCGACATCCGCCGCGTCACGGTCAACCACGGCCCCGAGCAGGTCATCACCAAGGTCCGCTTCACCGACCTGGTGCGGACCTCCGACGGCGGACCGTCGGGGATGACGGTCTTCTTCGACAGCCGGCCCGGTCGCAAGGGCCCGGAGCTCCGCTTCGACACCGGCCTGCAGGAGGGCACCGACTACCAGGTGACGAAGACGTCGGGCTGGGCCCAGTCGGGCGACCGGCTGACCTGCCCGGCGAGCCTGCGGCTGAAGTGGGCCGACGACGTCGCCGTCGTGCGGGTCTCGCGCGAGTGCCTCGGCGACCCCGCCAAGGTGCGCGTGGCCGTCAAGATGGTGGACCTCTACGACGGCTCCCACCCGGTCACCGACTGGCTGGGCAACCCGCGCTCGTTCACGTCGTACGTCGCCGCCGGCTGAGGCGGGCTCCGGGCCGGGGTCAGCCCACGGCGACCAGCACGACGGCGACCGCGCACAGGCCCAGGCCAGCGGCCTGGGCCCGGTGCACCCGCTCGTGCAGGAGGCCCGCGGCGAGCACGACGGTGAACGCCGGGTAGAGCGAGGTGATGACCGCCGACACGGTGAGGAGCCCGTCGCGCGTCGCCAGGAGGAACAGGCCCGTCCCCGCCGCGCCCAGGATCCCGCACACCAGCCCGACCAGGGCCACGGGACGCCGGGGGAGCCAGGCCTCGCGCAGCCCTTGGGCGACGCCCACCACGACGGCGGCGCCGATCAGCTGGTTGACCGCCAGGGGCAGCAGCCCCGCGGACTCCGGCACCTGGGCCAGCGCGGCGAAGAGGGTGCCGAAGCCGAGCCCGGCCAGGACGGCGTCGCCGAGCCCGGTCCGGGTCGGCCCGTCGGCTCCGGTCGGCACCCGCGCCACCAGCCAGATCGCCGGGATCGCCGCGACGATGCCCAGCCAGACCACCGCGCCGGGACGCTCTCCGAGCAGGAGACCGGCGCCGACCGGGACCAGCGCGGCCCCCACCCCGGAGACCGGCGCCACCACGCCCATCCGCCCGGTCGAGAGCCCGCGGTAGAGGAACGCCGTGCCGAGGCCGTTGCCGAGCCCGGCCAGGACCGTCCAGCGCCAGGTGTCGGCCGTGACGGTGCCGTCGACGAGGAGGGCCCCGACGAGGAAGAGGGCAGCGCCACCGAGCTGGGAGACCAGGGCGATCGCCCAGGGGGTCACCCGCTGGGAGACCAGGCCGCCGACGAAGTCGGAGAGTCCGTAGCCGGCCGCCGCCAGCAGGGAGAAGAGGATCGCCATCGCCAGGGCCCCGGTCAGGTGGCGACGACGCCGACGACCCAGGTGAGCGTCGCCAGCAGCCCGGCGGTGAGCTCGATGAGGATGCTCAGCCCCACCGCCCGCAGGGCGTGCTTGGTCGACGGCCAGGCCTCGGCAGCGCCCACCCGGCGGTGCTCGGCGACGTAGACGCCCAGCACGAAGCCGAGGACGATCCCGACGACCGGGACCACGAAGAAGCCGACGACCGCGACCGCGGCCCCGATCCACTGGGTCGAGGCGGGGATCCCGGCGTCCTTGAGGCGCTTCCCGGGGACGGCGTACTTCACCACCGTGCCGCCCAGCAGCAGCACCGTGGCGACCGCGAGCACCGCCCACCCGCTCGCGACGTCGACGCTGAGGGCCCAGCCGAGGATCGCGGCGAAGATCAGCGCGGAGCCGGGCAGCAGGGGCACCAGGATGCCGGCCAGACCGACCGCGAGGGCCACGGCGACGAGGACTTCGGTGAGGCTCACGGCGCACACCCTGTCACGCACGGTCCGGAAATGACCGATGGCCCCGGACTCGCGTCGGGGGCCATCGAGATGTCGGTGGGTGGCGTGGTCAGCGCTCGCGTCCGGCTACGTCGCCGGCGTGTTGGTGAGCTTGTGCGTCTCGTCGATCACCTTGACGGCGACCTCCTTGAGCTTGTCGCCGTGCTCACGCGCGTGGTGGGCACAGAACAGGAGCTCCGCGCCTGCTTGGAGCTGGACACGCAGGTAGGCCTGCGCACCGCAACGGTCGCAGCGGTCCTCAGCAGTCAGAGGAGCACTAGGGGCAACAACAGTTGTCACTTCGGCCTCATTTCTTGGGTGGTGTCCTAGTCAACGTAGCGAGGGGCCCCAACATTCCGGGTGGTGCCCCCGCCCAACGTGTCGTAGACCACGTCTATCCGATCACGGGGAGTTTGCCCTCCCTGCCGGACTTCATGCCGTGGACGCTCATCTGTCCAGACCGGTGGGGAGCTGGTGCTGCCTGTAGCTGTGAGTCTGACCTCCTATCGGCCCCCGGGCGGCCGATCGAAGGAAAGTCGCCGAGATCGTGTCCACTTCGTGACGTCCTCGGCGAGTGGAGCAGGTGCTGCGGTGGTGTCCTCACCGTAGGGCGGCTCCTGCGAGCGTGCCTTCACCGGCGTACGGCGTGTCGCCGGTAGATTCGGGGCCTGCACACCGCCCCACTCACGCACCGACGCAGGAGCCCCACGATCGCCGACAACACCTACAACGCAGCCCACCTCCTCGTGCTCGAGGGCCTGGAGGCGGTCCGCAAGCGACCCGGGATGTACATCGGCTCGACCGACACCCGAGGGCTCATGCACTGCCTGTGGGAGATCATCGACAACGGCGTCGACGAGGCGCTGGCCGGCGAGGCACACCGGGTCGAGGTGACCCTGCACGCCGACGACTCCGTCGAGGTGCACGACGACGGTCGCGGCATCCCGACCGACAAGGAGCCCAAGACCGGGCTCCCCGGGGTCGAGGTCGTGGCGACCAAGCTGCACGCGGGTGGCAAGTTCGGCGGCGGCTCCTACGTCGCGACCGGTGGTCTGCACGGCGTGGGTCTCTCGGTCGTCAACGCGCTGTCGTCGCGCATGGACATCGACGTCGACCGCAGCCCCAGCCAGCAGGGCCTGAGCTTCCAGCGCGGGGTCCCGGGCGTCTTCGACGGGGACGGGCCGGGTGCCGGCTTCGCGGCGCAGTCCGGTCTGACCCGCAAGGGAAAGCGTGTGGCCAAGGGCAGGACGGGCACCCTCATCCGCTTCTGGCCGGACCGGCAGATCTTCACCAAGGACGCGCGCTTCGAGCTGGAGGGCCTCCTCGGCCGGGCCCGGCAGACGTCCTTCATCGTGCCCGGGCTCGAGCTGGTCATCCGTGACCTCCGTGGACCCGACCCGGTCGAGGAGAAGTTCCGCCACGACGGCGGCATCGCGGAGTTCGTCGGCTTCCTCGCCCACGACGAGCCGGTCACCGACGTGCTGCGGCTGCAGGGCAGCGACACCTTCACCGAGACCGTGCCGATGCTCGACG
>NZ_JANNML010000146.1:0-38098 GCF_031397825.1 Nocardioides sp.
CGCGTGGTTCCCCCCCTTACGCCGTGGCGGCGCTATGTTCCACCCGTTCCGCCGCGTCGCCGCTTTGTTCCACCCCTTCCGCCCCGGGGGCGTTTTTTTCCACAGTTCGTCAAACACCGCCCCGACTCGACCTGCTAGACGGTGAAGCGGCTGACCAGCTCCTTGAGCTCGGAGGCCATGGTGGCCAGGTCGGTCGCCGACTGGAGCGTGTTCTGCGCACCCTGACGGGTGTCGTCGGCAGCGCTCGCGACCTGGGTGACGTCCGAGGCGATCCCGTTGGCGCCGGCGGCGGCCTCCGTGACGCTGCGGGCGATCTCGTTGGTCGTGGCGGTCTGCTCCTCCACCGCCGAGGCGATGGTGGTCGAGATGTCGTTGATCCGGCCGATGACCTCGGAGATCTCGCTGATCGCCGTGACCGCACCCTGGGTGTCGCCCTGGATGGCTTCGATCTTCTGACCGATGTCCTCCGTGGCCCGTGCGGTCTCCTTGGCCAGCTCCTTGACCTCGTTGGCGACCACGGCGAAGCCCTTGCCGGCGTCGCCGGCCCGAGCCGCCTCGATGGTGGCGTTGAGTGCGAGGAGGTTGGTCTGCTGGGCGATCGAGGTGATCACCTTGATGACCTGGCCGATCTCGGCGCTGGACTCGCCGAGGTTGGCCACGGTGCCCTGGGCCGAGCTGGCCACGCCCACCGCACCGGTGGCGACGGAGGCCGCCTCGGTGGCGTTCTGGGCGATCTCGCGGATGCTGGCCGTCATCTGCTCAGCGGCACTGGCGACGGTCTGGATGCTGGCCGAGACCTGGACCGAGGCGCCCGAGGCGCTCGCGGCACGGTCCGAGGTCAGGGTCGCGCCCTCCCCCATGCCCTGCGACAGGATGGTCAGCTGCTCGGAGGCGACCGCGAGCGAGTCGGCGGTCTGACCGATGTTGATCATGCTCTCGCGCAGCGTGGTGATCAGCGAGCTGAGGCCGCCGGCGAGCTGACCGACCGCGTCGTCGCCGCCCACGGTGAGCTCCTGGGTGAGGTCGCCCGCGCTGGCGGCTCGGACGACGGCCAGGACGACGTCGACCTTCTCGGCCATCTCGGCCGCGGCGGCACGCTCCAGGCTCTCCTTCTCGATGCGCTCGAGGGCGGAGGACACCAGGCGGCCGACGTTGCGCAGCGCGTCGAGCCGCTCCGGGCTCGGGCTCAGGGTCTCGGTGGCGAAGAAGTCCATCGTCGCCACGACCTTGCCGCCCATCATCAGCGGGAAGCACACCCCGGACTTGACCCCGACCTGCTGGGCGACCGGCGCCCGCACGCAGTCGGTCATCTCGCCGATGTCCTTGGTGAAGAAGAGGTCCTCGTTGGCCCAGGCCCGACCCGACAGGCCGACCCCCCGGGCGAAGGACGCCTCGAGAGTCACCCGACGGAACTCCGCGCCCGCGTCGCCGGACTCGATGCGGAACTTCAACGTGTTGTCGGCCGCGTCGATGGCCCAGTAGGACCCGTAGGCCCAGCCGAACTCCGCACGCACCGTGTCCAGGGCGATCTGCACGGCCTGGTCGACCGAGGCCGCCGCGCTGAGGCTGGCCAGCACCTTGTTGACCGCGGCGTTGTCCGCCATGGACTCCCGGGCCTCGTTCTCCTGCTCCAGCCGCTCGAGCGCACCGGAGACCAAGCGCCCCACGTTGCGCAGCGCGTCGAGCCGCTCCACGCTCGGGCTCAGGGTCTCGGTGGCGAAGAAGTCCATCGTCGCCACGACCTTGCCGCCCATCATCAGCGGGAAGCAGACACCGGACTTGACGCCGACCTGCTGGGCGACGGGCGCCCGCACGCAGTCGGTCATCTCGCCGATGTCCTTGGTGAAGAAGAGGTCCTCGTTGGCCCAGGCCCGACCCGACAGGCCGACCCCCCGGGCGAACGACGCCGCCAGCGTGACTCGGCGGAACTCCGCGCCCGCGTCGCCGGACTCGACCTTGAACTTCAGCGTGTTGTCGGAGGAGTCGATGGCCCAGTAGGACCCGTAGGCCCAGCCGAACTCCGCGCGCACCGTGTCGAGGGCGATCTGCACCGCCTGGTCGACGGAGGTCGCACTGCTCAGGCCGGCCAGCACCTTGTTGACGGCCCCGGAGTCGCGCACGGACTCGGCCAACCGCTGCTCAGCGGCGAGCTTGTCGGTGATGTTGTCCCACGTCGCCATCGCGCCGACGTAGGCCCCGCTCTCGTCGCGGATCGCGTGGACCGTCAGGTCGAGGGTCTCGGGACCCACCTGGATGTTGGCACGCCGCGGCAGGTCGCTGCCGTCGCGCAGGAGCTGACGCTGGTGCTGCGGGTGCTTGTGGAAGATGTCGATGTTGGCGCCCACGATCTCGTCGATCGAGATCGGGACCCAGTCGGCGAGCCGCAGGAGACCCTCGCGGGTGGCCTCGTTCACGTAGGTGATGTTGAGGTCGAGGTCGCAGAGCATGACGCGCGTCGGGATGGCGTCGAGCACACCGGGCAGTGACCTGAGGTCCACCGCCTGGGGTGCCGCCGCGGCCCTGGGCTTGCTGCGGCCGTTGACGCTGGGCCTGGTGTCCATCTCGGTCACGGTGTTCCTCCGGTTGTGGTGTGGGGTGCGGTAGCTGAGGTGAGGGCAGGAGTGGGATTCTCGGGGGCGGTGGCCACGTCGACCGCGCGGTCGGCGTCGACCACGAGGAGGATCGACCCGTCGAGCGGCATCACGCCGCGCACGACGTCCTGGATGCTGCTGGGCAGGTTGGCCGGGGTGGGCTGCAGCTCGGCTCCGGCCGTGTCGATCACGTCGCCGATGTCGTCGACGAGGAGGGAGACCACCTCGCCCCGGCTGCGCACGATGACGTTGGCGGGCAGCTCTCCCTCGGGACGGGGTGGCAGCCCGAGGCGGCAGCGCAGGTCGAGGGCGGTGACGATCTGTCCCCGCAGGTTGATCAGGCCGTGCACGGCGTGCGGTGCGCGCGGCACAGCGGTCATCCGCTGGTAGCGCAGCACCTCCTGCACCTGCTCGACCGGCACCCCGAGGAAGAGCCCGTCGACCCAGAACGTGCAGCACTGCTGGCCGGGGGCCATGACCTCGCGGGTCGTGGTCGTGGTCGTCATGAGATCAGCTCCAGAGGTCGTACGACGGCGTCCAGGTCGACCAGGTCGGTCACCCGGTCCTGCACGACGGCCGAGCCCAGCACGCCGGCCCGACGGCCCACCTCGGTCGCGACGATGGCCTCGTCGACCACGTCGAGCACCTGGTCGATGACGATCCCGACGCGGCGACCGTTCTCCTCGTGGACGACCACCGAGATCTGCTCGCGGTCACCGGGGGTGTCCTGGAGACCGATGGCCGGGGCCAGCCGGAGGAGCCGCAGGATGCCGTCGCGGTACTGCACGACCTCGCTCGAGCCCGAGCGCTCGATGCGGGAGGAGTCGAACTCCTCCAACCGCGAGACCGCGGTCAACGGCAGGGCAGCCCGTCGGCCGTTGGAGACCTCCAGCACCAGCAGTGCCTGGCTGCCGACGTCGGCGCCCACGGCGGAGGTGTCGGTGAACTCGGTGGGCGTCAGCGCCCGGACCCGGGCGATGCCCCCCACGTCGAGGATCAGCGCCACCTGGCCGTCGCCCATGATCGTGGCACCGGCGTAGACCGGCAGCGCCTTGAGCTGGCGACCGATCGGCTTGACCACGATCTCCTGGGTGTCGTGCACCTCGGCGACGCAGAGCCCGAAGCGGATGTCGTCGGCCTGCACGACCACCACCGTCAGGGCGTCGGTCTCCGGTCTCAGCCCGGTGAGGGTCTCGCCGAGCGAGACCAGCGGCAGCAGCCGGCCTCGCAGGCGCAGGACCGGCGCACCGGCCAGCGTGTCCACGCTGTCGCGCAGGTCCTGGCCCTCCAGGCGCACGAGCTCGACGAGGTTGGCCTGCGGGATCGCGTAGCGCTCACCGCACTCGGCCACGACGAGGGCCGGGATGATCGCGAGGGTGAGCGGGATCCGCACCCGGCACGTGGTGCCCGACCCGACGGCGCTGAGGATGTCGACGCTCCCGCCGATGCGCTCGATGTTGGTGCGCACGACGTCCATGCCGACACCGCGTCCCGAGACGTTGGTGACCGCAGCCGCGGTCGAGAAGCCCGCACGGAAGATCAGGTCGAGCACCTCGCGGGGCTCCATGCGGGCGAAGGCCTCCCGCGTGATGACGCCGCGCGACACCGCTGCCTCACCGATCTTGACCGGGTCGATGCCGGCGCCGTCGTCGGCGATCTCGATGACCACCTGGCCGCTCTCGTGGTAGGCCCGCAGGTGCAGGTGACCGGCCGGCGACTTGCCGGCCGCCACGCGTACGTCGCGCGGCTCGAGGCCGTGGTCCAGGGCGTTGCGGACCAGGTGGGTGAGCGGGCCCTTCAGCGCCTCGAGGAGAGAGCGGTCCAGCTCGGTGTCGTGGCCCTCCATCTCCAGCTCGACCTCACGACCCAGCTGGTGGGCGAGGTCCCGCACGATGCGCGGCATCTTCGACCAGACCTGGGCCATGGGCTGCATGCGCGTGCGCATGACGTTCTCCTGGAGCTCGCTGGCCACCAGGTCGAGTCGCTGCGCAGCCCGGCCGAGCTCGATGTCGTCGGAGGCCTCGGCGCGCTGGAGGATCTGGTTGCGGGTCAGGACGAGCTCGCCCACGAGCTGGACGAGGCTGTCGAGCAGCTCGATGTCGACGCGCACCGAGGAGTCCACGACGCCACGCTTCTCCGCGCCGTCGCCCGCCTCCTCCGCCACGGCGGCCGCGGCCGGCGGTACGGGGGCAGACGCTGCGGGGGCGGGCGCGGACGGAGCGACCGGCGCGGCCTCGACGGCCTCGGGCTCGGGCTGGGACTGGGGCTGGGGCTCGGAATCGGCCAATGCTGCGGGCTCGGGCTCCTCGGCGGTCGGCTCTGCCTCGCCGAGCGACTCAGCCTCGTCGACCGGAGCCGCGGCGCCCTCGCCGTCGAGGACCCGCTGAAGGGCAGCGACGACCACGTCGACGTCGACGGCGGGGTCGGTGTCGAGCCCGTTGCGCTCGACGCCCTCGAGGAGCGCCCGGACGGTGTCGACCATCGACAGCAGGACGTGGGTGACCTCGGCGTCCATCGTCATCTTGCCGTCGCGCAACCGGGACAGCAGGTTCTCACCGACGTGGGTCAGGCTCTCGAGGCGGTGGAACGCCAGGAAGCCGCTGGTCCCCTTGATCGTGTGGATGGTGCGGAAGACGCTGGAGAGAAGCTCGCGCGAGCCCGGGGAGCGTTCGAGCTCCACCAGGTCACGGTCGAGGTGGTCCAGGTTCTCGTGGCTCTCCACGAGGAACTCCTGGATGATCTCAGCGTCGTCGTTCATGGGTCCTCCCCCTGCGCTCGGAGCGCGTTGAAGGTCCCATCGGCCCCGTCAGCGGGGAGTTGAGCGATCCGGGGCGGCCCTCGGACGGAGGGCCGAGCTGGTCTACTCCGGTCGGTTGCGCAGCGCCTCGGCGAGCGAGGCGACGGCCTGCTCGCTGGGCGATGCGGCGTCACGGTTGCTGGACTCGAGGGCCTCGAGCAGCTCGGCACGGTGGACCGCGACCGAGCGCGGCGCGTCGATCCCGACGCGCACCACGTCGCCTCGGACCTCGAGGATCGTGATGGTCACGTTGTCCCCGACGACCACGCTCTCTCCGGCGCGGCGACTCAGTACCAGCATGGTGCCCACGCTACCGCCAGGGCGGGCGTACGGCGGGCACGTCCCGCGCCGCCGTGCGTCACCGGGCGCGTCACGGGACGCATCACTGGCGTCAGCCGAGCAGCGGGGTGCTGATGGAGAGCGCGGGATCGTCGAGGATGACCTGGCACGCCTTGCGGGTGACGGTGTTGACCAGCACGGGCGCGACCAGGTTGGCGGTGGTGCTCCCGAGCGAGTCACCGGCGTTGAGCACCACCAGCACGAGCACGTCGGCGGCGGAGCCGATCTCCAGCTCGGCCACGGTCGCGTCGTCGATGACCGGGGCGTAGTCGGGGAAGAAGGCCGACGGCGGCAGCACGAGGAAGCGCAGGTCTGGATCCTCCAGGGAGCGCAGGGCGCACAGCACGCCCCCGTCGTCGGGCCCGTCGCTGGATCCGTCGTCGCTCCCGCCGAGGCTGTCGAGCTGGACGAGCGCGAACTGCCGCAGGTCCGGGAAGCCCGGCAGCGGCTGGACGAGCTCGATCACGGGGATGTCGGGCATGGGTCTCCTGAGGACGGCGGCAGCACTCCGGATCATCGCAGAAAGTCCAACAGGCTCGGCTGCATGACGCGGGCTGTCGAGGCCAGGGCCGCCTGGTAGGCGACCTCCTGCATCTTCAGGTCGACCAGCGCCCGGGGCAGGTCGGTGTTCTCGACCTCGGAGAGCGAGGTGGTGAGGTCGAGGACGGCGTCGCGGCCACGCTGGGCGGCCTGCTCGACCCGCGAGTAGCGCGCACCGGCGGTGGCGCGGAGCGACCCGAGGTCCTCCAGACGCCCTTCGAGGGCGGACAGACCCGTGCGGATCCCGGCCGTGTCGCCGGTGCGGAGCGAGAGCACCAGCGCGTCGAGGTCGTCGAAGAGCGAGGCGCCGTCAGGGCCGACGACATCGGTGCCGAGCACGTCGACTCGCACCTTCACCCCGTCGGCGATGGTGCGGTTGACCTCGCCCGGCACCCCCACGAAGGAGCCCGACGCGTCGAAGGCCGCCGACCCGGAGGTCACGCCGCCGAAGACCGGCCGCCCCAGGTGCGTGGTGTTGCCGGCCGCGACGAGTCCGTCCCGGATCTGCTCGACCTCGGTGGCCAGTGCATCGCGCGCGGTCTGCGAGGTGGTGCCGGAGCTCGCCCCCTGGAGGCCCAGCTCCCGGGCCCGTCGCACCTGGTCGGTCATCCCGCCCAGGGTCGCGTCGACGACGCCCAGCCAGCCGACGCCGTCCTCGGCGTTGCGGACGAACTGCGTCTGGTCGGCGATCGAGGAGCGCATCCGCATGGCCGCCGTGGTCTGCGTCGGCGAGTCGGAGGGACGGTTGAGCACCCTCCCGGTGGAGATCTGCTCCTGCACCTTGGCCAGCCGGGAGAGTCCGAGCTGCAGCGAGCCGACCGAGCGGTCGCTGAGCATGTTCTGGGTGACGCGCATGGTGGTCATCAGCGCAGCAGTCCTGTCCTGTTGATGAGGGTGTCGAGCACGGAGTCCATGACGCTCATGACCCGCGAGGCCGCCTCGTAGGCGCGCTGGGCCTGGAGCATGGAGACCGTCTCCTCGTCGAGGTTGACCCCTGAGAGCTGCTCGCGGGCGCCGTCGACCTGGTGGGTCAGCAGGCTCTGCGAGACCGCGAGCCGCTGCACCGAGGCGACCTCGGTGCCGAAGCCGTTGACGAGTCGCTGGTAGTCGCCGTCGGCCGGGCCGGTCACCCCGAGAAGGTCGGCGTTGGACCCGTCGAACCCGCCGCCGGTGACGCCCGACGCCGCCACCGCGGCGGGGTCCGTCAGGACGACCGTGAGCGTGCCGGCCGCGTCGGCGGCGTTGTAGGAGAAGAGGGGCTGACCGGCGGTCCCGCCCAGGTCGTAGCCGGCCGCGTGCTGGGCGTTGACCGTGTCGGCCAGGGTGCGGGCGACGGCGCTCAGCCCGTCGGCGTACGCCGGGAGCGTCGTGGTCAGCAGGTCGGCGACGGCACCGACCTCTCCCCGCAGGCCGGTGGGCACCGCGACGGTCGCGGCGCCGGTGACCACGGTGAAGCTGACGGGCTGGCCGTCGTCCCCACCGCTCGGCGTCACGCCGCCGGAGATGACGAAGCTGCCTGCGTCCTTGCCGGTCACGAGGGCGACCCCGCCTACCGTGACGTCGAGCCCGCCGTCGATGCGCACGGAGGCGACGGACCCGGTGAGCTCGGAGAGCCTCAGGGCGAGCTGGTCACGCTGGTCGAGCAGGGTCCCGGCGTCGGTGCCGTTGAGCTTGGCCACCGCGACGTTGGCGTTGGTCGCGGCGAGGTCGGAGGCGACCGTGTTGACCTCGCTCACCATCGCCTGGAGGCGGTAGCGCTGGTCGGACTGCTCCGTCGCGATGTTCGTGGCCTGGTTGCGCAGCGCCCCGGCCAGGGTCTCGGCGCGGGCGAGCAGCTGGCTGCGCGCGGCGTCACCGCCCGGGTTGTTGGCCAGGTCGTGCCAGCCCGAGCGGAAGTCCGCCAGCGCCGCGGCCACTCCGTTGTCCCCGGGCTCGCCGATGCCGCTCTCGACCCGCTGCAGCACGCCGGCGCGCACGTCGAGGTAGCTCTGGGCACCGTGCTCACGGCGCGCGCGGGCGTCGAGGAAGCTGTCGACCATGCGCTCGGTCGCCCCCGTGGCGACCCCGCCGCCGACCCCGTCGTAGCGCGACCACAGGGCCGGCTGGGCGGGAGCGCCGATGGCCTCGCCCTCCACACGACGCCGGGCGTAGCCCTCGGTCGTCGCGTTGGCGATGTTGTTGGCCGCCACGTCCATGGCGACGCGGTTGAAGCGCAGCGCGGTCAGCGCCGTGTTGAGCGAGGACAGGGTCCCGGCCACGTCAGAGCCTCCGATCGACCAGCCGCCGCACGGGCGCGCTCACGACTGCGGACCCGTCCGGGCTGTAGCTGTCGGTGGCGTCACCGATGGTCAGGAGTGCCTCGCGAGCGGCGCGGTAGCCGCTGGTGATGAGGTCGCGGTTGGTGTCGGCCAGCGCCTCCACCTCGGCGGTCATCTTCACGAAAGCATCACGATGGTCGATCAGGATCGAACGCCAGGGCTCGTCGACCGACGCGGCGAGGGCGCGCAGCGAGGGGTGGGACGCCAGGCCCGAGGCGGCAGCTGCCTCCTCGGCGGCGACCGCACGCAGGACCTCGGTCTCGCGCAGGAGCTCGAGCACCGACTCCACCTCCTGCGCGGCGCGCATCAGCCACCGCGAGCGGGCACCGGCCAGCACCATCTGCTCCACCTCCAGCTTGTAGAGCAGCAGCCCGAGCAGCTCGCGCTCACGCCAGAGGATCAGGGAGAGCTTTTCCATCGCGACCGCGCCTCCTTCCTCACCTGTAGCGGAGTCCGACAGCATCTCTATCGGCCGTCGACCCTCGCGATCTGAGGACTTCCGCGGATCGGACGAGGCAGTGCGCAGGTGACACGCGACCAGTGCCGACGCACTACTAAGAGGTCGTTTCTGGGGTGCTTCCTAGTCACATCGGGCCACTTCGGGTGGGCCCGGTAGTCACGACCTTCATACCCGTCTTCATAGTTCCTTCATCCTCCCCACAGGGTCAGGATGAGGATGTGAGCCAGACAACAGCAAGCTTCGAGTCAGCCGACGCCCTCGTCGTCGAGAACATCGCCCTCGTCGGTCACATCGTCCGCGAGACCATGTCCCGAGTGCCGTCCCACGTGAACCGCGAGGACCTCAGCTCGGCCGGCATGATGGCCCTGGTCAAGGCGTCGCGCGCCTTCGAGGCCGACCGCGGGGTCCCCTTCGTGCGCTACGCCGCCACCCGGATCCGGGGGGCCATCCTCGACGAGCTGCGCGGCATCGACTGGGCGTCGCGCGCCGTGCGCCGTCGGAGCCGGGACCTGGACGCCACCCGTGCCCAGCTGGCCGTGACCCTCGGTCGCAGCCCCTCCAACACCGAGGTCGCCTCGGCCCTGGGCATCCCGCTCACCGAGGTGGAGGGCAACGACGAGGACATCGCCCGGGCCAACGTCCTCTCGCTCCAGGGCACCACCGAGGCCGGCCTCGCCGACACCCTGGTCAGCCCGACCGCCGGACCCGAGGACATGCTCGAGCACCGCGAGCGGCTGCAGTACCTCGTCGAGGCCATCGACGAGCTGCCGGAGCGTCTGCGCGTCGTGGTGACCGAGTACTTCCTCGCCGAGCGTCCCATGGCCGAGATCGCCGCCGAGCTCGACGTGTCGGAGTCACGGGTCTCGCAGATCCGGGCCGAGGCCCTCGTGCTGCTCCGCGACGCCCTCAACACCGCGCTCGACCCCGACTTGGTCGCCCCGCACCCGCGGCCCGAGGGGTGCGCCGCGCGTCGTCGCGACGCCTACTTCGCCGCCGTCGTCGAGCGGCACGCCGCCGGCCCGCAGCGCGGTGGCCTCAAGCAGCGCCTCGACGCCACCGGCTGAACGGCCCCGCCCACCGGCTCACGCACCGACCCGGCCCGCCCTCGACCCCGAGGCGCGGGCCGGTGCTCGTTGCGGGGCCGGCAAAGAAAACGGTCCAGATTTTCCTCAGGCCCTGGGGGACGGGACCGATCAGCACACCACGGAGTCCACGGACGGACTCCAGTGGGACTCATACCAGGAGGGAACATCATGAGCCTTCGCATCAACCAGAACATCGACGCCTTCAACTCGTACCGCAACCTGTCGGTCACCCAGGGGCAGATGTCCAAGTCGCTCGAGAAGCTGTCCAGCGGCTTCCGCATCAACCGTGCCGCCGACGACGCTGCCGGTCTGGCCATCTCCGAGGGCCTGCGCTCGCAGGCCGGCGGTCTCAAGGTCGCCGTCCGCAACGCCCAGGACGGCATCTCGGTCGTGCAGACCGCAGAAGGTGCGCTGACCGAGGTCCACTCGGTCCTCCAGCGCATGCGTGACCTGGCCGTCCAGGCCGGTAACGACACCAACAACGCCGACGCCCGCACCGCGATCGCCGGTGAGGCAACGCAGCTGCAGGCAGAGCTGACGCGGATCTCGGGTGCCACGAACTTCAACGGCACCAAGCTGCTCGACGGCTCGGCCAACACCCTGGCCTTCCAGGTCGGCGCCGGCTCCTCGTCCGGCGACAACACGATCTCGTTCAACTTCGACACCGCCGACGTCGCCGCTGTCGCCACCGCCCTCTCCTCGGGCGGCGGCAACGAGTACGCCGTGGTCACGCCGACCGCGGTCACCGGCAACTTCACCTTCAGCACGACCGGTGTCGTCGCGACCTCCACGGTGGCGATGGGTGCCGCCGGCACCTACGACACCGTCCAGGAGGTCGCTGACAAGCTCAACGGGGACTCGGGCTTCGCGGCCAACTTCCGCGCGACGGTCAACCAGGACAACGAGCTCGTCGTCAACGCCACCAACGGCGGCACGCTGGCCACGACCGCTCCCGGCACCGGTGGTGCCGCGGGTTCCGCGGTCTCCGGCGGCATCTCCTTCAACACCGCCGCCAACGCCCGCAGCGCCATCAGCGCGATCGACACACAGATCACCGCGGTCTCCACCGCTCGCGCCAACCTGGGCTCGGTGCAGAACCGGTTCGAGCACACCATCAACAACCTCAACGTGGCCATCGAGAACACCTCGGCCGCCGAGAGCCGGATCCGCGACACCGACATGGCCCAGGAGATGATGCAGTTCACCCGGGCGCAGATCCTGTCGCAGGCCGGCACCGCGATGCTCGCCCAGGCCAACTCTGCCCCGCAGAGCGTCCTGAGCCTGCTGCGAGGCTGATCGCAGGGCCCCGGACCACCCGGTCCGGGGCCTCCGCGGCAGCGCCGCACCACCCCTCGTCCGGGTGGGGGCGAGCACCCCCCCAGCTCGCCCCCACCCGGCACGCCACATCTGCAGGGCAGGAGGACATCGTGGCTACGACCAGCATCAGCGGACTCTCGAGCGGCCTCGACACCGCCAGCATCATCGACCAGCTCATGCAGCTGGAGGCGATCCCGCAGAGTCGGCTCAAGACCCGCGTCGCGACGGAGCAGTCGCTCGTCACCACGCTCCAGACGCTCAACACCAAGGTGGCCGTCCTGTCCAGCAGGGCAGAGGCGCTCGCGAAGCCCGCCGCCTGGGCACCGCTCGTCTCGTCCTCGTCGGACAGCGACGTCAAGGTGACCACGGGGAGCAACCTCGCGCCCACCAACCTGACCGTGACCGTGACGGCCGTCGCCAAGACCCACCAGCTGGGCTTCGCGACCTCGGCCGCACTGACCGACCAGGTCACCGGCGCCTCCACCGTCGTGCGGCTCGACCGCTTCGACGGCTCCCCCGTCGACATCGACTCCGGTGACGGCACCCTTGCGGGCCTGGTCGCCGCCATCAACGACCACGACAACGCGACCGGCCTGCACGCGGCCGCCGTTCGCGTGTCCGACGGCCAGTACCGGCTGCTGGTCGAGTCGTCGGCCACGGGAGCAGCCCAGGACTTCACGCTCACCGCCGAGGACCTCAGCCCGTTGCTGGGCGGCGCCACGGTGCGCAGCGGCACGGACGCCGCGATCGACATCGGTGCTGGCATCTCGGTCGGCTCGACCACCAACACCTTCACCGACGTCGTCCCCGGCCTCACCTTGACCGTCGCCCCGGAGACCACCCTCGGCACGGTCTCGACGATCAGCGTCACCCGTGACGCCGCCGGCATCAGCACCTCGGTCAAGGGCCTGGTCGACGCGGTCAACGGCCTCCTCACCGACATCGACACTCAGTCGGCGGCCGGCTCCGCGACCAAGACGAAGGGCCCCCTGATGGGCGACGCCGGAGTGCGGGCCCTGCGCAGCGCGGTCCTCGACAGCGTCTTCCCCACCGACGGCTCCTCGATGGCCGAGCTCGGCATCCAGGTCGACCGCTACGGCAAGCTGACCTTCGACTCCACCGTCTTCGCAGGTGCCTACGCCGCCGATCCCGCCGGAGTCGCCGAGCAGTTCACCACCGCCGGCGGTGGCTTCGCCCACCGTGTCGCCACCGTGACGAAAGGGGCCAGCGACCCGTCCGACGGCACCCTGACCGCCGCCATCACCGGCCGCAACTCCGGGATCACCCGGATGAAGGACAGCATCGACGAGTGGGACCAGCGCCTCGAGCTCAGGCGCATCTCGCTCACCCGCCAGTTCACCTCGCTGGAGACGGCGCTCAACCAGATGACCAGCCAGTCCTCGTGGCTGGCCGGGCAGCTCTCCTCGCTGCCCACCAACAGCTCCGGCTGAGGCACCACCGGCAGCACCGCTCGACCGCACCACCTGTCCGCACGGGAACGCTAAGGAAGGCACCCCCATGAACACCACAGCGCGCGCCGCATACATGGATGCATCGGTCGCCACCGCCAGCCCTGCTCGACTCCTCGTGATGCTCTGCGAGCGCCTCGTCCTCGACGTACGTCGGGGGCTCGAGGCTCAGCGCGAGGGCTCGATCGAGGAGGCCAACCGCCAGCTGATCCACGCCCAGGAGATCGTCTTCGAGCTGCGCAGCAGCCTGCGCGTCGACGACTTCGAGGGCGGACCGGGCCTGGCCTCGATCTACGACTTCGTCCACACCCAGCTGATCCGCGCCAACATCAGCAAGGACCCCCTGGTCACCGAGGGATGCCTGCACCTGGTCATGGACCTGTGCGCCACCTGGTGCCAGGCCGCCCAGCAGTCCGCCCTGGCGGGGTGAGCTCGCCGTGTTCGTCGACCGCGGAGGAGTCGTCCGCCAGATCGACACGCACTTCGAGAGCTGGCAGCTGGAGCTGGACCGCCTCGAGCTCGATGTGATGCGCGCCGAGCGGGCCTTCGCCACCGACGGCCTGCTGCGCACCGACGGCTGGGAGGTCCCGAGCCTCGCCGGCCCCGTTCCCGAGGACCTGCGCAGTCGTGCGACCGAGATCCTGGGCCGCCAGCAGGAGCTGCTGGTGAGCCTGGCCGAGCGCCTCGGCGCCACGCACCGTCAGCAGGCCGTCGCCGACAACGTCGGCCGGGTGTCGACCCGCGACCGGAGCCGACCGGTCTACTTCGACATCAGCGCCTGAGCTGCACCCGAGACGCACGAGGGGCCTGACCCGGCGGGTCAGGCCCCTCGTGCGTCTCGACGTGTCCCTGGTGCCTGGCCGAGTCGGGCGGGTCGGGTCGCGGCGGCCTCTCGGGTCGTGTGTCGCAGACCGCGCTCACACCACGCTCGGCCGCTGCGAGCGGCACACGACCCGATCCCGTCAGCGCTGCAGCAGCGGACCCGCGACGAGGGAGGTCAGCCGCCCGGCGATCTCGCTCAGCGGCAGCACCTCGTCCGCCAGGCCCGCGTTGGCCACGGCGCCGGGCATCCCCCAGACGACCGACGTCAGCTCGTCCTGGACGAGGACCTGGCCGTGCTTGTCGGCGATCGCACGGCAGCCGTCGAGGCCGTCGTGACCCATCCCGGTCAGCACCAGCGCGCCGACCCCGTCCCCGAACGTCTCGGCGGCGGAGCGGAAGAGCGGGTCGGCGGCGGGCCGGCAGAAGTTCTCCTTCGGGCCGTCGTCGAGTCGGGCCCGGGTCACGCCGGCGACCCGCGAGATGCGCAGGTGCCGGTCACCCGGGGCGACCAGCACCTGGCCGGGGACGAGCAGGTCGCCGTCGACGGCCTCGCGCACGGACAGAGCGGAGACCCGGTCGAGCCGCTCGGCGAACATCGTGGTGAAGACCGGCGGCATGTGCTGGGCCACGAGCACCGGCACCGGGAGGTCGCCCGGCAGGGAGGCCAGCACCTGGGCCAGCGCGTCAGGTCCACCCGTCGAGCTGGCGATGACCAGCAGCTGGCAGGGCGCGTGGCGCGGCGCCGGCTGACGTCGTACGACGGGGCGCGCGGCACCCACGCGGCGTGCGCCGGCCAGCGCCTTGATGCGCGGCACGAGCTGCTCGCGCACCTCGGTCATCGACTCGGCCATGGAGCCGGTGTTGCTCGGCTTGGTCACGTAGTCGGACGCCCCGTTGGAGAGGGCCTCCAGCGTGCTGGCGGCGCCCCGCTCGGTGAGCGTGGAGAACATGATGATCGGCAGCCGCGGGTGGCGCGGGTGGATCACCGCCAGCGCGCCGAGGCCGTCGAGACGCGGCATCTCCACGTCCAGGGTCACCGCGTCGGGCTCGAGCGCGTCGACCATCTCGATCGCCTCGACCCCGTCACGCGCGGCTCCCACGACCTCGATGGCGGGGTCCTGCGCCAGCACCGAGGTGATGAGCCTGCGCAGCACGGCGGAGTCGTCAACTACCAGAACTCTGATCACGAGGGGCAGATCGGCCCCCGAGCCCCCCGACTGAGGACAACCTCCAAGTCCCGCAGCGATACGTCTCAGGATGATCGGCGCGATCCCGATGAGTGGCTCGTGAGCATCGCAGAGTCCAGCTTCCGCTACGTGGCCGACCTCGTCCGTCGGGAGACCTCCATGCTCTACGAGCAGGGCAAGGAGTACCTCGTCGAGGCGCGGCTCCTCCCCCTGGCTCGGGAGGCGGGGGACTCCGACGTCGACGTCTACGTGAGCCGCCTCATGTCCGACGCCGCCGAGCGCCGCAAGGCGATCGACGCGCTGACCATCAACGAGACGTCCTGGTTCCGCGACAACGCGCCCTACCAGGCCTTCACCGAGGTGCTCCTGCCGCGAGCGATCGCCGCCAACCAGGCCACCCGCCGGATCTCCATCTGGTCGGCGGCCTGCTCGAGCGGCCAGGAGGCCTACAGCCTCTCGATGCTGCTCGACCAGCACCTGCCGCTCGGCTGGACCGCCGAGATCCTCGCGACCGACGTGTCGACGGCGATGCTCGAGCGGGTCAAGGCCGGGCGCTACAGCCAGGTGGAGATGAACCGCGGTCTGCCGGCCACCCACCTGGTGCGCTACTTCACCCGGGTCGGCAGCGAGTGGGAGGTCTCCGCCGACCTGCGGCGCATCATCACCACCCAGCACCTCAACCTGGCCACGACGTTCCCGCCGCTGCCGACGTTCGACATCGTCTTCCTGCGCAACGTCCTCATCTACTTCGACCTCGACACCAAGCGCGACATCCTGCGGCGGGTGCACGCGCGGGTCTCACCTCACGGGTCGCTCCTGCTCGGCTCGTCCGAGACCACCCTCGACCTCACCGACAGCTGGGAGCGCGAGGCGGTCGGTCGTGTGCAGGTCCACCGCCCGGTCCAGCCCGCCGGGGCCTTCGGCCTCACAGCACCGACGAGGGCAGCCGTGTGACGCCCCGGATCCCCTTCGTCCCGACCGCCGGCTCGACCGCCGACACCGCCGACACCGCCGCCCCCGCCACGACCACGGCAACCCCGACAGGAGCCTGACCCCATGCACGCGCTGATCATCGACGACTCCCGAGCAATGCGTTCGATCCTGCGACGCATCGTCACGGACCTCGGCTACGACACGACCGAGGCCGAGCACGGCCAGGCCGCGCTCGACCACCTCGAGGCCGGGCTCGTGCCGGACCTGTGCCTGATCGACTGGAACATGCCGGTCATGGACGGGTACCAGTTCGTGCAGCGGGTCCGCGACGACCCCCGGTGGCGCGACGTCACCTTGATGATGGTGACGACGGAGAGCGAGCACGGCCAGATCGTGCGGGCGCTCGCGGCCGGTGCCCACGAGTACGTCATCAAGCCCTTCACCCCCGACGCCATCGTCGACAAGCTCGAGCTGCTGGGCCTGCTCGTGGCGGAGGTGCCGGCATGATGCTCGAAGGCCCCTCCTTCACCGACCTGCACGCCGTCGTCGACGAGGTCTGGACGACCTTCCTCGGACCCGAGGACCCTCTCCTGCCCGCCCTCCCGGACACCGGGCCGGGCGAGGGAGTGACCTGGTCGGCCGCCACGAGCGTGAGCGGCGCCTGGAACGGCGTCGTGACCGTCGAGATCCCCGACCTGGTCGCCCAGACCGCCACCGAGCGGATGCTGGGAGTGGCCCCCGGCGAGGCGCTCAGCACCGAGGACGTCGCCGACGCCGTGGGTGAGCTGGTCAACATGATCGGCGGCAACGTGAAGAGCCTGATGCCGGGGCCGAGCGCCCTCTCGCTCCCGCTCGTCGCCCGCGGCACCATCGCCTCGCCCTCCGACCTCACCGAGGTCTCCCACCTGGACCTCACCTGGGCCGGGTCCCCCCTCCGGGTCAGCGTGCTCGCCCGGCGGGACGCACCGGTGCACACCCTCGACCAACGGGAGTCAGCATGAAGATCCTCGTCGCCGACGACAGCCGCGTGATGCGCCAGATCGTCATCCGCACCCTGCGTCAGGCCGGTCACGGCGGTCACGACATCGTGGAGGCCCAGGACGGCAGGGAGGCCCTCGACCTCGTGCGCAGCGAGTCCCCGGACCTGGTGCTCTCCGACTGGAACATGCCGGAGATGAACGGCATCGACGTCCTGACCAGCCTGCGTGCCTCCGGCTCCCAGGTCGCCTTCGGGTTCGTGACCTCCGAGGGCTCCGAGGAGATGCGCACCCGCGCCTCGCAGGCAGGCGCCGCCTTCCTGATCGCCAAACCCTTCACTCCCGAGGCGTTCGGCGAGGCCCTGGCCGGGATCGGGCTCTAGACCGATGACGATGACCGACACGCACCTGCCGATCACCAAGGACGTGCGCGACCTGCTGGTCGGGCTCCTCGGCAAGGACGTGACGCTCAGCCCGACCGGCCCCCTGGCACCCGGGCCCTCGACCCCGGCGAGCGTCGCGCTCTACACCGACGACTCCCTCCAGCTGCGCGCCGTCATCGCCTGCGACCTGGAGTTCTCCGCACGAGCCGGTGCCGCCCTGGCCCTCATGCCCCCGGGCAGCGCCGACGCCGCCCTCGAGGAGGGCGCGCTCGACGAGACGTTGCGCGACAACCTCTACGAGGTCCTCAACATCGCGGCCTCGCTCTTCAACGTCGACGACGCACCCCACGTCAAGCTCTACGACCTGCACCCGGCCGGCCCGCCGCTGCCACCCGACGTACGGGTGCGGACGCTGACGCTGGGCCGTCGCGAGGACCTCGCCGTGGACATCGCGGGCTACGGCGCCGGACGGCTCTCGATCGTCCTCTGCTGAGCCTCCGGTCTGGACCTTCACGGGTCCTTCCACGATTCCCTCAGGTCCCCCACATCGGGACCGATCAAACCTGCGAGCACGGATCGCTCGCCCCGCCCCACGCCGACGGACCGGCACCCACTCGACCACCTCGAGAGGCTCGCTGTGTCCGTTCCCGCACTCGCCGCGACCGATGCCGTCTCCGCGGTCCTCGGTGCCGCCCTCGACGGCCTCTCGATGCGTCAGCGCGTCATCGCCGACAACATCGCCAACATCGACACCCCCGGCTTCCGGGCGACCAGCGTCGACTTCGAGAGCTCGCTGCGCTCGGCCATCTCGTCCGGTGACGCGAGCCAGGTCGGGGTGGCGACGACGCCGACCGACACCCCGGTGGGGCCGGACGGCAACAACGTCGACCTCCGCAAGGAGACCGTCGCCGCGATGCAGTCGCAGTTCCAGTACCAGATGATGACGCGAGCGGTCAGCGACCGCTTCGACATCCTGCGCATCTCGGCCGGTGCCTGATGGGGGCCTTCGACCTGCTCGGCATCGCCGGCTCCAGCCTCGGCATGCACCAGACGTGGCTCGACTCGCTGGCCAACAACATCGCCAACGTCAACACCGTCGTCGCGACCAGCGAGAGCGCCTTCCAGGCCCAGATGGTCACCGCAGCACCGCGGCCCGGAGGCGGCGTCGAGGTCGCCGGCATCGCGTTGAGCGACGCAGCGGGCACGATCGTGAACGACCCGAGCCACCCCCTGGCCGACGCCGACGGCAACGTCCGGGCGCCCGGGGTGGACATGTCGAGCCAGATGAGCCAGCTGATCATGGCCCAGCGCGGTTACCAGGCCTCCGTGCAGGTCACCAAGTACGCGCAGGAGACCTACTCCAGCGCCCTGTCGATCGGGGGTCGATGATGAGTGTCTCCGGCATCGAGGCGATGGGCTTCACGCCGTACGTCGCCCCGCAGGTCCCCACCCCACCCGCCGGTCCCGGCGGGGTCGGCGGGGTCGGCAGCGCCAGCGCGGCCGGCAGCACCGCCGGCGTCCAGGGCGCCTCGTTCGGCGACCTGGTGCTCGACGGGCTCGACCGGCTCGAGGGCGTGCAGGACCGCAGCGACCAGCTGGCCGTCAAGGCCGCGACCGGTGACCTGCAGAACCTCCACGACTACACGATCGCGGCCACCGAGGCCACCGTGACCACCCAGATGACCGTCGCCGTCCGCAACAAGGCCGTCGAGGCGTTCACCGAGATCATGCGGATGCAGGTCTGATGAAGCAGCAGCTCGGTCGCACGCTGGCCAGGTACCAGCGCACCTTCGCGACGTTCACCACCGGCCAGAAGGCCATGGCCGTGCTCGGCACCGCCGCGCTCCTGCTGGCCGGCTTCATGGTCTTCAAGTGGGCCGCCACGCCGAGCATGGCGCCGCTCTACTCCAACCTCTCCTCCGCCGACGCCTCCGCGGTCATCGACCAGCTCGAGACCAGCGGCGTCCCCTACGAGCTCGGCGGCGGTGGTGGCACCGTGATGGTGCCGCGCGACCTGGTCTACTCGACCCGCATCGACCTGAGCGGCGAGGGCCTGCCGACCAGCAGCGACGACGGCTACTCGCTGCTCGACAGCCAGGGCCTGTCCACCTCGCAGTTCCAGGAGCAGACCGACTTCAAGCGGGCCATGGAGGGCGAGCTCTCCCGCACGATCGAGGCGATCGACGACGTCGAGACCGCGGTCGTCCACCTCGCGCTGCCGCCCCAGCAGGTCTTCGCCGACGAGCAGGACCCGGCCACGGCCTCGGTCCTCGTGGCCACCCGCCCGGGCACCACGTTGGGCGGCGACCAGGTGCAGGCGGTCGTCCACCTCGTCGCCTCCAGCATCGACGGCCTCGACCCGACCAAGGTGACGGTCGCGGACTCCACGGGCCTGGTGCTCTCGGCCCCCGACGGCTCCGCCGCCGCCGCGGCGAGCACCCGCACCCAGCAGACCGAGGCCATGCAGGACCAGCTGCACAGCCGGCTCCAGGCGATGCTGGACCGGGTCGTCGGCGTGGGCAACTCCACCGTGCAGGTGACGACCGACCTCGACTTCGACAAGTCCGTCGTCGAGACCACCGACTTCTCCGTCGACGAGGACACGCCGCCGCTCTCCTCGAGCAGCAGCAGCGAGACCTACACCGGTCCTGACGCCACCGGCCAGGTCGGTGGCGTCGTCGGCCCGGACGGCCAGATGGACACGGCCGCGACCGGCGGCGACGCCTCGAGCTACGTGAAGAAGCAGTCGGCGGAGGACAACGCGGTCGACAGCACCGTCGAGCGTCGCGAGACCTCGCCCGGGTCGATCCGCTCGATGCACGTCAGCGTCGTGCTCGACACGGCCACCACCAAGCAGATCTCGCCCGCCGACATCCAGGACCTGGTCGCGGCCGGCGTCGGGATCGACCGCAAGCGCGGCGACACCGTCCAGGTCACCTCGCTGCCCTTCGACCGCACCGCCGAGCTGGCGGCGGCCGACGAGCTCGAGGCGGCTGCCGCCGCGAACGCCAAGGCCGAGCAGACGACGCTCTACCGCAACATCGGGCTCGGCGTGCTGGTCGTGCTGATGCTGCTGCTGGCCTGGATCACCGGGCGCCGGCGCGCCAAGGCACGCGACAAGGCCACGACGTACGTCGTCGAGCAGCTGCGCCAGGAGTCGACCGCCCGCACCGCCGCGCTGGAGATGCCGCCGGCGGCGCTCGCCCTGGAGCAGGCCGAGCACGACCAGAGCATGGAGCTGCGCGAGGAGCTCAACTCCCTGGTCGAGCGTCAGCCCGAGGACGTCGCGGCCCTGCTGCGCGGCTGGCTCGTGGAGCGTCCCTGATGACCACGACCCTCGCGAGCATCGGCGTGCGCAAGGCCGCCATCCTGCTCGTCCAGCTCGGCCGCGACCGCGCCGCCGCCGTGATGAGCAAGCTGGACGACAGCGAGGTCGAGGCGATCTCCGCCGAGATCGCCCGCCTCGACTCGATCAGCGGCGGGGAGACCGAGTCGGTGCTCACCGAGTTCCGTGACCTGATGACCGCACGGGCCCACATCGCACAGGGGGGCCTCGCCTTCGCCCAGCAGCTCCTCGAGCAGTCACTCGGCAGCGAGCGCGCCGCGGAGATCATGGAGCGCCTCAACGCGGCCGCCGTGCAGATGCCCTTCCAGTTCCTGCACCGCGCCGACCCGGCCCAGCTGCGGTCCTTCATCGTCGACGAGCACCCGCAGGTGATCGCCCTGGTGCTCGCCCACATGACGCCCGACAAGGCCTCGCTGCTGCTCTCCGGCCTCCCGCCCGAGCAGCAGGCCAAGGTCGCGCACCGGATCGCGGTCATGGACCGCACCTCGCCCGACATCGTGCGCGCCGTGGAGGCGACCCTGGAACGCAAGCTCTCCTCGATGCTCCAGCCGTCCGACCTCTCACGCGTCGGTGGCCTGGACCCCCTGGTCAACATCATCAACCGCTCCGACCGCTCGACCGAGCGCCAGATCGTCGAGGGCCTCGAGAGCCTGGACGTCGCCCTGGCCAACGAGGTCAAGAGCCGGATGTTCATGTTCGAGGACATCGTGAACCTCGACGACCGCTCGATCCAGCAGGTGCTGCGCCAGGTCGACACCGGTGAGCTCGCGCTAGCGCTCAAGGGCGTCTCGGACCAGGTGCGCGACAAGATCACCAGCAACCTCTCCGAGCGCGCCGGTGTCACGCTGGTCGAGGAGATCGAGCTGCTCGGCCCCGTGCGCCTGACCCAGGTGGAGGAGGCCCAGCAGGCCATCATCCGCACCATCCGACAGCTCGAGGAGCAGGGCCAGATCATGGTCCGGCGAGGGAACGACGATGAGTTCGTCGACTGAGGCCCGCCCCGAGGCACGACCCGAGACCGGAGCCGCCGTGCTGCGGGGAGCCAGCGCCGATGCGGCCAGCTCGATGGGCACCCCCGAGCTGCGCTCGGGGTCATGGACCCGCTTCGGCGACCGCTCGGTCCTCGGCGACGCGGTCACCGAGCAGGTGCTCTCCGGCCTCGCCGAGAGCACCCGCACGGCCGCCCGCAGCCAGGGCTACGCCGTCGGGTGGGCCGAGGGACGTCGCGAGGCGGCCGTCGAGGCGGCCGCCGTCGCCGCGGTGGCCGAGGAGCAGCGCTGCCTCGCCGAGGCCCGCCGCGAGGCCGAGCACCGCGAGGCGCTGGACGCGCTGGTCGAGGCCGCGACCTCCCTCCAGCAGACGCTCGCCCGGGTCAGCGCCCGGGTCGAGGACCAGGCCCTGCTGCTCGCCCGCGAGCTCACCGAGGCGCTGGTCCACCATGAGCTCCGGCTCTCCCCCGACCTCGGCGAGGACGTCGTGCGCCGCGCCCTGCGGGTGCTGCCCGCCGGGCTCCCCGTGACGCTGCGCCTGCACCCGTCCGTCGCAACCGCCGACGCGGTCTGCGGACTCGTCGAGCAGGGGGTGCGCGTCGTCGCCGACGCCTCGCTCCTGCCCGGCGACGCGGTCGTCGAGGCCGACGACCACGTGGTCGACCTGTGTGTCGGCTCCGCGCTCGATCGGATGCGGGAGGCGCTGTCATGACCGTCCTCCTGGACCAGGCACGCGACCGGGCGCTCACCTCCGTGCTGCCCCTGCGACTCGGTCGCGTCAGCGAGATGGTCGGCCTCCACCTGCGGGTCACCGGCCTGCGGGCCGCCGTGGGTGACCTGCTCGAGGTCATGGCGCCCACCCCGGTGCTCGCCGAGGTCGCGGCCAGCAGCACCGAGGGCCTCGTCTGCCTCCCCCTGGGCCACACCGCCGGGCTCGAGGTCGGCGCTCCCGTCCGTCACACCGGCGGTCCCCTGCAGATCAACGTCGGTGACCGGCTGCGTGGCCGGGTGCTCGACGGTCTCGGCCGCCCGATCGACGGGGGCCCCTCCCTCCGCGACCTGCCCGCCGTACGCGTCGAGCAGGCGGCGCCCGACGCCCTCGCCCGACCCCGCATCGACCGCCAGCTCGGGCTCGGCGTGCGGGCCCTGGACTCGCTGGTCCCCTGCGGCACCGGGCAGCGGCTGGGGATCATGGCCGGCTCCGGCGTCGGCAAGTCCAGCCTGCTGTCGATGATCGCCCGCGGCACCGAGGCCGAGGTCTCGGTCATCGCCCTGGTCGGTGAGCGCGGCCGTGAGGTGCGCGAGTTCATCGAGAACGACCTCGGTCCCGAGGGCCTGGCCCGCTCGGTCGTGGTCGTCGCCACCTCGGACGCACCGCCCGTCGAGCGGCTGCGCGCGGCCTTCGTCGCGACCCGGATCGCGGAGTGGTTCCGCGACGACGGCAAGCACGTGCTGCTGATGATGGACTCCCTGACCCGCGTCGCCATGGCCCAGCGCGAGATCGGCCTGTCGGCGGGCGAGCCGCCCGCGACCCGTGGCTACCCGCCCAGCGTCTTCGCCCTGCTGCCCCGGCTGCTCGAGCGCGCCGGGACCTCGCCCGCGGGCTCGATCACCGGGCTCTACACGGTCCTGGTGGAGGGCGACGACATGCAGGACCCCATCGGCGACACGGCCCGCTCGATCCTCGACGGCCACGTGGTGCTGACCCGTCGCCTCGCGACGGCCGGGCACTTCCCCAGCGTCGACGTGCTCGAGTCGATCTCGCGGGTCACCTCGGCGGTCACCACGCCCCTCCAGCGCGAGGCCGCGATCCAGCTGCGCCGGATGCTCGCCGCCCACCGCTCGGTGCGCGAGCTGGTCGAGATCGGCGCCTACGTCTCGGGCACCGACCCCGACGCCGACGCCGCCCTGGCGCGGATGCCGCAGATCAACGACTTCCTGCGCCAGCCGATGGACTCGGCCACCTCCCTGGAGGAGACCTGGGCGCGTCTCCAAGGGCTGGTGGCACCGTGAGCAGCGCCCCGCAGGACCGCGGGCTCCAGGCCGTCTCGCGCGTCCGCGCCGTGCGCGAGCGGGACAGCCGGCTCGGCCTCCAGCAGGCGATCGCCGAGCAGCGCCGCCACGAGGAGGCCCTCGCCGAGCTCGAGCAGAGCGTGCGCGAGCACGGCAGCCGGGTCGTCACCGACGCCGCGCAGTTCGTGGCCCTGCGCGCCTCGCTGACCGCGCTCACCGACGCCGCCAGCCGCAGTCGCGGCGACCTCGACCGGGCCGCCGTCGTACGCTCCAGCGCGGACGCGCACTGGCAGTCGCACAAGACCCGTCTCTCGGCCGTCGACAACCTCCTGGAGAGCCGTGTCGACGAGCGCCGCGCGGTCGACGCCCACGACGAGGCGCGCGAGCTCGACGAGGTCGCCGGTCGGCTGTGGCTGCGACGCGCGGCGGGTGGTCACGCATGAGCGTCTCCGACGTCACCAGCCGGATCTCGATGATCCAGAGCCAGCTCGCGCTGCTCGCCCCGCCGCGGACGCCCTCGACCGCCTTCACCGGCGCGCTCACCACCGCCGCCACGACCGCCCTGGCCGGCACGACGACCACCCCCCCGCTCTCGAGCACCACCCCCACCACCGCCACTGCCGGCGGTGCGGGTGTCAGCGGGGAAGCAGTCGTCGCCGAGGCGCGCAAGTACCTCGGCATCCCCTACCTCTGGGGCGGCACCGACCCTCAGAAGGGCCTCGACTGCTCGGGGATGATCCAGCTCGTCTACAAGAACCTCGGCATCGACATCCCGCGCGTGTCCTACCAGCAGGCCACCGCCGGTCGACCGGTCGCGTCGCTCGCCGAGGCCCAGCCCGGCGACATCCTGGCCTTTCGATCCCCGGTGAGCCACGTCGGCATCTACATCGGCAACAACCAGATGATCGAGGCGCCCCGCACCGGCCTGGACGTCCGCGTCATCGACCTCTACGAGGAGCCGGTCGCGATCCGTCGGATCGTGCCCGAGGGCGGGGCTGCCCCGGTCACCCGGACCGGTGCACCGGCGGGCGCCGTCGGCGGCGTCCCCTTCGCCGACCTGTTCAACGGCGCCGCGCAGAAGTACGGCGTCTCCCCCGCGCTGCTCTCCGCCGTGGCCAAGCAGGAGTCGGGCTACGACCCGTCCGCCGTCAGCCCGGCCGGCGCCCAGGGACTGATGCAGCTCATGCCCGGCACCGCGCAGGGGCTCGGCGTCACCAACTCCTTCGACCCGACCCAGGCCGTCGACGGTGCGGCCCGGCTGCTGCGCGACCTGCTCGACCGCTTCGGCAGCACCCCCCTCGCCCTCGCGGCCTACAACGCCGGGCCCGGCGCGGTGCTGCGCTACGACGGCATCCCGCCCTACCCCGAGACGCAGAACTACGTCCGCTCCGTCATGTCGATGCTGGAGGCAGCCTGATGACGATCGCCCCGATGGGCCCGCCCCTCGTCGCTCCCGGTGCCGCCGGCGCGGCTCCCGGCTCCGCGCCGGCAGGTGCTCCCGGCGAGGCCGCCGCCCCGGACTCCGCCCTGGGCTTCGGCGCCCTGGTCGCAGCGCTCGTCGGGTACGCCGGCGCCGGTGCCCCTGGGCAGGACGCTCCGAGTGACACCGCCGAGTCGGCGCAGACGTGCACGGACACCGGCGAGGTCGCTGGCCTGGAGGAGGCCGAGTCGGCGCAATGTTGCACGACGATGCCGCCCGCGCTCCTGGACGTGATCGTCGGCCGCCTCCCGGCGCCTGTGCCGGTCCAGGCTCATGCTCAGGCTCAGGCCGGTCCCGTGGCCGGCGGGACCGTCTCGACACCCGACGGGGCTGCCACCGTGGAGGTCGCCGCCGTGCAACAAGGCGCCGTCCCGGCACCCACGTCCCCGCTGGTCCCCACGGATCCGGCCACCCTCACCACCGACGCCGTACGACGCCCCGAGGGCGCCGCGCCCGACTCGACCCCCGCCGCGCAACAACGCGCCGACTCGGCCCCCGACCCGGGCGGCGCGGCCGCAGCCGGCGTGACGGGCGCCAGCCCGACACCGACGACCTCGGTCGACCGGCCGGCCGCACCGCCGGCCACGGCGGCCGTGACGCGCCAGGTCTTTCCCGAGGTCACCCGGCTGGCCTCCTCGGGTCCCGGCACCCACCACCTGACGCTGCGGCTCGACCCAGGCTCGCTCGGCGAGGTCCGCGTGACCCTCACGGTGCGCGCCGGCCAGGTGCGGGTGAGCCTGGCGGCCGGCCGGGAGGCACGCGACGCCCTGCTGCACAGCTCGCCCGACCTGCGCCGGCTGCTCGAGCAGGGCGGCGCCGACGCGACCGTCACGATCCGTGACCTGGGCGCCGGCGGCAGCACCGGCCTGGGCGGCCTGCTCGACCGCAGCACCAGCCGCGACGACACCGCGGCCGCCTACGCCCGCGCTGCTGGGGAGCAGGTCCCCTCGGGGAGCGACCGCCCCGCCGCGGGCGACCCCGGGCCCCGACGAGGGCCCGGCCACGAGCACCACGCACGGACGCGTGAGGACACCACCGCCAGGGATGGCAGCCCGGACCCGACGACCCCGTCGAGACCGGTCGAGCTGCGCACGTCACGCGGGCCCTCGGGCCTGGACGTGTCCATCTAGGAGGAGGAACGCGTTGTCCATCCCGGCAATCGAAACCATGGCGCCGCCCACGGGCATGCTCGCCAGCACGTCCACGGCGGGAGCAGGCTCGGCCGACAAGGAGATGTTCCTGCAGCTCCTGGTCGCCCAGCTGCGCTACCAGGACCCGATGAACCCGAGCGACACCAGCGAGTTCCTCTCGCAGTCGGCGCAGTTCACCGCGCTCGAGAAGATGCAGTCCGTCGCCGACCAGACCGGTGCCCTGCTCGGGGCCCAGATGGCCTTCGGTGGCGCCCAGCTGGTCGGCCGCCAGGTCACCTACACCCTGGGCGACGGCACCGAGGGGAGCGGTCTCGTCAGCGGCGTGACGTTCGGCCCCTCGGGCCCCGTCCTCGACGTCGGTGGCATCGAGGTCCCCATCTTCCAGGTCCAGTCCGTCACCGACGGAAGCCCGACCACACCGGCCACCCCGGCCGCCACCACCACCCCATCCGTGGCAGTTCCGGCCCTCTGAGGGCCCGAGAGGACATCTCATGCTTCGTTCACTCTTCGCCGGCATCAGCGGCCTTCGCGTCAACCAGACCATGCTCGACGTCACCGGCAACAACATCGCCAACGCCAACACGATCGGCTTCAAGTCCAGCACCGTCGTCTTCCAGGACACCTTGAGCCAGATGCTCACCGGCGCCTCCGGTGCCAGCGCCGGCCAGGGCGGCACCAACCCGATCCAGGTGGGTCTCGGCGTGCAGGTCGCCGCGGTCGCCTCCAACCTGCTCCAGGGATCGGCCCAGATGACCGGCCGGGCCACCGACCTGATGATCCAGGGCGACGGCATGTTCGTCCTCCAGGACGGCAACGAGCAGATCTACACCCGCGCCGGCGCATTCACCTTCGACGAGACCGGCACCCTGGTCAGCCCCTCGGGCGCCCGGGTCCAGGGTTACGCCCTCGACGCGGCCGGCCTCGCCACCGGAGGCCTGATCGACATCACGCTCGACTCCGCCGGGCTCACCCCGGCGGTGCCCGTGGGCGAGGAGCTCACGTCCTACGCGATCGGCACCGACGGCAAGATCCGCGGCGTCTTCTCCGACGGCATCCAGCGCGACATGGCCCAGCTCGCGCTGGCCGACTTCAACAACCCCAACGGCCTCGAGCGCGTCGGCGAGACGTCGTTCCGGGGATCGGCCAACTCCGGTGTCGCCGAGATCGACGTCCCCGGCGCCGGACAGCGCGGCAGCCTGATCGGCGGCGCCCTGGAGATGTCCAACGTCGACCTGGCCGCGGAGTTCACCAACCTGATCCTCGCCCAGCGCGGGTTCCAGGCCAGCTCGCGCGTGATCACCACGTCCGACCAGGTCCTCGAGGACCTGGTCAACATCAAGCGCTGACCCACGTCCGTGCGACGGGCGGCGCGTCGTCGCAGCCCGTCGCGCGGATCCCTCAGGTCTTTACCTCCCCTACCGATGAGACCTCTGACAGCCACGGACGGCCGTCGAACACCCGCACTAAGGATGGTGCTCCCCCGATGATCTTGCTGACCCGTCTCTCCGGCTCCGCGTTCGCGCTCAACTCCGAGCTGATCGAGCGCGTCGACAGCACGCCCGACACCGTGATCACCCTCATCGACGGCTCCAAGTACGTCGTCGCGGAAGGCCTGCACGCGGTCGTCAACGCCATCCGCTACCACCGCGCCGAGGTCATCGCGCTCAGCGCCCACGTGCAGGTGGGCGAGATCGAGGCCTGGCCGGACGGCGACCGGGTGTCGCCCGACGCCGCCCGGTCCCTCCAGGACTCCCCCCTGCCGGCCGACACGGCGCCGAGGCTGGCCTCGGTCACCGTCCATCCCGCCCTCCAGGGGCTCGAGAACCGGTCGGAGGGGAAGGCCTGATGGACCTCGCGACCCCCATCGGCATCGGCGTCGGCTTCGGCGTCGTCTTCGCCTCCCAGATCATGGAGGGCGGCAACCCGATGAGCCTCATGCTCCCGGCGCCGCTGCTCCTCGTCTTCGGCACCACCCTCCTCGTGACGCTGGCCGGCGGCACGATGCAGGACGCCAAGGGCTCGTTGGCCGCGCTCAAGCGCGCCTTCACCGGCAACATCACCCCCGCCTCCGACGTCGTCCCAGCCGTGGTCCAGCTGGCCGAGCGGGCCCGCCGCGAGGGTCTGCTGGCCCTCGAGGACTCCCTCAAGGACATCGACGACGAGTTCCTGGTCAAGGGTGTGACCCTGGCCATCGACGGCACCGACCCCGACGAGGTCCGCGAGATCCTCGAGTCGGAGATGATCGCCAAGAAGCGCTCCGACAAACAGTCCGCCAAGTTCTTCGCCGACGCCGGCGCCTACGCCCCGACCATCGGCATCATCGGCACCGTGATGGGTCTGGTGCACGTCCTGGAGAACCTCGCGAAGCCCGAGGAGCTCGGCCACCTGATCGCCGCGGCCTTCATCGCCACGCTGTGGGGCGTCATGTCCGCCAACGTCATCTGGCTCCCCCTGGGCAGCCGGCTCAAGCGGCTCAGCGAGCTCGAGGTCGCCCGCATGGAGATCGTCATCGAGGGCGTCGCGGCGATCCAGGCCGGCTCCAACCCGAGAGTCATCGCGCAGAAGCTCACCTCGCTGCTGCCCGTGGGTCAGACGGTCCCCGAGGCGGCCTGAGATGTCGACCAAGCGACGCCGGCTCGAGGAGCCGGAGGAGCACGAGAACCACGAGCGCTGGCTGGTCACCTACGCCGACATGGTGACCCTGCTGATGGTGCTCTTCATCGTGCTGTTCGCCATGAGCCAGGTCGACCAGAAGAAGTTCAACGCACTCAAGGACGGGCTGGCAGCAGGCTTCGGCCAGTCGACCTCCGTGCTGGACGGCTCCTCCTCCATCCTCGACCAGGCCGGGACGTCCTCGATGGCACCGGTGGCGCCTGCGCTCAACTTCCAGGAGCTGACCGAGGTCGAGCTCGCCTCCACCTCCAACGGGGTGGCCGAGGCAGTGCAGGACGCCGTACGACGGCGCCAGGACGCCGAGGCCGAGGTGACGCGTTTCGAGGCACTCCAGGAGCAGGTGCTGAAGGCACTGCGGAAGAAGGGACTGGCCGACGACGTGCAGGTCTCCTACGACGAGCGCGGGCTCGTGCTGAGTCTCGTCTCGCGACACGTCGTGTTCGAGGCCGACCTCGCCACGCTGAGCACCCGCGGCCGCGAGGTCGTGGACACGCTCGCCACCGTGCTGGCCGACGTCGACGAGCCGCTCCAGGTCGACGGTCACACCAACCAGGTGAAGGTGAAGCCGAAGTACTTCGCCAGCGACTGGGACCTCTCGGCCGCCCGCGCCCTGACGGTGCTGCGCCGGCTGGACGAGGTGGGCGGCCTGCCCGGCAGCCGGCTGATGCTGGCCGCCTACGGCCACGAGAAGCCACTGGTGGACCCGGACCTCCCGGGCTCGCAGGAGGTCAACAAGCGGGTGGACGTGGTCGTCCTGTCGTCGCTGCCGTCCGAGACCCGGGCGATGCTGGACGACGTGGTGGCCTCACGGGAAGGAGACGGATCATGAGCACCAAGACGGCCCCGGCGCCGAGCGACGCGGCTCCCGCCGAGGAGAAGGCGAAGGGCGGCGGGAAGAAGAAGATCCTGCTGATCGTGCTGGTGCTCGCCCTGGTGGCCGGCGCCGCGTGGTTCTTCCTGCTGCGACCCTCCGGCGAGGCCGAGCCGGAGGCCGTGCCGGGTGAGGTCCTGGTCCTCGAGCCGGTGCAGATCAACCTCGCGGAGAGCCACTACCTGCGCATCGGGGTGGCCCTGCAGCTGATCGAGGGCGCCCACGAGCTCGACGGCAGCAAGGCGCTGGACGCGGTCATCGAGATCTTCAGCGGGCGGAGCACCGAGGAGCTGACCAAGCCGGCCGGGCGCCACAAGCTCAAGAAGGAGCTCAGCCACGTGCTCGAGGAGAGCTATCACGGGGAGGTGATGGGGGTCTACTTCACCGAGTTCGTCACCCAGTAGTCGCCCGACCTCATCGGAGCCCGGCCCGAACCGCTCCGGACCAGTCCGGATTTCTCTCAGGTGCACCGGGAGGGGGCCGATCCCCCTGACGTGAGCCTGCCGCCGTCGACCATCTCCGCGCCCCGACCGGGCAGCGGGAGCGGTCGCGCACGCCGTCGTACGCGGACCGTGGATCCCGTCGCCTACGACTTCCGGCGACCGATCCAGCTGTCCCGCGAGCACCAGCGCATCCTGCAGCTGGGCTTCGACGGCTTCGCCCGCCAGGCCACGACGGTCTTCACCTCCGCCCTGCGCAGCGTGTGCGCGGTGTCCGTGGTGAGCATCGACCAGCGCAGCTATGCGGAGTACGTCGACTCGCTCGGCGCCGCGACCTACATGACCAAGTTCTCCGCGGACCCGATGCCGGGCGTCGGGGTCCTCGAGATGCCGCTGGACGCCACGATGTCCTGCGTCGACCACATGCTCGGCGGCCCCGGGTCGGGCGACCAGCCGCAGCGGCCGCTGACCGAGATCGAGAGCGGCGTCATCCGCGGCCTCATCGAGCGGCTGCTGGCCGAGATGCGCTACTCGCTCTCGGGCATCGTCGGCCTGGAGCCGACCATCGTCGGCGTGGAGTACAGCCCCCAGTTCGCCCAGGTTGCCGGTGCCGCTGACGTGATGGTGGTGATGCGCCTCGAGCTGCGCATCGACGAGCGCGCCCACCGGATGACCGTGTGCCTGCCCTTCAGCGGCCTGCTGCCCCACCTCACCGCCGCCGCGGCCCCGGCTCCCGTCTCCAACCGCGAGCGCGCCCAACGCGCCCAGGCGGCCGCCCTGCTCCAGGAGCAGTTCCAGACCGTGCCCGTCGACGTCACCGTCCGCTTCCGCTCGACGAGCGTCGACCCGGCCGTCCTCAGCGACCTCCGCCCCGGGGACGTCCTCCGGCTGGCCCACCCCGCCTCCGCACCCCTCGACGTCACCGTCGAGGACACCACGTTCGCCCATGCGACCGCCGGCGCCCAGGGCCCGCGCCTGGCCGCCCTGATCGTGAGCACCCCGAAGGAGACCTCATGACCACCCCACCGCTCCCCTCCGACCCGAACGACCTGGCGATCGCTGCCGGCGAGGCGGCGGCCGAGGTCCTGCCCGCGGCGACCCCGCTCGTGGCCGGAGGTGCCCAGCCGGGCACCGAGCACGTGGTCTCCTCCTTCGCCGGCGCGGCCGTCGCCGAGGTCGCCGGCAGCCGGATCGCGGTCCTCGTGGGTGACGAGCTCGTGGCCGCGCTCGAGGCCAGCCCGCTGGGCGGTCTCGACCTCGCCGCGGCGGTGCAGCCGGCGCTCGACGCCGTCGCCGCCGTCCTCGGCGGGTCCGCGCAGGCCGCCACGCAGGTCGAGCTGACCCTGGTCGTCTCCGACCTCGGCGGCCCCTTCACCGTCGTCCCCCTGATCGGCAGCGGCATCGCTGCAGCCCTCCTCCTGCCCGACGCCCTCCTGGCGCCCGGCGCAGCCGCGAGCGCGGGCCCGGGTGCTGGCCCGACGGTGACCGCACCGGTGGCGTCCGGTGCGGTCCCCGTCGGGGCGGCACCCGTGCGCGACCTGGGTCCGGGAGCCCCGGTCCACGGGGGCGGCCACGGCTCCAGCGTGATCCCGCTCGCCCACCGCGGCATCGAGATGCTGCACGGCGTCGACATGGAGGTCACCGTCGAGCTGGGCCGCACCCGCATGGCCGTGCGCGACCTGCTCGCCCTCGCCCCCGGAGCGGTCCTCGAGCTCGACCGGGCCGCCGGGAGCCCCGCCGACCTGCTGGTCAACGGCCGGCTCATCGCCCGCGGCGAGGTCGTCGTCGTCGACGAGGACTTCGGCCTGCGCGTCACCGAGATCCTCGACGACCAGGCCGCGAGCTGACCCATGACCGAGCTCGTCGTCCGACTCGTCTTCTCCCTGGCGGTGGTGCTGGGGCTGCTGCTGCTCACCGCCCGCCTCGGCGCGCGGCGCTTCAAGGGGCGTGCCGGCTCGCCGGTCCGGGTCCTGCACCGTCAGGCCCTCAGCCGGACGTCATCGGTCACCGTCGTCACCGTCGGGTCCCGGGTGCTGGTGCTCGGCACCACCGAGCAGCAGGTGCGCGTGCTGGCCGAGCTGGACCCCCACGAGCTCGAGGACCTCGGTGACACCGGTGACACCGGCAGCGAGGTCGACCTGGCCCCGGTCGCCCACCTGGTCAGCGCCCCCACCACCTCGTCGGCCGGGTTCGCGACACTCCTGCACGACCAGCTGGAGGCACCGGCAGCCCCGACACCCCCGTCGCCCGGTCGGCACGCCGCCCCCCGCAGCCACGCGGCGCAGCGCCGGACCGCGTCGCGCCGGGCCGCACCCCCGAGCACGACCGCGCCGGCCGAGGGCGCCCTCGCGGGCTCCGTGCTCTCTCCCCAGACCTGGCGCCAGGCGCTCCAAGCCGTCTCAGGGCGAGCCTCGTGAGTCGGCCGGGGGGCCGCACCAGCCGGGGACTGGCCGGACGAGCACCGGGGAGGGTGCTCGTGCTGCTGGCCCTGGGGGTCACGATCTGGCTCGGCCAGAGCGCACCCGCGTCGGCGACCCCCGCCCCGGGTGCGACGACCGCGACCTCCGGCGTACCCCTCCAGGAGACGCCGACCCCCACCGACGCCCCGACCGACGCTCCCACCGGCGCCCCGGCTGACGTGCCCGCCGTCCCCACGAACGAGCCCGGCGTCGACGGGCCCCGAGGGCCGACCGGCCCCACCGGCGCCCAGGGCGACCCGGGATCGGTGACCGTCGACTTCGGCGGTCTCACCGACAAGCCGAGCTCGTCGGTCGTGCTGCTGGTGGCGATGACCTTCCTGTCGCTGCTGCCCGCGATCCTGCTCACGTGCACCAGCTTCACCAAGATCCTGGTGGTGCTCGGGCTGACCCGCAACGCGCTGGGCCTCCAGCAGACGCCGCCCAACCAGGTCCTCGCGGGGCTGGCGCTGTTCCTCAGCCTCTTCATCATGGGCCCGGTGCTCTCGGAGATGAACGACGTCGGCGTGCAGCCCTACCTCGACGGCGACAAGACGACGACGCAGGCCTTCGACGACGGCATCGTGCCGCTGCGTGAGTTCATGCTCGACCAGACCGGCGACGAGGAGCTGACGCTGCTGACCAACGTCGCCGACCGCGAGCTGCCGGAGAACCGCGACGAGGTCGGCCTCTCGACGCTCATCCCCGCCTTCGTGCTGAGCGAGCTCAAGCAGGCCTTCATCATCGGCTTCATCATCTTCATCCCCTTCCTGGTGATCGACATCGTCGTGTCCGGGGCGCTGATGGCGCTCGGCATGATGATGATGCCGCCGGTGATGGTGTCGCTGCCGTTCAAGCTGTTGCTCTTCGTGCTGGTCGACGGCTGGGGCCTGGTCATCAAGTCGCTCGTGGCGAGCTACGGGTAGCAGCCGATGACCGACACCGAGATCATCGAGATCGCCATGCAGACCATGATGGTGGCGCTGAAGCTGTCCGCCCCCGTCCTCACGACCGCCCTGGTCATCGGCTTCGTCGTCTCGCTCTTCCAGTCGATGACCCAGATCCAGGAGTTCACCCTCGCGTTCGTGCCCAAGCTGGTCGGTGTCGGCATCGCCCTGCTCATCAGCGGCAACTGGATGCTGCACACGCTGATGACGTTCACCACCCAGCTCTACGAGCGCATCCCGGCGCTGCTCGGCTGATGACCCTCACCTTCGCCGGCGAGCCCCTGGTCGCCTTCCTGCTGGCCTCGGTGCGGGTGGTCGCCTGGCTCGCCGTCGTGCCGCCGTTCTCCTCGCGGGCGGTACCGGCGATGGCGAAGGTCGTGCTGTCGCTGGGACTGTGCTTCGCGGTCGCCCCCGTGCTGGCCGAGTCCGAGATCCCGCTCGACGCCCCCAGCCTGCTCCTGACGGTCCTGACCCAGGCGCTGATCGGCATCGCGATGGGTTTCGTGACCTCGATGCTGCTGGGCGCGATCGCGGCCGCCGGCAGCCTGGTCGACGTCTTCGGCGGCTTCTCCCTGGCGCAGGGCTTCGACCCGCTCGGGATGAACATGAACTCCGTCTTCGGCACCTTCCACCAGATGCTGGCCACGATGCTGCTCTTCGCCAGTGGCGGGCACCTGCTGGTGATCGGCGGCCTGCTGCGCACCTTCGAGCTCCTGCCGATCGGCACCACCCCCGACGTGGACGGCGGCGCGAGCGTGCTGACCAAGGCGTTCCTGATGTTCTTCGTGACCGCGGTGCAGATCGCGCTGCCGATGATCGCGGTGCTGTTCATCTCCGACCTCGGGCTCGCGCTGCTGACCAAGATCGCGCCCCAGCTGCAGGCGATCAACGTGATGTTTCCCGCCAAGATCGGGCTCACCCTGCTCCTGGTCGGTCTCTCCTTCCCGGTCCTGCCGGGCGTCATGCGCACGATGGTGGACATGGCGCTGCAGGCCATGGACGCGATGGCGGGCGGCTCATGAGCAGCGGGGAGGAGAAGACCGAGAAACCCACCGCCAAGAAGCGCAAGGAGTCCCGCAAGGAGGGGCAGGTCCCCCGCACCCAGGAGCTGGGGGCCTGGGCCGCGATGCTCCTCGCGGGGTTGGCGATGCCGGCCATGATGGGCCGCGAGATCGATGCGATCAAGGGCCTGATGACCGCCTGCCTGCGCACCATCGAGGACCCCACCGCCTCCGACGCGCTCCAGCTCCTCGGACAGGGGTCCGCCCACGCGTTCAGGGCGCTGGTGCTCCTGGGGGCCGCCGTCATGGTCGTGGGGGTGGCGTCGGCGCTCGCCCAGGGCGGCTTCTTCCTGGCCACCAAGACCGTGAAGCCCACGTGGTCCAAGCTCGACCCGATCAAGGGCGCCAAGCGCGTCTTCGGCATCCAGGCGCTCTGGGAGGGCGCCAAGATGCTGCTCAAGTGCGCGCTCGTCGCGGTGCTCGTCAAGGGTGCCGTCACGTCGATGATGCCGCTGCTCGGCGGCATGGTCCCGATCGACTTCATGCTCCACCAGACCGGTGACGAGGCCCTCGCACTGATCCGCAACGTCGCGATCGCCGGGCTCCTCATGGCCGGCGCCGACTACGCGATGAACCGGCGCCGCATCGGCAAGCAGACCCGCATGACCAAGGAGGAGATCAAGCAGGAGCACAAGCAGCAGGAGGGCGACCCCATGCTCAAGGGCGCGATCCGCTCCCGGCAGCTGGCGATGGCCCGCAACCGGATGATGGCCGACGTCCTCACCGCCGACGTGGTGCTGGTCAACCCCACGCACGTCGCCGTGGCCCTGCGCTACGACCCCGAGGCCGGGGCACCCACCGTCGTGGCCCGCGGGGCCGGCACGATCGCCGCGCGGATCCGCGAGCTGGCCGGCGAGCACGACGTGCCCCTCGTGCAGGACGTGCCCCTCGCCCGCGCCCTCTACTCCTCCACCCAGGTCGGCCAGGAGATCCCCGCAGAGCTCTTCGCGGCCGTCGCCCAGGTCCTCGCGTTCGTGATCAGCCGCCGCAACACCGGCCGTGTGGGCGGCACCCACCGCAGCCCGCGCCGCGAGGCCGAGCTCGACCCGGTGCCGGTCGCGGGACGCCGCCGCCGGATCCCCTCAGGTCCGGTGCTCGCGACCCGATAGGGACGACGACGCCAGGACGGTGTCGTGCTGCGCCAGGGACGGCGGGATCCGCAGCCGACCCTGAAAGGCGCACCCGATGCCCCTCAAGCGACTGACCCAGCTCGGTGTCCCGGTCGGCATCGTGATGATCGTCGTGATGCTCGTGGTGCCGCTGCCCGCGGTGCTCCTCGACGTGCTCATCGCGGCCAACATCGTCGGGGCGCTGCTCGTCCTGCTCACCGCGATGTTCGTGGGTCGGCCGCTCGACTTCGCCAGCTTTCCCGCCCTGCTGCTGGTGATGACGCTCTTCCGCCTCGCACTCAACGTCAGCGCCACCCGTCTGGTGCTCATCGACGGTTACGCCGGCAAGGTCATCGAGACCTTCGGCCACTTCGTCGTCGGCGGCTCCCTGATCGTCGGCCTGATCATCTTCGCGATCCTGCTCATCATCCAGTTCGTCGTCATCACCAACGGTGCCGGCCGCGTGGCCGAGGTCGGGGCGCGGTTCACCCTCGACGCCATGCCCGGCAAGCAGATGGCCATCGACGCCGACCTCAACTCCGGTCTCATCGACGAGGACGAGGCCCGCCGGCGTCGCGCCGAGGTGCACGCCGAGGCCGACTTCTACGGCGCGATGGACGGTGCCTCCAAGTTCGTCAAGGGCGACGCCATCGCCGCGATCATCATCACCCTCGTCAACCTCGTCGGCGGCTTCACGATCGGCATGGTGCAGCGCGGCATGTCGGCCGGCGAGTCGGTGACGACCTACTCGCTGCTGTCGGTCGGAGACGGGTTGGTCTCGCAGATCCCGGCCCTGCTGCTGTCGGTGGCGACCGGTCTCGTCGTCACCCGCAGCGCCGGGACCAAAGACTCCGACATGGGCTCCGACATCGTCTCCCAGCTCGTCGCCCGCCAGGCGCCGCTGCGCATCGCCGGGTTCGCCGGCATGGCCCTGTGCCTGATCCCGGGCATGCCCAAGATCCCGTTCCTGCTCACCGGGGGCGTCCTGCTGCTGGTCTCGACCCGCGTCACGGACCCGGGGTCCCCGGGCAAGATCGGTGCTCTCCCTTCTGCCGACGCCCTCGCGCTCGAGACGACCAGGAACCCCGACCTGCCGGAGACCCTGGTCGAGGAGATGCTCGTCGACCCGTTGGGGCTCGAGCTCTCCGCCGACCTCATCGACCTCGTCGATCCGCTCAGCGGGGGTGACCTGCTCGAACGGGTCAAGGGACTGCGGCGCAAGATCGCCGGTGACCTCGGCATCGTCGTACCCCTGGTGCGCACCCGTGACGACGTCACCCTCCCGGCGCGCACCTACGTCATCAAGCTCTTCGGCATCGAGGTCGCCCGGGGCGAGGCGCCCCCGGGCACCGTGCTCGCCATCGGCGACTTCCTCGGCTCGCTCCCGGGCGAGGCCACGCAGGAACCCGTCTTCGGGCTCGAGGCCAAGTGGATCCCGGCCGAGCTGCGTCACCAGGCCGAGCTCGGCGGCGCCACGGTCGTCGACCGGTCCGCGGTGATCACCACCCACCTGTCCGAGATCGTCACGGTCCACGCGGCCCGGTTGCTCGGGCGCGAGGACGTGCGGCTGCTCGCCGACGTCGTCAAGCGCACCCACCCCAACGTGGTCGACGAGCTGACGCCGGCCCAGCTCTCGCTCGGCGAGGTGCAGCGGGTCCTGCAGTGCCTGCTCCCGGCGACGCGCCCGAAAAGTTCTTCATCACCTTCAACATCGAGAACCGCCGCACGCGCTTCGACGTGACGGCCAACAGCGTGCAGCATCCGATCCGCCTGCGCGAGATCCGCGAGTTCAATTGCCCGGAGGGGTTGTGATCGCGGGGTCAGCCATGTTCCCCGAGGCCTTGCCCGGCTGGTTCGGCAAGCTGCCCGGCATGGGCGATTTTGCGCACCGCCGGTTGCCCGAATCGTTTCGCACGCCGTGGGATGCCTGGCTGCAGAGCGGCCTGAGCGGGCTGCGCCAGCGCCACGACGACTGGACCGAGCGCTACCTGGAAAGCCCGCTGTGGTCGTTCGTGCTGGGCGAGCGCGTGATCGGGCCGACGCGATGGGTCGGCGTGCTGATGCCGTCGGTCGATGGCGTGGGACGCTACTTCCCGTTCGTGCTGGTCAGCGAGATCACCGTGCCGCAGGAAGACGCATTGCGTGGCGACGCGCTGGCGCAAGTGCGCCGCTGGTGGACGCGCGGCGCGCAGGCCGCGCTCGACGGCCTGGAGAACGACCTCGACGCGGCACGCTTCGATGCCACGTTGGGTGCCTTGTTCGGTGGCACGGCCACCGATGAAGCCGAAGGCGCCACCGATGGCATTTGCCTGCTGCCGGCCGCCGGCCAGTCGCTCTGGCTGAC
>NZ_JANNML010000004.1:0-4094 GCF_031397825.1 Nocardioides sp.
GCCCTGTGCTGGGCCAACGAGGCCTGGACCCGCAGGTGGGACGGTCTCGACCAGGACGTCCTGATCGACCAGACCTACCCACCGGGCTGGGAGGACGCGTTCTACGACGACCTCCTGCCGGCCCTGCGCGACCACCGCTACCTCCGGGTCGACGGCAAGCCGATGCTCGTCGTCTACCGCATCGGCCAGCTCCCCGACGGCGCTCGGACCATCGCCCGGTGGCGCGAGCGCGCCCGCCAGGACGGTCTCGGCGGGCTCCACGTCCTCGCGGTCACACCGTCACGCGACTTCGAGGCGCTGCCGGACGCCGTGGTCGGCGCCCTCGACGGCCTGGTCCGCTTTCCCCCGGGCTCCGGCATCGGGCTGCAGTCGCTGCGCGACCTCGCCCCCGGCCTGGACCCGGCGCACTCGGGCGACGTCCTGTCCTACGACGCCGCCATCGACGGCGCCGACCTCGCCACCACCGGCCCGCACGGCCTCCGGGTGCACCCCGGGGTCATGCCGGGGTGGGACAACACCCCTCGACGTCAGTCGGCGGCCTACGCGTTCCACGGCGGCAACCCGGTCTCGTTCCGGCGCTGGCTCTCGCGGGCGGTCGATGCCGCCTCGACCGGTGACGGCGAACGCCTCGTCTTCGTCAATGCCTGGAACGAGTGGGCCGAAGGCGCCTACCTCGAGCCGGACGCCCGCTTCGGGCGGGCCAACCTGGAGACCGTGCGGCAGGTCACCGGCGCACAGCCACGTGGACCCGGCCCAGAGAACAGCTGAGTCCGCACGCAGAACTCCCCCCGGGACCGAGGTCCCGGGGGGAGCTTCCGCCCCGCCCTTGGTGCGGCAGGAGTGACCGGCTCGCGGGCTCAGGGCCGGCGAGCAGCGGTCACGCTCGGCCCCCGCGGCCGGCGACGGCCTTGGGGTTCTTGGGTGTCGACAAGACGTTGGCGGGGTCGGCCCGCTGGGCGATCTCGTCGCCGTCACTGACGCCACCGCGGTCGGTGTCCCAGTGCGTGGGGTCCGACTTGCGGTTGTCGAAGCGCCCGTTGCGCGACCCCGTCCGCTCGGCCCTGTCCTGCAGGCCGTCGCGGTCGGTGTCCTTGCTCAGGGGGTTGGTGCGGACCTTGCCGATCGTGTAGAACTTCCCGCCCGGGATCCGGACACGCTGGTCGATCATGAAGCCCACGACCTCGATCCGGTCACCGAGACCGTCGGCGTCGGTGTCCTTGCGGTTGGGGTTGGTGCTCACGAGGCCGATGTTGGCCGACCTGTTGGGAGAGAGCTGCACCTGCTCCTGCACCCGGATGCCCAGGACCTCCTGGCCGTCGAACAACCCGTCGTCGTCGGTGTCGTCGTCGTTGGGGTTGGTCGCGGCCGACGGGAAGGAGTTGAGCGCACCGCTGGTCTCCTGGCCGTCGGTGAGGCGGTCGTTGTCGGAGTCGGCGTCGAGCGGGTCGGTCGCCGGGGAGGGGAACGAGTTCTCCGTGCCGTCGACCTCCTCGCCGTCCAGCAGGCCGTCGCCGTCGGTGTCCGCGTCGTTGGGGTCGGTCCCGAAGGCGACCTCCTCGCCGTCGGTCAGCCCGTCGTCGTCGGAGTCGGGGTCGGTCGCGTCGGTCGGCTCGTTGCCGTAGTCGTCGTTCTCGGAGCCCGTGGTCTCCTCGGTGTCGCTGAGACCGTCACCGTCGGTGTCCACCACCGGGCCGCCCGGGTCGAGCGGGTCGTTGGGGTCGGTGCCGCCGTCGATCTCGTCGCCGTCGTCGATGCCGTCACCGTCGGTGTCCGCGGTGTTGGGGTCGGTGGGCTCGTTTCCGTTGGCGTCGTTCTCCGACCCGGTGACCTCCTCGGTGTCGGTCAGGCCGTCACCGTCGGTGTCGGGGGAGTTGGGGTTGGTCGGCTCGTTGCCGAAGGCGTCGTTCTCCGAGCCGGTGGTCTCCTGGCCGTCGGTCAGGCCGTCGTTGTCCGAGTCGGGGTCGAGCGGATTGGTGGCCGGGGTCGGGAAGTCGTTCTCCGAACCGGTCGTCTCCTGGCCGTCGAGCAGGCCGTCGTCGTCGGTGTCGGGGTCGTTGGGGTTGGTCCCGATGTCGGTCTCGGTGCCGTCGTTGATGCCGTCGTTGTCGCTGTCGGCGTCGTTGGGGTTGGTCGCCGGGTTGGGGAACGGGTTCTGCGAGCCCGTGGTCTCCTCGGTGTCGGTCAGACCGTCACCGTCGGTGTCCGCACCGGTGGCGTCGCCACAGGTCACGCCGCCCGCCGGGGCCTTGGCGGTCGCGGTCATCGGGAAGAGGTCGAGCTCGGCCACGTCGATGAAGCCACCGAGGGTGACCTTGAGGTGCACCGCGGCCGCGCTCGCGGTCACCGTGAGCCCGTCCGGGCTCTTGGTGATGGTCGGCGTGCCGACGCTCAGCTCGAGGAGCAGACCCGCCTCGGCCGGCAGGCTCACCGGGTCGCCGGGGATGATCGGGACGCCGCCGAGCTCGACGATGGGCGTGCTGTAGGTCGCCTTGGTGCCGGCGGTGGTGCCGTCAGCCGTGACCTTCAGCTCCGGGGCCGAGGTCACCTCGAGGACGTTGTTGCCGGCGAGCTGGAGGGACGCCGTGCTCCCGGTGACCGTGCTGACGACGTTGCGCCCGCCGTTGGGGCGCCCGTTGGAGACCAGCTCGGTCTTCTGGCTCACCGAGGCGGTGCCCGGGAGGTTGACGACCCCACCGGTCAGGCCGGAGATGCCCAGCACGCTCACGTCGGCGGTGGAGACGCTGGACCGGCTGACCGGCACGTTGGCGCCCAGGCAGGTGCCGTCGGTCGCGAAGCGGGCCTGGGCGGAGGAGCTGGAGACGCCGAGGTCGAGGACACCGGGGACGGTGAGCGGGATCGTCCCGGCGACGATCGAGTCGGTGGCGGGCGCCATGTTGTCGGGCGGGGCGACCTGCGTCGCCTCGGAGAGGATGTTGAGGGGGATGGCCGTCAGGGCCGTGCCCTCGAGGTTGCGCGACTCGGCGGTCGAGCGCGGGTTGGTGGCGTTGAGGGTGCCCTCGACCTGGCCGAGGATCACCTCGGCGACGGAGGCCCCGACGAGCGGGACCCCGAGGACGGTGACGTGCAGGACCTCACCGGTGGCGGCGGTGGTGGCACCGGCCGGGACGGGCAGCGTCGCTGCAGAGGCGGGTGCCGCGAAGGGCACGGTGACGAGCGTGAGCAGGGCGAGGGTCGACAGACTGACCGTCGCCCCGAGGGGGCGCGGGATCTTCATGGGTGACTCCAGGGGGCGGGGGCGGGGAGTGGACACCCCAACCGGCTCGCTCGTGGCGAGGCGGAGGGAGCGTTCCGAGACGGGTCCGAGAGGTGTCCGAGAAGAACGGACCGCGGGTGCGCGGTCGGGGAGGGAGCAGGGCGCGAGGGTTGGTGTCCCCATGACGCCGAGGGGGCCGTACCCCCCCTGGCATCGGGTATACGGAGGGCCGGGTAAAGACCCCTACTGGTGCAGACCAGTGCCGGTTGGACGCCCGCCCGCGGCGCGGCGTACGCTGGGCGGTGCGCTAGAGGTCTGCCTTGGTCCCAGACGGAGTGGACTCTCGCTCACTGACGATGTCAGCCGGTTTCCGCCGGCACGACGCTCGATCCCATCGGCACGTGAAACCGGCCTCTGCGCGCGCCCGCACGACATCTGCCCACCAAGGAATTACTTCCCTTATGACGAGCACCATCATCCAGCCGGACTATGACGCCCCGCAGGTCGCGGTCAACGACATCGGATCCGAGGCCGACTTCCTGGCGGCCATCGACGCCACGATCAAGTACTTCAACGACGGCGACATCGTCTCCGGCACCATCGTGAAGGTCGACCGCGACGAGGTCCTCCTGGACATCGGCTACAAGACCGAGGGTGTCATCCCCTCGCGCGAGCTCTCGATCAAGCACGACGTCGACCCCTCCGAGGTCGTCTCGGTCGGTGACGAGGTCGAGGCCCTGGTCCTCCAGAAGGAGGACAAGGAAGGCCGCCTGATCCTGTCCAAGAAGCGCGCCCAGTACGAGCGCGCCTGGGGCACCATCGAGCAGGTCAAGGAGGAGGACGGCGTCGTCGAGGGCACCGTCATCGAGGTCGTCAAGGG
>NZ_JANNML010000005.1:0-2324 GCF_031397825.1 Nocardioides sp.
TCCACCCGCCGCGCACCGGCGCCGTGACCGTCGGCGGGGTCGGCCTCGTGGACCTGCCGCTGGCCGACCTGCGCGGCCACGTCGCGCTCGTGACCCAGGAGCACCACGTCTTCGTCGGCACGCTCCGGGAGAACCTCGCCCTCGCGGCCCCCGCGGACGCCGGCGACGACGCCATCCGCGCGGCACTCGACGCGGTCGACGCGCTCGACTGGGTCCACGGCCTCCCCGACGGGCTCGACACCGTCGTCGGATCCGGCGGGCGTGCGGTCACGGCCGCCCAGGCCCAGCAGATCGCGCTGGCCCGCCTGGTCCTGGCCGATCCGCACACGTTGGTGCTCGACGAGGCGACGTCGCTGATCGACCCGCGTGCCGCCCGCCACCTGGAGCGCTCGCTGGCGGCCGTGCTCGAGGGCCGCACGGTGATCGCGATCGCGCACCGGCTGTTCTCCGCGCACGACGCCGACCGGGTCGCGGTCGTCGAGGACGGCGTCATCGCCGAGCTCGGCTCGCACGACGAGCTGGTCGCGGCCGGTGGGTCCTACGCCGCGCTCTGGGACAGCTGGAACGGCGGCCGCTGACCCGCCGTACGACGCCCTGGCCTCCTCAGTTCTGGGGAAAGGCCCTCGTCGTTTCGTCGTCTTGGTGCGCTCTTGATATTTTCATCTGATCATGGACCCGACGCGCGCGACCCAGCAGCCGCGCACGCAGCGATCCTCGTCGGGGTTCCGCGAGGACGTCCAAGGCCTGCGCGCGGTCGCGGTCCTCACCGTCCTCGCCGCACACGCCGGCGTCGCGTTCCTCCCGGGCGGCTACGTCGGGGTCGACGTCTTCTTCGTGATCTCGGGCTTCCTGATCACCCAGCTGCTGGTGACCGAGGCCTCGCGCTCGGGCCGGGTCTCGCTGAGCGGCTTCTACGCGCGCCGGGCCCGGCGCATCCTGCCCGCCGCCAGCGTCGTGCTGGTCGCGACCGTGGCCGCCTCGGTGCTCTGGATGAGCGTGCTCGAGGCGATCGACCTCGCCAAGGACGCGCTCTGGTCGGCGGTCTTCGCCGCCAACGTGCGCTTCGCCCAGCAGGGCGTCGACTACTTCGCGGCCGAGGCCGCACCGTCCCCGCTCCAGCACTACTGGTCGCTGGCGGTCGAGGAGCAGTTCTACCTCGTGTGGCCGCTGCTGGTCGGCGCCGTCGTCTGGGTCGTGGCCCGCCGACGCGCGACGGAGGGCCGGTCCACAGGCATCCTGCGCGGCCTCGTCGTGGCCATCGTCGCGATCGGCGTCGCCAGCTTCGCGTGGTCCCTGGTCCACACCGGCGCCGAGCCGCAGTCTGCCTACTTCTCGACCTTCACCCGCGCCTGGGAGCTGGCCGTCGGCGCGGGTGTCGCGCTGGCCGTGCACGCCGGTCGCACCCTGCGCCACCGCCGCGGCGCCGAGGTGCTCGTGTGGGGTGGCCTGGCCTCGGTCCTGCTGGCCTGCCTGGCCTTCGACGAGACCCTGGCGTTCCCCGGCTACGCCGCTGCGCTGCCCGTGCTCGGCACCGCCGCGGTGCTCTACGCCGGCGCCCACCCGGGCGTGACCACGAGCGCGGGACGACTGCTGTCGCTGCGCCCGATGCGTGCCGTCGGCGACTGGTCCTACTCGCTCTACCTGTGGCACTGGCCGCTGCTCATCGTCCCGCCGACCGCCCTCGGCCGGGACCTGCGGCCGCTCGAGGTCGTGCTGCTGGTGGCGCTCGCCTTCGAGCTGGCCTACCTCACCCACCGCTTCGTCGAGCAGCCCTTCCGCACCCGCCGTGTCTCCTCCGTGCGGCCCCGCCGGGCGCTGATCCTCTACCCCGTGTTCCTGGGCCTCGTGGGCTCGACGGCCGGCGCCGGCTGGGCGTGGTCCGACTACCGCGTCAGCGAGCACGGCGACTCCCCCGCCATCACGACCAGCCAGTTCGGGATCACCGACGACGGCCCCGACGCGCTCGTGCGTGCCTCGGTCCTCGCCGCCCAGTCCCACCAGGCCGCGCCCAGCGACCTGACCCCCGACCTGGTCGACCTCGAGGACGACCTCGCCGACGTCGGCGACTGCCTCTACGAGGGTGGCACCACCTGGGAGCTCTGCCCGCGCGGGGACGACGACGGGGACAAGACCCTGGTGGTCATCGGCGACTCCCACGCGCGGGCCTGGATCCCGGCCTTCGACCAGATCGCCGAGCGGTCCGGCTACCGCGCCTTCTACCTCGTCAAGGCTCAGTGCAGCGCCGCCCTGGTGGATCCTTCCGAGGCCTTCACCGGCGACCCCTGGCCCGAGTGCGAGGAGTTCCACCGCTGGACCGAGGACCA
>NZ_JANNML010000016.1:0-40765 GCF_031397825.1 Nocardioides sp.
GGCGCAATGTTGCACAGCGACGGCCCAGGACCGCTGCAACATTGCGCCGACTCGGCGTGCGCGCAGCAACACTGCGCCGACTCGGCGGGCTGGGGGATGACGACGCCCCCTACGATCGTCGGGTGAGTGCCACCCTGGTCGCCAAGGGCCTGTCCGGGGGACACGCCCACCGCACGCTCTTCGAGGGCCTCGACCTGACGGTCGCCCCGGGCGACGTCGTCGGGGTGGTCGGCGCCAACGGGGCCGGCAAGACCACGCTGCTGCGACTCCTCGCCTCCCACGACGTCCCGTTGGCCGGGACGGTCTCGACCGCGCCGTCCGACGCCTTCGTCGGCTGGCTCCCGCAGGAGCACGAGCGGGTGCCCGGTGAGACCGTCGGCGCCTACCTGGCCCGTCGTACGGGCGCGGCGGAGGCGGAGGCGGCCATGGAGGCGACCGCGGCAGCGCTCGGCTCGGAGGCACCCGGCGCCGACGACGCCTACGCCGTGGCGCTGGACCACTGGCTGGCCAGCGGTGCACCCGACCTGGCGGACCGGATCCCTGCCGTGCTCGGCGACCTGCGGCTCGACGTCGGCGCCGACGCGCTGATGACCTCGCTCTCCGGCGGGCAGGCCGCCCGCGTCGGGCTGGCCGCGCTGCTGCTGAGCCGCTTCGACGTGGTGCTGCTCGACGAGCCGACCAACGACCTCGACCTCGACGGGCTGGAGCGGCTGGAGTCGCTCGTGACCGGGATGCGCAGCGGGATCGTGCTGGTCTCGCACGACCGTGAGTTCCTCGCCCGCTGCGTCACCCGGGTCGTCGAGCTCGACCTCGCGCAGCAGCAGGTGCGGGTCTACGACGGCGGCTACGACGCGTTCCTCGAGGAGCGCGCCGTCGTACGCCGTCATGCCCGCGAGGCCTACGAGCAGTTCGCCGACACCAAGGCCGACCTCGTCTCACGCGCCAGGACGCAGCGCGAGTGGAGCTCGCAGGGCGTGCGCAACGCGATGAAGAAGAGCCCCGACAACGACAAGATCCGCCGGCGTGCGCAGAGCGAGTCGTCGGAGAAGCAGGCCCAGAAGGTGCGCCAGATGGAGTCGCGGATCGCGCGTCTCGACGAGGTCGAGGAGCCGCGCAAGGAGTGGGAGCTGCGCTTCGCGATCGCGGCCGCGCCGCGCTCGAGCACCGTCGTCGCCACGCTCGACCAGGTGACGCTGGCGCGCGGTGGCTTCGACTTCGGGCCGGTGTCGGTCCAGGTGAACGCCGGGGACCGGATCGGTATCACCGGTCCCAACGGCGCCGGCAAGACCACGCTGCTGCGGCTGCTGCTCGGGCAGCTCGCCCCGGCCACCGGACGCGCCTCGCAGGGCGCGTCGCTGGCGATCGGCGAGATCGACCAGGCCCGCGGCGTGCTCGCCGAGGACCGCACCCTCGGGGACGCCTTCGAGGCCGCCGTGCCCGACCAGTCACCCGCGGAGCTGCGCACGCTGCTCGCGAAGTTCGGCCTGAAGGCCGACCAGGTGGGCAACCTCGTCGGGCGCCTCTCCCCCGGCGAGCGCACCCGCGCCGCGATGGCGCTGCTGCAGGCCCGCGCCGTCAACGTGCTGGTGCTCGACGAGCCCACCAACCACCTCGACCTGCCCGCGATCGAGCAGCTCGAGCAGGCGCTCGACGCCTACACCGGCGCGCTGCTGCTGGTCTCCCACGACCGCCGGCTGCTCGACAACGTGCACCTCGACCAGCGCTGGCAGGTCGAGGACGGACAGGTGACCGTCCTGGTGTGACGGCGCTCGCCTCTTGCGAGCCGACCCCGAGGGGTACCTCCGTGGGATGAGCAGGAACTCCCGCACCGTCAGCGTCCCCCCTCAGCAGGTCTGGGACGTCCTCGCCGATGGCTGGCTGTACCCGCTGTGGGTGGTGGGTGCCTCGCGGATGCGCGACGTCGACGACGCCTGGCCGGCGCCCGGGTCCCGGCTGCACCACTCTGTCGGCGCCTGGCCCGCGCTCCTCGACGACACGACCGAGGTGCTCGAGCGTCGCGAGCCGGCCTTCCTGAAGCTGCGCGCCCGTGCCTGGCCCGGGGGCGCGGCCGAGGTGGCCCTGCACCTGACCCCCACCGCGGACGGTGGCACCGAGATCGTCATCGAGGAGGACGCCGTGTCCGGGCCCGGGGCCCTCGTGCCCTCGCTGCTACGCCAGCCGCCGCTTACCTGGCGCAACGTCGAGACCCTGCGTCGCCTCGCGCTCATCGTCGAGCGGCGCAGGTGACCCACCACGACGCCGTCGTGGTGGGGAGCGGTCCCAACGGCCTCGTGGCCGCCAACCACCTGCTCGACGCCGGGTGGTCCGTCCTCGTGCTCGAGGCCCAGCCCGAGATCGGGGGCGCGGTCCGCAGCGCCCGCGACGTCCACCCCGACTTCGTCCACGACACCTTCAGCTCGTTCTACCCGCTCGGCGCCGCGAGCCCGGCGCTGCAGTCCCTCGACCTGGAGAGCCACGGCCTGCGCTGGTCCCACGCCCCGGCGGTCCTCGGCCATCCCCTCGCCGACGGGGAGTGGGCGCTGCTGCACCGCGACCGCGAGGTCACCGCCCACCTGATGGAGCTGCAGCACCCCGGGGACGGGGACGCCTGGCTCGCGCTCTGCCAGCAGTGGGACCGGATCGGCGACCAGGTCGTCCAGAGCCTGCTCGCGCCGTTCCCGCCCGTGCGCGCCGGGCTGGGGGCGCTGAGGCGGCTCCGCTCCGTGGGCGGCCTGGCCTTCGTCCAGGAGATGCTGACCCCGGTCGCGGACGTCGCCCGGCTGCGCTTCGGCGGCGAGGCGCCGCGGGTGCTGCTGGCCGGCAACGCCGGCCACGCGGACATCCCCCTCACCTCACCCGGCTCCGGGCTCATGGGCGTGCTGATGAGCATGCTCGGCCAGACCGTCGGATTCCCCGTGCCCGAGGGTGGCGCCGGGATGCTGACCCAGGCGCTCGCCCGGCGCATCACCTCCCTCGGCGGTGAGATCCTTTGCGACCGTGAGGTGACCCGGATCGAGGTCGACGGCTCCCGCGCCGTCGCCGTGCGGACCGGGGACGGCGAGCGCTTCGGCGTACGCCGGGCGGTCATCGCCGACGTGTCGGCCACCGCGCTCTTCGGTCGCCTGCTCGCCCCTGACGACGTGCCCACCCGCGTCGCGAGGGGCATGCGGTCCTTCCAGCTGGACCCCGGCACCGTCAAGGTGGACTGGGCACTCTCGGGCGAGGTGCCCTGGGGCCGGGCGCCGTCGTACGCCCCGGGCACGGTGCACCTCGGCGGGTCCGTCGAGCAGATGTCGCTGGCCTTCCACCAGGTCAGCTCGCAGACGGTGCCCGCGGCGCCCTTCCTCCTCTCCGGTCAGATGACGACCAGCGACCCGACCCGCTCGCCCAGCGGCACCGAGTCGTTCTGGGCCTACAGCCACGTGCCCCAGCAGGTGCGGACGGACGCCGGCGACGGCACGATCACCGGCCGTTGGGACACGGCCGAGTGCGAGCGCTACGCCGACCGGATGCAGCAGCAGCTCGAGGAGCTGGCACCCGGCTTCGGCGACCGGGTGCTCGAGCGAAGGGTCCTCGGCCCCCACGAGCTGGAGGCCCGCGACGCCAACCTGGTGGGCGGTGCGCTGGGGGGCGGGACGGCGCAGCTGCACCAGCAGCTCGTGCTCCGCCCGGTGCCGGGCCTGGGGCGCGCCGAGACCGGCGTGGGCGGTCTCTACCTCGGCTCCGCGTCGGCCCATCCGGGCGGCGGGGTGCACGGGGCTCCGGGCAGGAACGCCGCTCGGGCGGCCCTCCTGCACCACCGGGTGCGCTGGCCGCGCGACCGCCGCCGGGCCTGATCCTCCCCCGCGGAGGTGGTGCGGCCGCGGCACGGACCTGCCAGGCTCGTGGCATGACCTCCTCCTCGGACGAGACCACGCCCGCCGCACTCCCCGACACCGGGTCCGACCCCAGCCTGGACGACGGCGAGTCGAGCGACTGGACCGGTGAGGGGGGCGCCGCGACCGAGGGCCCCGCCACCGACCCGGAGGACGACCCGGAGCACCCCGGCCACGGCTGACGCCGGACGCCGACCTCAGGCCAGGACTGCGTCGATCGTCTTCTTCAGCGCACCCGGCTGCGACGGCTTGCGAGGAGCCTTCTTCCTCGCCTCCTCCATCGCCGCACCGATCTCCTGAAGTGCCTTGCGCCCCAGACCCTCACGCACCTGGGGGAACCACTCCTGCTCCTCCTCCTCCATGTGGTGCCGGACGTTCTCGATCAGCACGGTGGTCTTGGGGGCGAAGCGCTCGTGCTCGGGCTTCATGCCCACCAGCTCCATCACCAGCAGGTCGGCGACGTGGTGCTCCTCGTAGGACTCCAGGACGTCGTCCTCGAGCTCGGGCAGGAGCTCACGCACCCGGGGATACATGACCTCGTTCTCGAGGTAGGTGTGCACGGTGAGCAACTCGATCATCCGGTCGACGAGCTTGCCCTTCTCCACGTAGGCCTTGTCACCGGTCTTCTCGAACGCGGTGAAGACCTTGCGGATCTCCTGGTGGTCCTTCTTCAGCAGCACGATGGCGTCGGTCGACATGTCTCTCCTCGGGTGGGTTGACCCGTCCGGTACCCGCGACCACGCCCCTCAGCCCCACCCGAGGGGAGGTGTCGCAACCCTCGGAGGCCACGAAACGATGGGACCGTGACTCCTCTTCCCCGACCTCGCGGTCCGCGCAGCGCCTCCGTGATCGCGGCCCTGATCAGCACCCCCGACGACGGCCCTCGTGACTTCGCCGCCGCAGACGGGGCGGAGGACGACGCGCTGACCCTGTGGGTGCTCCACGAGCTGCACTACCGCGGCTTCGCGGGGGTCGACGGACGGTGGGAGTGGCAGACCTCCACCATCGGCCTGCGCACCGAGCTCGAGCGCGCCCTCGAGGACCGGCTGCGCGACCGACGTCCCGAGCCCGTGGTCACCGGCGACCTCGCCGTGGACCTGCTCCGCGTCGTGGCCGACGACGACGGTCCCTCGCTGGCGCGCCACGTCCAGCGTCGGGCCACCCGCGAGCAGACCCTGCAGCTCCTGCGGCAGCGCTCGCTCTACCACCTCAAGGAGGCCGACCCGACGAGCTGGGTGATCCCGCGGCTGTCCGGCGGCCCCAAGGCGGCCCTGCTGGAGATCCAGTTCGACGAGTACGGCAACGGCGACCCCCGACGGCTCCACCACCGGCTCTTCCAGGCCGGCATCGAGGCGTCGGGCCTGCTGCCCGGCTATGCGGCGTACGTCGACGAGGCGGTCCTGGAGGTGCTCGAGCAGAACAACGCGCTCAGCATGTTCGGCCTCCAACGACGGCTGCGGGGCGCCGCCCTCGGCCACCTCGCCGCCTTCGAGGGCACCAGCTCCCTGCCCTCGCGCCAGCTGGCCCAGGGCCTGCGTCGCCTGGACTTCCCCGAGGAGATGGCCGGCTACTACGACGAGCACGTCGAGGCCGACGCGGTCCACGAGCAGCTCGCCCTGCGCGACATCTGCGTCGCCCTGGTCACCGCCGAGCCCGACCTCTACGACGACGTGCTGCTCGGCGCGTGGGCGTGCCTGGACCTCGAGGCACGCACCGCCGACGCGCTGCTCACGCTGTGGGACGCGGCATGACCGACGCCCGGTCGGGCCAGCCCGAGGAGCACGCCGACGTCGTGCTGTGCCCGGACGGGCCGATGCTGCTGCGCGGCAAGGCCGTCGTGCAGGACGAGGACGGCGTGCGTCACCGCACCACCCGGCCGGTGTCTGCCGTGTGCCGGTGCGGCCGCAGCGCCTTGGCGCCCTGGTGCGACGGCACGCACAAGCTGCTGCGCGGCTGACGCCGCCCGGTCAGTCGCGCACCAGCCGCAGGACGACCCCGCGCGCACCGGTGCGACGCCCGGCGTCGTGCCAGCCGTCACCCGCACGCGAGACGACCTCGTCCATCTGGGCCTCGGTGCCGAGCTGGAGCAGGAGGCTGCCACCCGGGGCCAGGTGCCGCCCCGCCACGGCCATGCACTCCATGGCCACCTCGAGCCCGTCGTCCCCGCCGTCGATCGCGAGCAACGGGTCCTCCGGGAAGCGGCCCACCTCGGCGCTGGTGACCCACGGTGGGTCGGCGACCACGATCGCGAAGGTCTCCTCGTCGCGCAGCACCGCACCCATCGCACCTTCGCGCACATCGGTCCGATCACCGACCCCGGCGGCCGCGGCGTTGCGGCGGGCGAAGGTGCAGGCGACGGGGTCGAGGTCCACCGCGACCAGCTCGCGGCCCGAGGCCACCGCAGCGACCAGGCCGATGTGGCCGGCACCGGTGCACAGCTCCAGGATCACGCCCGACGGTGCGTCTGCGTCTGCCAGGAGCTCGCCCGCCCACTGCCCCTGCATCGCGGTCCAGGGTCGCGGCTCGAGCACCCGCGCGTCGTAGGCGATGGCGAGGCCGTCGATCTCGATCGAGCGCACCTCCTGCACGCGTCGGCAGACGAGCAGGTGGCCCTCCACGAAGCCGTCACCGATCAGTGCAGCCATCTGCCGGTGCTGGCGGTCGGCGACCTGCCAGGCCTCCTCGTCACCGTGCTCGCGCTCGACGACCTCCTCGACCCGGGCCGCACGGTCCTCCCAGTCCTGGGGCGTGTCGAAGTCGTCGAGACGTGCCCGGCGCTCCACCGCGAGACCGGCATCGGCCAGCAGCGTCTCGATCTCGGGCAGCCCCACGAAGTAGTTGCCCTCCGGCTCCTCAGGCAGCTCGTCGACCTCGGCGACGAAGACCAGCAGGCCCACCGTGGACCCGACCGGCACGACGCGCGCGAGCTCACGCACGTGGGTCGCCTTGTCCGACACGGTGCAGAGCACCCCGATCGACCAGGCGTGGTCGAACGACGCGTCGGCGAAGGGCAGCGACGCCCCGTCCGCGACCGACACCGGCCGACCGAACATCCGCTGCGCAGCGGCGCAGGCGTCCGGCATCGGCTCGGCGAGCATCGGGGTCGCGCCGAGGCGCCGAGCCACGACCTCCGCCGGACCACCGGTGCCCGCGCCGACGTCCAGCAGCGTCGCGTGCCGTCGTACGCCCATGGTGCGGGCGAGCCACTCCAGGCCCGCAGGGCTGCCGCTGCCCCGGCAGGCCGCCGGGAGGGCGTGGTCCTCGCCGAGCTCGGCGACGGCATCGGCCACCCAGTGGGCCATCGTGTCGAACTCGGCATCCATCGCGGTGTCTGTGCTCACCGGGACAGGTACCCCTCGGGGGCACCTGGCAGTCAGTGCCTCAGCGCCGCAGCAGGCGACCGATCCCGCCGCGGAGGCCGACGACGTAGAAGCCGGAGTTGCCGTCGGAGTACCAGACCTGGCGACGCTCCACGTCCCACGCCGGCTGGGACATGGCGAAGGCGCCGAGCGCGGTCGGGTTGAGCGTCTTGCTGCCGAGCAGGATCGGGCGGTTGAAGTAACCGATCTCGCGCGGCTTCTCGAGGTTGCTGATGTCGAAGAGCCGCAGGCCGGAGGCGATCATCGAGCAGGCGACGATCTTGGGGTCGGTGGGGTAGGGCACCGAGCAGTAGTGCCCGGCGTAGCCCTGCACCGGGATGGCCGCGCCGGGGTCGAGGAGCTGGCTCTGACGGTTGGCCGGCTGGTGGACGGCGAGCCGCAGGTCGGAGACGACCGTGGGGCGACGCGGGTCGGCGATGTCGATGATCCGCGCGGCACCGACGGCCTGGTCGCCGGAGAAGTTCTGGTACTCGTCGACCTCGAGGAGGTAGGGCCGGCCGTTGCGCGTGAACGGCTCGGCGACCTGCGGCAGCGAGATGGAGCCCCAGGTGAGGTCGGAGACGACACGGACCTTCGGGTCGCGGCGACGGTCCTGGATGGCGCTGACGTCGAGCACGCGCAGCCCCACGGTCTCGACCGGTCCCTGCTGGGTGCCGAGGTTGGCGACGTACATGGTCCGGCCGTCCTGGGAGAAGCGCAGGCCGTGGTAGTTGACCTGCGACTGCTCGAAGATCGTGCGGGGCTCGCGGGGCTTGGTGATGTCCACGGCCGTGAGGTTCTGTCCGGCAGCGCCGGCGACCCAGAAGGTGCGACCGTCCGGGGAGAAGCCGCTCTCGTGGCCGAACGCGGCCTTGCGCGACGACGACAGCAGGCGAGGCTTGCGGCAGTCGGTGCGGACGTCGTAGAGGTCGACGACGCCGACATTGGTCGCCGGGTTGCCGAGCACGGCCGCGAGGATCCCGCGGCGCTGGTTGACGAGCAGCGACTCGTGGGGGCTGAGCATCGCCGGGCTCGTGAGCTGGGCGGTCTTGCGGGGCCTCGTGGGGTTGGTCATGTCGAGCACGACGACCCCGAGGCCCTGGGTGGCGTTGAAGAGGACGTCGCGCGGGAAGAGCAGCGTGGAGTCGTAGAAGGCGCAGACCCGGCCGGTCCTGTCGCGGTAGCGCAGGACCTTGAAGCCCCCGGAGCCGCCCTGCTGGGCGACCTGGACGGTGTTGCACTGGTAGCCGCGGCGGTAGCGACCGCTGGTGTAGTCGCTCAGCGGGACCCGGCCCTGCCGTCCGGTCTCGAGCCGGTCGTCGGGTCCCTGGCACCGGGCCTGGGGCGTGGCCGACGGCAGGCGCGGCGCCTCGGCCGAGGCCTGCACCCAGGCGAGGCCGGCGGCCGAGAGGGTGACCACGACGAGCGCGGCGAGGAGCCGTCGTACGGCGGGAGTCGGCGTGGTGGCGCGGTCGGTCGGGGGCATCGTTGCTCCAGGGTCGGCGGGGGTCAGGTCGTCATGGTGCATCAGGACAGGCGTCTCTCGGAGCGCTTCCGACGACGAGGGCCAGGACGCGGCCCATCAGGTCGTCGGGGACGTCCTCGGGAGCCACCATGCGCTCCATCGCCAGGCCGTTGGACAACGCCATCAGCAAGGTCGCGAGCTCGGAGGCGGGCATCGGCAGGGTCTCGCCGGCCCGGGTGGCCTGCTCCTCCATGGCCGCCGCGACCGCCGCGTGCAGCGCGGCACGCCTGTCGCGGAAGGCGCCGTCGACGTCGTCGGAGCGCACCGCGCGCTGCCAGAGCTCGAAGAAGAGCAGGTGCCAGTCGCGCTGCTCGTGGCCGGCGGCGGTCAGGCGGTCACCGAGGACCTGCGCACGCACGGCCAGGGTGTCGTCGAGGGCGTCGACCGCCTCGAGGCCGAGGTCGAGGTAGGCCGAGGTGCGGTCCTCGGCCAGCGCCGCCACCAGCCCCTCCTTGCTGCCGAAGTTGGAGTAGACCGCCCCCTTGGTGAAGCCGGCGGCGTTCGCCACGTCGTCGAGGCTCGAGCCCTCGATGCCCTGCCGGGCGAAGACCCGGGCTGCGGCGTCGAGCAGGGCCCGTCGTACGTCGTCGCGCGCGGGACGCCGGCGTCGGTCCTGGCGTCGGTCCTGGTGCCGGTCCTGGTGCCGGTCTTGGTCTGGACGGGAGGTTGACACGGCCCGCACGATACCCGAACGTATCGGATACTGTTGAGTATCGACTGAGCGGAGAGCTCCCATGCTGATCGGCACCCCGCACCGCCCCCTCCCCCGCCCGACGGACCGGCTGCGACCGCTGCTGCGGTGGGGGCTCAACCACGCGCTGCCCAAGCGCGTGATCGGCGGCGCCGCACGGCAGGGCGACCTGCACGCCCAGCTGATCGTCGCGACCAGCACGAGCAGCGACGTGCCCCTCGACATCTTCGAGCGGATCCGTGCGGAGGGGCCGCTCCAACGCTCGAAGTTCGCGTTCGTGACCGCTCACCTGCCGGTGGTCCGCGAGATCCTGGGCAGCCCCGACGTGCGGGCCGGCGTCGAGATCGGCAGCGGGGCAGGGCCGTTGGGCTGGCTGGGCGCCTGGGCGGCGCAGACCACACCGATCGGTCCGCTGACCCCGCCCTCCCTCCTCGTCACCGAGGCGCCCGACCACACCCGCATGCGCAAGCTCGTGACGCGGGTCTTCACCGTCAAGGCGGTCCAGGGGCTGCGCGAGCGCACCGAGCAGATCGCCGACGACCTGCTGGACGCCTTGGCCGACAGCCCCGCCGACAGCCCCGTCGACCTGGTCTCGACCTACTGCGCGCTGCTGCCCGTCACCGTCATCGCGGAGATCCTCGGGGTGCCCGAGGCCGATCGCGGCAAGGTGCTCGAGTTCGGCACGGGCGCTGCGCCGAGCCTCGACCTCGGGCTGACCTGGCGACAGTTCCGCGACGTGGAGGGCGCCCTCTCGCGCTTCGAGGCCTGGCTCACCGACCACATCGAGCTCAAGCGCCGGGAGCCGGGCGACGACCTGCTGAGCAAGCTCGTCGCCGCCCGCGACGACGACGGGCTCGCCCTCACCGACGCCGAGCTCAAGGCCACCGCGGGACTCGTGCTCGCAGCGGGCTTCGAGACCACGGTCAACCTGCTCGGCAATGGCATCGCCCTGCTGCACGACCACCCCGAGCAGCTGGCGCTGCTGCGCCGCGAGCCCGAGCGCTGGTCGACCGCCGTCGACGAGGTGCTGCGCCTCGACCCGCCGGTGCTCCTGACCGGACGCACCGTCGTGCGCGACACCGAGATCGCCGGGGTCCCCGTGCCGCGAGGGGCTGTCGTCACCGCGCTCCTCGCCGGCGCCAACCTCGACCCCGACGTCTTCGAGGACCCGCTCACCTTTGACGTCAGCCGGGCCAACGCCGCCGAGCACGTGTCCTTCTCGGGCGGCCGCCACTTCTGCCTCGGCGCCGCCCTCGCTCGCATGGAGGGCGAGGTCGGCCTGCGGCGGCTCTTCGACCGCTACCCCGACCTGCGGCTCGAGCCCGGCGCCGAGCGCCGCGAGACCCGGATCCTGCGCGGCTTCGCGACGCTCCCGGCGACGCTGGGCTGACCCTGCTCGTGGACTGACCATGCTCGCTGGTCGAGCCCGAGGAGCGACGAGGCGTCGAGACCGCAGCCACCTCACCGGGTCTCGACGCACTCGGGCCTGGCGGCCCTCGCGACCACCGACAGCCACGCCTAGGGCGACGAGCTCCCGTCACCGATCACGGCGAGCACGAGGAGCACCGCCGCGATGACGGCGAGGACCGCCAGCACCGTGGACACGATCTTGATGACCGACCACGGCCGGTCGCCGGTGACCTCGCCGGTGTTGGCGTTGACCATGACCTGCCACTGCTTGCCGGCGTGGACGTAGGTCGCGAGCCACAGCGGCAGCAGCACGAGCTTGAACATCACCCGGGCGTACTGGACGTTGACCTGGTGCACGCGCTGCTCGTCGCCGCCGATGTCGCGGCGTACGTCGCCCTCGATGACGTCGCGCATCTCTTTGCGGGCGATGGTCGAGCCGTCCTGGGGGTCGACGTCGTAGCGCAGGGCGGAGTAGCCGGAGAGGTATTCCGGCTGGTAGGCCACCGCGGTCTCGAGCTTCCACGGCCCCATCTCGTCGAGGCGCTTGGCGGGCAGGCGCTGGGAGGCGGGGACGGTGACGTCGTCGAAGGCGCGGGAGACGTGGCCGGAGGCGGGGTGCCAGCGGGTGTGCCGCTCCTGGTAGGTCTCGGTGCGGGTGCCGCCCTTGCCGTCGGAGACCTGGCGGGTCTTGGTGACGTAGTAGTGCTCGCCGCGCTCCCCCTGGTAGGCCGACGCGGTGTTGGCGTCGAAGGTCCAGTGCGGGACGTAGGTGCCCTTGAGGGACTCGGTGGAGCCGACCTTCTTCAGCGCGTTGGGGGCGAACCAGCGCGAGCCGATCCACTCCTGGAAGGCCTTCTGCGCGCCCTTGCGCGGGACACCGAACGGCACCACGGCCTCCGGGGCGACGACGCCCGCGGGAGCGGTGAGCGCGATCAGGTGGCCGCTGCAGAACTGGCAGGTCTCGGCCAGGTCGGTCGACTCGATCTCGGCCGCGCAGCCCTGGCACTTGAGCACCTGGCCACCGATCGTGGCGACCTTGACGTGGGCGTGCTCGGCCATCCAGTCATCGAAGGAGTGCTCGTCGACTTCTCCGTCGTCTCCGGCCTCGATCGCGTGCTCCGCCCCGCACGCGCCGCACTTGAGCGCGGTCGTGCCGGGCGCGTAGGTCACCTGCGAGCCGCACGTGGGGCACGAGGCGAACATCGCCCTCGGCTTGTCGGGGGCAGGAGGTACGTCGGCAGCGCCGGGCCCGCCCTGGGGCGGGAGCGGCGGCGGGGTGGCCGTCATGCCTGCGGGGGCAGCGGGGGCGGGGTCGCACCGAAGAGCGAGGCCAGCTCGGGCACCTCGCCCGCGGGCTTCCACGCCGACATCGACTCGGTCCACACCAGCGTCTCGCGGCTCAGCTTCTCCGCGGCGACCTGCGCCGGCAGCGCCGAGAGCGCGAAGGGGCCGGCCTGCGCGCCGTTGACCGCGACGTACCACTGCGCGGCGGCGCCGGGCAGCGGCGGCGGACCCGCCGGGGCGGCCTGCTGGGAGCTGGCCATGGCGCCGGCGGCGGCCTGGCCGAGGCCCATGCCGACGATCATGCCCGTGCCCTGACCGGCGGCGCCGGGGTTGTTGGCGGCGTCCTCGAGGGCGTTGGCGGCCTGGAACTTGGTGTACTGGTCGAGGTTGCCCAGGATGCCCATCTGGCTGCGCTTGTCGAGCGCCTCCTCGACCTCGGGCGGCATCGAGATGTTCTCGATGACGAAGCGGGGCAGCGTGATGCCGAACTCGACGAGGCTCTCGCTGAGGGAGCCGACGAGCTGCTGGGAGATCGCCTGCTGGTTGGCGGCGAGGTCGAGCATCGGGACGTTGGCGGTCGCGAGCGCCGAGGTCACCTGGGACACGATCGTCTGGCGGAGGAACTCCGAGACCTCGTCGGTGCGGAAGTCGGGGTCGGTCCCGACGAGCTGGCGCAGCAGCACGCTCGCGTCGGTCACCCGCAACGAGTAGGTGCCGAAGGCACGCAGCCGGACCATGCCGAACTCCGCGTCGCGGACGGTGAAGGGGTTCTGCGTGCCCCACTTCATGTCGGTGTACTGCCGCGTCCCGACGAAGTAGACCTCGGCCTTGAACGGCGAGTTGAAGCCGTACTTCCAGCCCTTGAGGGTGCTCAGGATCGGGAGGTTCTGGGTGGTGAGCTCGAAGGTGCCGGGCGTGAAGACGTCGGCGATCTGGCCCTCGTTGACGAACACCGCGGTCTGGCCCTCGCGGACCACCAGCTGGGCGCCGTTCTTGATCTCGTTGCCCTGGCGGGGGAAGCGCCAGACCAGGGTGTCGCGACTGTCGTCGAGGAACTCGACGATGTCGATGAACTGGCCGCGCACCTTGTCCATGAAGCCCATCTGGTGGTTCTCCTTCGTCGACGGCCTCGATGGCCGTGGGATCGGCCACCACTGTCCCAGGTCACCGGCAGGCGGTGAAGGCTTTTGTGGCAGTGTCGTCGAGGTGACCTCGCTGTCTGACCCCCTCGACCTGCCTCACGGCCCCGCCTGGACCAACCGCTTCGCCCTCGCGCCGCTCACCAACACCCAGAGCCACGCCGACGGCACGCTCTCCGACGACGAGCACGACTGGCTCGTGGCACGCGGCCGTGGCGGCTTCGGGCTGGTCATGACGTGTGCTGCGTACGTCGACCCCGCGGGGCAGGCGTGGCAGGGCCAGCTCGGCATCGCCTCCGACGTGCACCTGCCCGGGCTGACCCGGCTGGCCGACTCGTTGCGCGCGACCGGCGCGCGCTCCGCCGTGCAGCTGCACCACGGGGGGCGCCGCGCCGACTCCGCCCTCACGGGGCAGCCGCTCCAGGCGCCCTGGGACGACCCCAAGACCGGTGCGGTCGCGCTCACCACCGCTGGCGTCGAGGCCATGGTCGAGACCTTCGTGGCGGCCGCCGTCCGCGCGGAGCAGGCCGGCTTCGACGGGGCGCAGGTGCACGGCGCCCACGGCTACCTCGTCGGCCAGTTCCTCGACCCGCGCCACGAGCGCACCGACCGCTACGGCGGCAGCCTGGCCAACCGGCTGCGCCCGACCATGGAGGTGCTCGACGGCATCCGCTCGGCCACCGGCCCGGACTTCCAGGTCGGGCTGCGGCTCTCGCCGGAGGGCTTCGGCGTCACCGTCGACGAGGGCGTCGAGACGACCCGGCAGGTGCTGGCCAGCGGATTGCTCGACCACCTCGACCTGTCGCTGTGGGACGTCCGGATGCGCCCGCGGAACGAGGACGGCGAGCGACTGCTGATGGACCACTTCACCGACCTGCCGCGCCACGGCACCCGCCTCGGCGTCGCCGGGCTCGTGCAGTCGGCCGCCGACGCCACCTGGTGCCTGGAGCAGGGCGCCGACATCGTCACCGTCGGCACCGGCGCGATCCTGCACCACGACTTCGCCGCGCTGGCCACGGCCGATCCCGGCTTCCGTGTGCGCGAGCGGCCCGTGCCGCGAGAGGTGCTGCGCGACGAGAGCGTCGGCGCCGCGTTCATCGACTACCTCGCCGACGGCTGGGACGGCCTGGTGGCCTGAGCCGTCGTCACCGACGCAGCGACGACTCGGCAGCGGCGAGGACCCGATCGACCTCGCTGCCGCACCGACGCAGGACGTTCACCCTGAGACCGCGCCGCTCGGCCTCGCGCTGCTGGGCGACGATCGCGGCGGCCACCTCGGTGTCCAGCTCGGTGGTCGCCGAGAGGTCGACCTTGAGCGTCCCGCCCCGGCAGGGGAGCGACCTCAGCGCCTCGGCCACCGCCGCTCCGTCCTCGCCGCGGCAGGCACCCTCGATGCGCACCCGTCGGCTCGAGTCCTCGTAGGAGATGGAGACCACGTGTCGTCCTCCCAACGCTCGTGGGACCTCGTTGTCCTCACGTGCACGCTACGCCGCGTGGACCCCCAGGTCTCCCGCCCATCGGGGGGAGGCAGGTCACGGTCGAGAGCACTTGCACCACGCGTCCGCGGTGACCAGAATTCCGGTCGTGGACCACAAGCTCCGCCTCGCCATCGTCTCGGAGGACGAGGTCATCGTGCGCGGCCTGGTCTCGGTGGTGGCTGACCTGGCGGAGACCGTCGAGGTGCAGGAGGCGCCGGGACCGGGGCCCGCTGACGCCCCCGTCGACGTGGTCCTCTACGACGTCATGAAGCTGCACCACGGCGCAGGCGAGGACCTCGTGCGGTGGGTCAAGGAGACCGACGCCGCCGTGGTCGCCGCTGCGCGCGAGCTCCGCCCCGACCTCGCCGACCAGGCGCTCGCCATGGGCGTCGACGGGGTCATCGCATTGTCCGCGAGCACCGAGGAGATCCGGCAGGTCATCCAGGTCGCGGCCTTCGGTGACCTGATGGGCGACGGCACCTCCGCGTCGGTCGACTACACCCTCAACCCCGATCGCGACGACGACCGGGCCGTCCTCTCAGCCCGCGAGACCGACGTCCTCGCCCTGGTGGCGACCGGCATCTCCAACGAAGAGATCGCGCGGCGCCTCTTCCTCAGCATCAACACCGTCAAGACCTACGTCCGCACGGCCTACCGCAAGATCGGCGTCAGCAGCCGCTCGCAGGCCGTCGGATGGGCTCTCCAGAACGGTTTTCACCCCTGACGGGTGGGGCTCACTCCCGGCGAACGGCGCGGAGCCCACACGTGGCGGGACCCTCCAGCACCCCACCGTCCTCCGCGAAGCGCGAGCCGTGCAGCGGACAGTCCCAGCTCGTCTCGGCGTCGTTCCACCGCACGACGCCACCGAGGTGCGTGCAGACCCCGGACACCCGTCGTACGACGCCGTCGACGGTCGACTCCGCACCCGGACCGCCCAGGTGGTCGTAGGCGACCCGGCCCTCGCCCTCCGCGGGGGTGGACGCACGCGCCAGCAGTGGCCGCAGCCAGCCGGCGGTCATCTCCAGCCCCACCTCGCCGTTGGCCAGCGCGAGCGTCGGGAGCCCGCGCAGCTCGGCCGGGCGCTCGGTGGAGAAGACGTCGGCCCAGTCGCACTCTCCGCCGAGGATCCGCGCGGACAGGACCATGGCGGCGGCGACGCCGTTGGTCATGCCCCACTTGGCGTAGCCGCCGCAGACCAGCAGGTGGTCGGCGCCGGGGAGGACCGGACCGGCGTAGGGCAGGGAGTGAGCGGGCACGTAGTCCTGCGCGGACCACGCGTGGGTCTCGTCCCCGGCCTCCGGGAAGTGTCGCCGGGTCCACTCGCGCAGCTCCTCGAGGCGGGCCAGAGGAGAGCTCGCGCGCCCGGTCGGGTGTCCGTTGCCGCCGACGAGCAGGAGCGCGGAGGTGTCGTCCCGGGCGTCGCGCAGGGAGCGTGAGGGGGCGTCGGCCGCGAGGTACATCTCGTCGACGAGCGGCGAGCTGGTGCGGAAGGCCAGGCCGTAGGAGCGCTGGGCCTTCATCCGGGCGAAGAAGCCGCCACGGTCGAGGATCGGCATGTTGGTCGCGATCACGACGTGCCGCCCCTGGCAGGTGCCGACCGCGGTGGTCACCGTCGTCGGGCTGCTGCCGCTCACCCGCTCGACCCGCGCCCCCTCGGCGATCTCGCCACCCTGGGTCCGCAGCTGCCGGGCCAGGGCGTCGAGCAGCGCCACGGGGTCCACCTGGAGCTGGCCGGGGAGGCTGACGGCCCCGGCGTTGTCGAACGGGAGGTCAGCCCGGTCCAGCCAGGTCGTCGGGAGACCGGCCTCGATCCCGAGCTCCAGCTCACGCCGGACGGCACGCAGGCCGGAGGCGCCGTTGGCGTAGGTCACCGCACTGCGCTCCTGGGTGTCGACACCGTGCTCCTGGCAGAAGTCGCGCACCCAGGTCTGGGCGGCCTCGTTGGCCGAGACGTAGCGACGAAGCGTCCCGAGGGGGTGCTTGCGCGCGATCTCGGAGAAGCGGGTCCCCTGCAGCACGCTCACCTTGGCCGTGCTGCGTCCCGTCGTCCCGTGCCCGACGCGCCCCGCCTCCAGGACCAGGACGCTCTTGCCGGCCCGTGCGAGCAGGAGGGCCGTCGTCAGTCCGGACAGCCCGGCACCGACCACCACGACGTCGTAGGTCCCACCCACCTCCGTCCTGGTCAGGGCATCGCGGGGGTTGAGGTCCTGCCAGAGGGAGGTGAGTGCCATGGCCGCCGGTACCCACTCACCGCCGGACAACGGTGCGGACGTCCGGCCCTCGGTCACTAGGCTGGTGCGGTGGCCGACCTGTCGATGTCCTCCTTCTCCTTCGAAGACCTGACCAACGACGAGGTGGACGCCGCGGAGGCGCTCTACGGCGGCCTCGCCGATGACGTACGACGCCTGCTGGACCTCACGATCCGTACCGGCGTCGACGCGGGGCAGGTCGCCCGGGCTCGCTCGCTGCTGCAGCAGGCCGCCGACGTCCTCGCCTCGGACGCGCCCGAAGGACCGGCCGGGATCCACTACAACGCCCACGGCCGCTCGTGGAACTGGGGCAACACCGTGGTGGGCCTGCGCAACGCCTTCGCCCCGCCGGTGCGGCTGGCGTGGGACGACGACGGCAGCGTCAGCTCGGCCGTGCACCTCGGAGCCGCCTACGAGGGCCCGCCGGGCAGCGTCCACGGCGGTGTGTCCGCCCTGCTGCTGGACCACCTGATGGGCGAGACCGCCAGCGCCGCGCACACCCGGGTGACGGTGACCGGCACCCTCACGTTGCGCTACGTGCAGCCGCTGCCGCTCGGCGCGGTGCGCATGGAGGCGGTGGTCACCGACGAGTCCGACCGCAAGATCACCGTCACCGCCACCATCCGCGAGGACCGTGACGACGCCACCCCGGCCGTGGAGGCGCACGGAGTCTTCATCATCCCTCGCTGGGCGCAGCAGCCCGAGACCCCGACGGGCATCGGCTCGCTCGACTGAGCGTCGCGGTCGCCCCGCCACCTCGGGCACGGCGGTCAGGCGTGCCCCTCCTCCACCACGGCCCGGGCGATGCGGAACACGGCGTTGACGTCAGGGACGCCGCCGGAGGCGGCCGCCTGGAGCAGGCACTCGCGGACCTCCTCGACCGTGAGGCCGTCCTCGCGAGTGGCGCGCAGGTGCACGGCGAGATCGTCGTGGCGCCCCTGCGCGGCCAAGGTGGTCAGGGTGACGAGCAGGCGACTGCGGCGGTCCAGCCCGGGACGGGTCCAGAGCGTGCCGGCAGCGTGCTCCGCGACCACCTCCTGGACCTCGTGCGCCAGGTCGTCGGCGGGGTCGACGGGCACCTCGCCCAGCACGTGCTGACGGATCAGCGCCGCGACCGCGGAGGGTGCTTCCGCCGGGGCGAGGTGGCCCACGTCGGGCAGGACCTCGAGGCGACCGTCGCGCACGCCCTCGGCGACCTCCCGGAGCAGGGCGGCAGGCGTGACGGCGTCCCGGTCACCTGCGACGGCGAGCACCGGCGCGCAGACCTCCCCCAACCTGTCACGCACGTCGAAGTCGGCCAGGGCCGCACACACCTGGACGTAGCCGTCGTCGACCGTGTCTCGCAACGCCCCGAGCAGACGCGATGCCACCGCCGGCTCGCGGTCCACGAAGCCGGGGGCGAACCAGCGCTCCGCCGAGCCCGGCACCATCACCTGCGTGCCGGACACGGCGACCTGCCCCACCCGACCGGCCCACATGGCCGCGTCGCCGATCTTCGCGCCCGTGCACAGCAGCACCGCGGAGTCCACCCGGTCCGGGGCGTCGAGAAGCAGCTGGAGACCGACGGCGCCGCCCACGGAGTCACCGGCGTAGGCGAAGGTCCCGCCGACCTCGTCGCGCTGGGCCAGGACGTCGTCGACGACCACCAGGACGCCCTGCGCCAGCTCGGCCATCGTGAAGCCCTCGTCACGCACGCCCCGGTTGTGCCCGTGGCCGGGGAGGTCCCACGCCAGCACGTCGAAACGGTCGGTCAGCCCGGCCGCGCAGGCCGACCACAGCGTCACCGCCGTGGTGCCCAGAGACGGACCCAGCACGAGCAGGGGCAGGTCGTGGCGGTGCGCGGCACCGGTCAGGCGGACCGCGGTGACGCTGGGGATCGTCGGGCTCACCGGTCCAGTGTCGCGGACACCTCAACCATCGTCCCGGCGCTCCCGGTCGGGGTCGTAGAGACCGCTGAGCCGACCCTCGGGATCGAGCCCGACCAGGAGCGCGTCCGTGACGTCGCGCAACGCCTTCACCTGCGTGGGGGTCAGCTGGTCCAGGACGCGCCGCCGGACGTTGTCGACGTGCCCGGGAGCAGCCTCCTCCACCGCTGCCACCCCCTCGGCCGTGAGCGTGGCGTTGGTGGCGCGGCCGTCCTCAGGGCACGGTGAGCGCCGCACCAGACCGCGATCCTCGAGCCGTCGTACGACGTGCGACAACCGCGGCAGCGTGGCGTTGGTGCGCTGCGCGAGCACCGTCATGCGCAGGACGCGGTCGGGCACCTCGGAGAGCATCGCGAGGACGTAGTACTCGAAGTGCGTGAGCCCCGATTCCGCGCGCAGCTGGGAGTCCAGCACCCCGGGGAGGAGCTCGACGACCGCCACCAGCCGCAGCCAGGCCTCGCGCTCGTCCTGGCTCAACCATCGCGGCTCCATGCGTCCACCCTAGGTCATAAGTTGACGGAACAACTATGTCGGTTAGGCTGTTGATTGAAGCAACAACTATCCTCAGGGAGAGGTCCCCCATGACCGTCAACGCCGTCCGCCTCAACCACGCCGTGCTCTTCGTCTCCGACCTCGAGCGCAGCATCACCTTCTACCAGCAGGCCTTCGACATGGTGGTCGTGGCGCGCGAGCCCCGCGCCGACGCCGCCTTCCTGCGCCTGCCCCGCTCGGGCAACCACCACGACCTCGGCCTCTTCGGCGTCGGCGCCCAGGCCCCGCGCCCGCGTGGTTCGCTCGGCCTCTACCACCTGGCGTGGCAGGTCGACACGATCGAGGAGCTCGAGCAGGCCCGCCTCACCCTCGCCGACCTCGACGCCCTGACCGGCGAGTCCAGCCACGGCGCGACCAAGAGCGTCTACGCCCACGACCCCGACGGCAACGAGTTCGAGGTGATGTGGATGCTCCCCCAGGCGAGCTGGGGCGACTACGCCGACGCCGCTCCCGTCGAGCGACTCGACCTGGCCGGCGAGGTACGCCGGTGGGCCGGCGTCCGCACGGCTGCCGAGCTGGTCCCGATGGAGGCGTCGTGACGACCGCGACCTACCCGGCGCCCGTCGTCGCGACGTACGGCTCCACGGACCCGGCCGCGCCCCTGGTGGTCCTGCTGCACGGCCGCGGCTCGGCGGAGCACGAGATCCTCGGGCTCGCCCAGCACCTGCCCGTCGGCCCGGCCTACGCCGCCGTGCGTGCTCCGATCGCCGAGGGCGGTGGCTACGCCTGGTTCGCCAACCGTGGCATCGGCCGGCCGGTCGCCGCGTCGCTCGAGAGCACGATGGCGTGGTTCAGAACCTGGCTCGACGACGTCGCCCCCGCAGGACGGCCGGTCGTGCTCGTCGGGTTCAGCGGTGGCGCGGCCTTCGCCGGCGGCCTGGTCCTGGACGACCCCGCTCGCTTCGCGGGCGCGGCGATCCTCTACGGCACGCTGCCCTTCGACGCCGGGGTCCCGACCGACGCGGGTCGCCTGGCCGACCTGCCGATCCTCGTGGCGCAGGGCGACGGCGACCACGTCATCCCACGCGAGCTCCTCGACCGCACCTGGGACTATCTCCTGGCCGAGTCCGCAGCGACGATGGCCACGTTGCGGCGACCCGGCGGGCACGGGATCGATGCCGAGACCGTGCATGCACTGGGCGAGTGGATCACCACCGGCTGGCTCGGCTCCACGGACGACCGATGAGGCCCGAGGACGCCGAAGCGACCCTGCGGTCCGCGCGCGGATCGCGCCGCGCCGTGACTCCCTTCACCGACGCCGACCCCGCCCTCGACGCGGCCTGGGGCTACGGCGTACAGGACCTGGACCGGCAGCAGCGCCTGACCGCCGGCGAGAGCGTCATCGGCACCAAGCTCGGACTCACCAGTGAGGCCAAGCAGCAGCGGATGAACGTCGCGGAGCCCATCGTCGGGTTCCTCACCGACGTCATGCGGGTCGACGAGCACTCGGTCGCCGCGTCCCTGGGTCGGTGGATCCAACCGCGGATCGAGCCGGAGATCGCCTTCGTGACCGGGCGCGACATCTCCGGACACCTGACCCTGGCCGAGGCCGCCCGAGCCGTCGAGGCGGTGACCGTCGCGGCCGAGATCATCGACTCGAGGTACGACGACTACCGCTTCCGGCTCCCCGACGTGGTCGCCGACAACACCAGCGCCGCCGGGCTGGTGGCGGGTCGGTCGGTCCGGCTCGACGACCTCGACGCCCTGGTCGACGTCCGGTGCGAGCTCGAGGTGGACGGCCAGGTCGTCCACGCGGCCACGGGGGCGGCCATCCTCGGCCACCCGCTCCACGCGATCGTCCACCTGGCCACGCACCTGGGCCAGCAGGGCCGGACCCTGCCGGCGGGCTCGCTGGTGCTGGCCGGGGCCCTCACCGACGCCGTCCCGCTGGTCGCCGGCAGCAGCTACGTGATCCGCATGGACAGGCTCGGAGCCCTGACGCTCCGACTGTGAGGGCTGTCCCCCCGTCCGCCAGCGCCGACGACGCCGGCCTCACCCGCAGGGGCGAGTAGCGTCGGGGCAGCGGCGGCGTTGTACCTCCCATGCCCGACATCCCCCTGACCTTCGCCCTCGTCTGGCTCATCCTGGGTCTGGCGGCGGTCACCGCCGTCCTCGTACGACGCCGTCTCAAGCGCAGCAGATCGCGCCGGGTGGCCGGCACGGGACAGCACCATCACGAGCACCCTCGGATCCACTAGCATCCCCGGGATCCATCCAGGGGTTCCAGACGTCAGGAGAGCTCGTTGTCCAGCTGGACGACCCGAGGCGTCGTGGCGCCTGCGCTCGCCGTCGCGTTCCTGGCGACGGCCCTGGTCATCGACTTCGTCGCGGACGTCCAGCTCACGGCCGCCTACGCCACGGCCGGGGTGATCGCCTCCATCAGCTGCCGGCCCGGACGCACGGCGGCCGTGGCTTGGCTATCCCTCACCGCGGCTTTCGTGTCGGGCGCCTGGCACGACACCCTCGGTGACACCGGCTGGGTGATCCGGCTCGTCAGCTGCCTGGTGGCCAGCGTGGCCTCGGTGGCCGCCGCCTACCTGGCCGACCAGTACCGCCGACGGATGCAGCACACCACCAGGCTCGCCCAGGACCTGCTCGATGCCCTCGCCGTCGAGCTGACGGGCGCCCGCACGGAGACCGAGGTCGCGGACGGCTTCCTCGGGAAGGCTGCCGGGCGGCTCGGAGCCGCGTCGGCGATGATCTTCGTGGTGGAGGAGGACGTGCTGCGGTCCGTCTCCTGGCTCGGACGCGGGGGGCCTCAGGCCGACGCCTACACCGAGATCCCGCTCGCCGCCGACCTTCCCGGGGCCGTTGCCGCCAGGTCGGGCCTGCCCCAGCACTACTCCGACCGGGCTGCGATCCTCGACGCCTTCCCGGCCCTTGCCGGCTACTACGAGGAGGAGCGCAGCCTCCACGTGCTCCCGCTGGTCGACGGGGACGCCTCCATCGGCCTGCTGGCGCTGACGTTCCCGCCGGGTGTCGTCGAGACGGCGGAGGAGCGGGGTCTCCTGGTCTCCCTCGCAGGCGCGCTGACGGCCGCCCTGACCCGCGCCCGGTCGCTCGCGCAGACCGATGCGGAGGTGCAGCGCACCGCGATCCTGAGCGAGGCGTCACGCACCCTCTCCCACAGCCTCGACTGGGACGAGACACTGGAGGAGGTGCATCGTCTCCTGGTCCCGCGGATGGCCGACTGGTGCTCCCTGCACCTGCTGCGCAACGGCGTGCTCGAGACGGCCGCCGTGTGGCACAGCGATCCCGACACCAGTGCCTGGGCCCAGGGCATGCGCGACGTGTTCCCGGTCGACATGACCTCACCGACCGGCGCGCCGGCCGTCGTACGGACCGGACAGCCGGAGCTCTACGCCTTCATCCCCGAGGAGCTCATCGAGGCCGCGGCGGTCAACGAGGAGCACGCGACGCTCCTGAAGCGACTCGGCCTGGTCAGCGCAGCTGTGGCTCCCCTGCGCAGCGGCGATAAGGTGATCGGCGCGCTGAGCCTGGCCTACGCGGAGTCCGGCCGTCACTACGGCCCCGAGGACACCGAGCTGCTGGTCGACCTCGCCGCACGCATCGCCTCGGCGCTGAGCAACGCCGACAGCTTCACCCGTCAGTCCCAGCGCCTGACCGAGGTCATGAAGGTGGCGGCAGCCGCGCAGCAGGCGATCCTGGCCCCGCCTCCCCCGCGGGTGGGGCCCTTCGCGCTCTCCGCGCGCTACGTGAGCGCGGTCGAGGAGGCGCAGATCGGCGGCGACCTCTACGAGGTCGTCGCCCTCCCGGACCGCGTGCGGGTGCTGATCGGCGACGTCCGAGGAAAGGGACTCGGAGCCGTGCGCACGGCGACCATCGTGCTGGGTGGGTTCCGCTCGGTCGCGGTGCTCGACATCCCCGTCGACGAGGTCGCGCGCCAGCTCGACAAGCACGTGCAGGTCTACCTCCACGACGAGGAGGACTTCGTCACGGCGGCGCTGATGGACATCCACCACGACGGGCGGTTCAGCCTGGTCCTGTGCGGGCACCCGCCGCCGGTCCTCGCCCGCGACAGCGCCTGGCGCGTCCTCGACGCGACGCCCACCGTGCCGCTCGGCCTGGGCTCGTCACCGAAGGCGTCCCACGGGTGCATGGTGCCCGGCGACCGGCTCATCCTGTTCACCGACGGCCTGCTGGAGGCTCGCCAGCCCGACGGCGCCTTCATCGACCCCGAGCCGCTCTGGGCGATGGTGGCCTCCCAGCCCTTCCCCCACCTGCTCGACTCACTGCTCGACGCGCTGCGCTACTGGACCGGCGAGCGCCTGCGCGACGACCTGGCGATGCTGTCGATCGAGTTCCAGCAGCCGGATGCAGACAGGGTCGCGCCCGAGGGGGCCGCGACGTCGCGCATCGCACGAGTCCTTCCACCCGACGGTGCCAGCGTCGGTCTCGCCCGCCGCCTGGTGCGCTCCCTCCTGCGGGAGACGTCCATGGAGACGGCGACCGACGACGCCGAGCTGGTGGTCAGCGAGCTGGTCACCAACGCCCTGGTCCACGCGGGCGGCGAGATCCACCTCACGCTCGCCCTCGACGGATCCGGTCTCCGGGTCGAGGTCGCCGACGACAGCGCCCACCCGCCCGTCCGCCGGGACTACTCGACGTCCTCGGGCACCGGTCGTGGCCTGCACCTGATCGAGAGCCTCGTGACGCGCTGGAGCACCTTCCGGCTCGGTCGGGGCAAGGTCGTCTGGGTCGAGATGGAGGACCCTCGTGGACTGCCGTTCGCCGGGGCCCGTGCACCCTTCCCGGTGCCCGAGCCCGCCGCCGAGGACGTCGCCCTCGTCGAGCTGCGCAACGTGCCGCTCCTCATGCACGCCGCGTGGCAGGAGCACGCCTCCGCGCTGCTGCGCGAGTACCTGCTGGTGCAGCTGGACGACGACCCGACCATCCTCGAGCGTCACGCCCAGGCCAGCGACGCGATGAACCTCCTGCACGAGCAGGTGCCGGTCCCCGACCTGGGGGCCGACCCGGACGCCGTGATGAGCAGCGCGCTCGAGCCCCACGTCTCCATCGCGAGCATGACCCTGCGCGTGCCGGGCAGGTCGGTCGCGCACTTCGCGGTGCTCGACGAGCTCGTCCGTGACGCCCTGCAGCTCGCCGCCTCCCTCCAGCTCCTCGTCCCCCCGACGCAGCCGGAGGTCCGGGCGATGTCGCACTGGTTGTGCCGCGAGGTGGTCCAGCAGTCCGGGACCGGCCGGGCACCACAGGCCTGGAGCTCCCCGGAGCCGCAGCAGGTCTCCGTCCCTGGTGCCTCGCAGATCCGGGTCGAGGGCTGGGACTCCTGCGAGGTGTCCGACTCACCGCAGGCCCTGCTCGCCACCAACGAGGCCAGCCTGATCGTCGCGGTCAGCCGCACGGCGCTCGCGACGCTCGGCTACGACCAGGAGGGCGACCTGGTCGGTCGCCCGGTCACCTGCATCGTCCCGTCGCGCTACCGGCAGGCCCACATCGCCGGCACCACGCTGCACGTCATCAACGGTCGCGACCCGTTGCTCGGCAAGGCGATCACGGTGCCCGTCGTGCTCGCCGACGGCCAGGAGGCGATGCGTGAGCTGACGGTGGTCTCCCGGTCGCTCGCCAACGGCAGGCGACTCTTCGTCGCCGAGTTCACCGCACTGCCCGACGAGTCGTGAGACCTCAGCGGTCGATCGTCTACCGCAGCGTCACGTCCAGTCGCCCGGTCAGCTCCTCGCGGGTGACGCCGAAGACCTCGATCAGCCGCACACCCTCGAGACCGACCTCGAAGGTGGCTACGTCGGTGTAGACCCGGCTCACGCACCCCAGCCCGGTCAACGGATAGGTGCACGACGGCACCAGCTTGGACGTGCCGTCCTTGGCGAAGAGCGTCATCATCACGAAGACCTGCTTGGCACCGATGGCGAGGTCCATGGCCCCGCCGACAGCGGGGATCGACCCCGGCGCGCCGGTGTCCCAGTTGGCCAGGTCACCGTGCTCCGAGACCTGGAAGGCGCCGAGCACGCACACGTCGAGGTGACCGCCCCGCATCATCGCGAAGGAGTCGGCCTGGTGGAAGTACGACGCCCCGGCCAGCTCGGTCACGGGGACCTTGCCGGCGTTGGTGAGGTCGGGATCGACGTCGTCGCCGTGGGCGGCGGGTCCCATGCCCAACATGCCGTTCTCGGTGTGCAGCACGACCCCCGAGCCCAGCGGGAGGTGGTCGGCGACGAGGGTGGGTTGGCCGATCCCGAGGTTGACGTAGGAGCCGGCGGGGATGTCCCGGGCGATCGCAGCAGCAATCTCGTCCTTGGTGCGCGCCGAGCTCATGCGACCACGACCCGGTCGACGTAGATGGAGGGCGTCACGACCCTCTCGGGGTGCAGCACACCGGTGTCGACGACCTCACCGACCTGCGCCACCACCATCGTCGCGGCCGTGGCCATGACCGGCCCGAAGTTGCGCGCGGTCTTGCGGTAGACGAGGTTGCCGAGCCGGTCGGCACGGTGCGCACCGATCAGCGCCACGTCACCGCGGATCGGCATCTCCAGGACGTAGGTGCGCCCGTCGATCTCGCGGGTCTCCTTGCCCTCGGCCAGCGGGGTGCCCACCCCGGTGGGGCAGAAGAACGCCCCGATCCCCGCGCCCGCAGCGCGCATCCGCTCGGCGAGGTTGCCCTGCGGGACCAGCTCGAGCTCGATGCGCCCGGCGCGGAAGAGCTCGTCGAAGACCCAGGAGTCAGCCTGTCGGGGGAAGGAGCAGACCACCTTGCGCACCCGCCCCCTCGCGAGCAGGGCGGCCAACCCGGTGTCGCCGTTGCCGGCGTTGTTGGAGACCACCGTCAGGTCGGTGGCGCCCTGGTCGATCAGGGCGTCGATCAGCGCGACCGGCATCCCGGCCAGGCCGAACCCACCGATCAGCACGGTGCTGCCGTCGGCGATGTCGGCGACCGCCTCGGCAGTGGTTTCGCAGACGGTGGTCATGCGTCGACGTTCTCGATCACGACGGCCAGCGCCTGGCCGACACCGATGCAGATGCCGGCCACTCCCCAGCGCTCGCCGCTCTCCCGGAGGCGATGGGCGAGCGTGCCGAGGATGCGGGTGCCGCTGGCCCCGAGCGGGTGTCCGATGGCGATGGCGCCACCCTTGGCGTTGACGATCTCCGGGTCGATCCTCCAGGCGTCGACACAGGCCAGCGACTGCACCGCGAAGGCCTCGTTGAGCTCGACGGCACCGACGTCGGCCCAGGTGATCCCGGCGCGGGCGAGCGCGTGGTTGGCCGCCTCGACGGGGGCGAAGCCGAAGTCCTGGGGGTCGAGAGCATGGACCCCACGACCGGCGATGCGGGCCAGCGGAGCGACGCCGAGGTCGACGCCCTCCCCCGCCAGGAGCACGGCCGCGGCGCCGTCGTTGAGCGGGGACGCGTTGGCCGGGGTGATGGTGCCGTCCTTGCGGAACGACGGCCTCAGCCCGGCGAGCTTCCCCGCGCTCGAGCCGGGCCGGATGCCCTCGTCGCGGGTCAGGTCGACGTCGGGGACGCCGACGACCAGGTCGTCGTAGAACCCCGCCTCCCAGGCTGCGTGGGCCAGGTTGTGCGACCGGGCGGCGAACGCGTCCTGCCGCTCGCGCGAGATCGAGAACCGCTCGGCCAGCATCTCGTTGGCCTCGCCCAGCGAGACCGTCCACTCCGCCGGCATCCGCTCGTTGACCAGCCGCCACCCCAGCGTCGTCGAGACCGCCGTGACGTTGCCGGCCGGGAACGCCCGCGACGGCTTCGGCAGCACCCACGGCGCCCGGGTCATCGACTCCACGCCCCCGGCGACGACGACGTCCGCGTCGCCCGACTCGATCGTGCGCGACGCGATCATGGCGGCGTCGAGCGACGAGCCGCAGAGCCGGTTCACCGTCGTCGCCGGCACCGACGTCGGCAACCCCGCGAGCAGCACCGCCATCCGGCCCACGTTGCGGTTGTCCTCCCCCGCACCGTTGGCGTTGCCCCACACCACGTCGCCGATCCGAGCCGGATCCAGGTCGGGCACCTGGGCCAGCACCCCGGACAACGCCACCGCGGCCAGGTCGTCGGGTCGGATGTCGGCCAGGGCTCCGCCGAAGCGGCCGAAGGGCGTGCGGGCGGCGGCGTGCAGGAAGGCAGCGGGCATGCCTCCAACCTAGGCCGTCTCGCGACCGCCCTCCCCGTGACGCCGACAACGCCCCGATGACTGCTCAGCCGAGCCGCCGCGCGAGGTAGGGCGCCGTCGCCCCGATGCCCGCGCTCGCGACCGCACGCGGTCTGCCGACGGCCACCACCTGGCCGCCGCGGTCGCCTCCGCCCGGTCCGAGGTCGATCATCCAGTCGGCGCCGGCGATGGTGTCGAGGTCGTGCTCGACGAGGACGACGGTGTCGCCCTCGTCGACCAGCCGGTGCAGCTGGCGCAGCAGCACGACGACGTCGGCGGGGTGCAGCCCGGACGTCGGCTCGTCGAGGAGGTAGAGGGTGTGGCCACGGCGGGCGCGCTGCAGCTCGGTCGCCAGCTTGATCCGCTGGGCCTCGCCACCGCTGAGCTCGGTCGCAGGCTGACCGAGCCGCAGGTAGCCCAGCCCCACCTCGCGCAGCGTCTCGAGGCTGCGCGAGGCCGCCGGGCTGTCCGCGAGGAAGCCGGCCGCGTCGTCGACGGTCATCGCGAGCACGTCGGCGATGCTGCACCCGCGGTAGGTCACCTCCAACGTCTGCTCGTCGTAGCGCGCGCCGTGGCACGTCGGGCACGGCGCATAGGTGCCGGGCAGGAAGAGCAGCTCGACCGCCACGAACCCCTCCCCCTGGCAGGTCTCGCAGCGTCCCTCCGCGGTGTTGAAGGAGAAGCGGCCGGCCGTGTAGCCACGGGCGCGCGCCTCGTCGGTCGCCGCGAAGAGCTTGCGGACGGCGTCGAAGAGCCCGGTGTACGTCGCCAGGTTGGACCGCGGCGTCCGGCCGATCGGGCGCTGGTCGACCCGCACCATCCGGTCGACGGCCTCGAGCCCGTCCGCCCGGGCCACCGGCACACCATCGGGCCCCCCGTCGGTCCCGACCGTCTCCGCGTCCTCTCCCTCGGGCAGCCCGAGGTGCTCGCGCACCAGCTCCGCGAGGACCTGGGTGACCAGGGTCGACTTGCCCGACCCCGACACCCCGGTCACGGCGGTCAGCACGCCGGTCGGGACCTCGACCGCGAGGTCGGTCAGGTTGTGGCGGGTCACGCCGCTGAGCCGCAGCCAGCCGCGCGGCTCCCGGGGCTCGCGCGCCTCGACCGGCCCATCGTCGAAGAGGTGTCGCGCCGTGACCGACTCCGCGACCTGCTCCAGCCCCGCGACGGGCCCGGAGTAGAGCACCCGGCCGCCACCCTCACCGGCGCCGGGACCGATGTCGACGACCCAGTCGGCTCGTCGTACGACGTCCATGTCGTGCTCCACGACGAAGAGCGAGTTGCCGGCGCCGACCAGCGCGTCGAGCACGGCGAGCAGCGGCTCGGCGTCGGCGGGGTGCAGCCCGGCTGAGGGCTCGTCGAGGACGTAGACCACGCCGAAGAGCCCGGAGCGCAGCTGGGTCGCGATCCGCAGGCGCTGGGCCTCGCCGGGCGAGAGGGTGGTCGAGCTCCTGCCCAGCGAGAGGTAGCCCAGGCCCAGGTCGAGAAGGACCTCGATGCGCGCGAGCAGGTCGGCGCACAGCCGCACCGTCACCTCGGTCTCCCCCTGGGTCGCGAAGGGGCGCAGCAGGTCGGCCACCTCGGCCAGCGACGTGGCGTTGACCGTGGCGATCGAGGCGCCGGCGAAGTGCACCGCGAGCGCCTCCGCCTGGAGGCCGGTGCCGTGGCACTCGCCGCAGGCAGCCTCCTGCACGAAGCGGAGCGCGCGGGTGCGCATCTGCTCGCTCTTGGAGTCGGCCAGCACGTGCAGCACGTGCTTGCGGGCGCTCCAGAACTTCCCGTAGTACCCGTGGTCGATGCGGTCCCGCTCCGGCTTGATCAGCACCGAGGGCTGCTCGTCGGTGAAGAGCAGCCAGTCGCGGTCCTTCTTTCGCAGCTTCTCGAAGGGCCGGTCGACGTCGATCCCGAGGCCCGTCACGATGCTGCGCAGGTTGGCCCCCTGCCACGCACCGGGCCACGCCGCGATCGCACCGTCGCGGATGCTCCTGGAGGGGTCGGGGACCATCAGGTCCTCGGTCACGTCGTGGACCTGGCCGAGGCCGTGGCAGCGGGGGCACGCGCCGGCCGCGGTGTTGGGCGAGACCGCCTCGGCCGCGAGGTGCCGGGCACCCTCGGGGTAGGTGCCCGAGCGGGAGTAGAGCATCCGCAGCAGGTTCGACAGCGTGGTGATCGTCCCGACCGTCGAGCGCGAGCTCGCCGCCCCGCGGCGCTGCTGGAGCGCCACGGCAGGTGGCAGGCCGGTGATCTCCTGCACGTGCGGGGCGTCGACCTGCTGCAGCAACCGCCGGGCGTAGGGCGCCACGGACTCGAAGTAGCGTCGCTGCGCCTCGGCGTACAAGGTGCCGAAGGCCAGCGAGGACTTGCCCGACCCGGAGACACCGGTGAAGGCCACCATGGCGTCGCGCGGCACGTCGACGTCGACGTTCCTCAGGTTGTGCTCGCTGGCACCACGCACGTGGACGAAGTGGTCGTTCGGGTCATGAGTCACCGGGTCCGTTACCCGCCGCCCTCCCGGTGAACCGTCCGCTGGGAGCGAGCGAGCATGAGAGGGTGCTGTCGGCGCCCGCCCGCGCTGCCGGGGCGGATCCGTCTGGATTCCGTGCAACCGTCGGCGGACGCGCTGCGTGTAAGGGGTGTGCCGCACACAGTGACGAAGGATGCATCGGTGGTGGCGTTCGACTCCTGGCTGGTCGCGCGCGAGCCGGCTCTCCAGCGACTCGCGCTGCTCCTGACCAACGACGAGCACGCCGCCCAGGACCTCGTGCAGATCACGCTGGCCAAGCTCTACCTCGCCTGGGACCGTCTGGACGACCGTGACCGCCTCGACGCCTACGCGCGCCGTATCCTGCTCAACGAGCACCGCACGGCGTGGCGGCGACCATGGCGACGCCGCGAGGTGGTCACCGACGAACCGCCGGAGGTCGGCCAGCCGGCGATCGAGTACGACGGAAGCCGCGAGGCCGTCTGGCGCTTCGTCGCATCCCTGCCCCCGCGGCAACGCGCCGTGATCGTGCTGCGCTACTACGAGGACCTCTCGGAGGCGGAGATCGCCGACGCCCTCAGCATCTCGCTCGGCACCGTGAAGTCCCAGGCGAGCCGGGCACTCGCCGCACTGCGCACCCGCCTTCCCGAGGAGATGTCATGACCCGGCCCGAGGACCTCCTCAGCGACGCCCTGCGCGAGCGGATCGAGCACTTCGAGACGCCCTCGACCCCGCTGAGTGACGTCGTCTCCACCGCGCGGCACCTGCGTCGTCGCCGCAACCTCCGCGTCGGTGTCGCGACCGCAGCCGCCGCCCTGGTGCTCGCGGCACCGTTCGTCGTCAACGCCTCACGGTCCAGCGACACCGGCAGCGGGCCGGTCGGCCCCTCGCAGGAGTCGACGGCGCCGGTGACGCTGGCTGATGTGGCCCTCGGAGCTCCCCCCGCCATCGCCTGGATCGACGGTCGCGACTACGTCGCCGCTGACGGCACCAGGACCAGGCTGCCCTTCGACGACGTCGTCCGCGTCGTGCCCTACCGCGACTCGCTCCTGGTGGTGCGCCGCGGAGACGGTCACGTCATCTGGCTCGACCACGAGGACGAGGCGCAGTGGTGCGGTCACGGCAGCCTGGCCCTCAGCCCGGACGGGGCCTCCACCGCCTTCGCGGTCAGCCCAGCGACCGCCGACTGCACGCGTGGCGGTGGCGAGATCACCCTCCACCTGGGACCGACCGGGCCCTCCTCGGCCGCCGACCGGACCCGGCCGATGCCGCTCCGGGACGCCGCCGTGGTCGGGATCCTCGGCGACGCGGTCGTCGCCAGCCCCTACAACGAGGGGCAGCCCGTGCTGCTCGCCCTCGACGGCACCACGACCACCCTCGACCCTCTCGCCAGGGTCACGGGCGTCAACGCACGCCTCGGTCTCGTCAGCGGGCTCCTCGCCGGCAGCCAGGACGCACCGCCCACCGGCGCGGTCCTCGACCCGACCACCGGGTCCGTGGCCTGGACGAAGCAGGGCTGGCAGCTGCGCGACTTCAGCCCGGGCGGGTCGTCGGTCGTCGGGGTGCGCTACAGGGCCCCCAACGCACCCGTGACGTGGGGCGTCTTCGACGCCGCCTCCGGCAGCCAGCTCCACGAGTTCACGACCCCCGCGGGCTTCGCCTTCTGGACTGCCGTGTGGGAGGACGACCAACACCTTCTCCTGGACACCACCCAGGGCGACACCCAGGCCATCGTGCGAGTCGCTCTCGACGGCACGATCCAGCTCGCGACCGAGCCCAGCCCGATCGACGCAGCCTCCCCGGACCGCCGCTACGCGCTGGCACCCAACGCCTTCCCGTGACGGACACCCCGTCTGGATCGCCGCAGCGAACGTGTGGGGAGCGGGCGAGTCCGTCCACGAGCAATGCCCAGACTAGCCGTAACTCCGAGTAACATGCACCGTTGCATGACACATGCGACCCCACCGGCTGACGCGCTCTCGACCACCATCGTCGCGGCCGAGGGGGCACGCCATGGCCAGACGGGCTCGCGCGACGGCGTTGGCGCTGCTCATGGCAGTGGCGCTGGTGGCTCCGGGTGCGGCGTCGGTCACCTGGCAGCCGGCCGCGGCGACCTCGACCCCGGACTCCGCGAATGCTGGCTGTGCGGGCAGACACTGGGTCGGCTCCTGGGCAGCAGCACCGAGCGACGGCGGCGTCAGTCGGCCGGCACTCGCCGAGCAGAGCCTGCGCATGATCGTGACGCCGCACCTGTCGGGCAGCCGCCTTCGGATCCGTCTGACCAACCGGTTCGGCAAGACCCCCATCACGCTGGGACCCGTGACCATCGCCAGGCAGAAGGACGGCCCGTCGGTCGTGGCAGGCTCACTGCGTCCGGTGACCTTCGACGGCCGACCCACCGTCACGATCCCGGCCGGCGAGGACGTCTTCAGCGACACCGTCTCGGCCCGACTCCGGTCCTTCTCGCCCACGGCCGTCACCGTGGTCGTTCCGGACGTCATCACCTCTCCGACCGAGCACTACATCACCCGCCAGACGAGCTACCTGTCGCCGGTCGGATCTGGAGACCACGCCGCCGACTCCGACGGAGGGGCCTTCACCGAGACATCGGGGGTCAACGGCGCCTCCACGGGGTGGTACTTCCTGGCCGGCATCGACGTGCGGGCGCCCCGAAGCACGGGGTCCATCGTGACGTTCGGCGATTCGATCACCGACGGCTTCCAAGGCAACTCCGACGTCGTCAGTGAAGACCTGGCGACCGTGGACAGGAACGTGCGGTACCCAGACTTCCTGCAGCGCCGGCTCGACCGACGGGGGATCACGCTCTCCGTGCTCAACGCGGGCATCGGAGGCAACCGCATCCTCGCCGACGGCCTGCAGTCACAGGGCGGTCCCAGTGCCCTGAAACGCTACGCCATCGATGCCCTCTCCCAGGCGGGCGTGACCGAGGTGGTGGTGGTCGAGGGCATCAACGACATCGGCCAAGGACACGCCGGGATGAACGACCTCCCCGTGACCTACAGCCTGGAGGGCGGTGTCACCGCCGAGCAGCTGATCGACGGATATCGCTGGTTGATCCGTCGAAGCCACCGAGCAGGAGTCCGCATCTCCTTGGGCACCATCGCTCCTTCCGGCGGCATGATCGTTCCGACGTACGGCAACGAGTCGGCCGACGACCTGCGGCGCGAGGTGAACCGGTGGATCCGTTTCCAGAACCTCTCCGACGGCGTCATCGACTTCGATGCGGCAGTGCGGGATCCTCACGACAGCAGCAGGATCAGGCCCCGGTACGACGGTGGCGATCGACTGCACTTCTCCCCGGCAGGCAACCGGGCCCTGGCGAGCGCCGTCACGTTGTCCAGGCTGACCCGCGCCACCTGCGGCGAGGGCAGCACGTCGCGCTCTCCGCAGCCGGCCCAGGCTCGGCGAGGTCCCGTCCAGCGAGATCGCCCCCGCGACGCCGTGGCGGACCTACAGTGAACGCCGTGCGCATCCTGATGGCCCTGGCCCTCGCCGCGACCCTGCTCATCGCCGGCCCGTCGGCCGAGGCGATGCCAGAGGCCCAGTCCCGGTCTCAAGCGCAGTCCCAGTCCCCAGCGCCGTCCCAGGGCCGCGCCGTGACCGACGGGCGCGCTCGCTTCCAGGTCATCACGCCCACCCTGATCCGGATGGAGTACGCCGCCAACGGCCGCTTCGAGAACACCCCGACCATGACCGTGCCGGACCGCTCGAGCGACGGCCTGGGCGCGGCGCCGCAGTTCACCACCGCAGTGGAGGGCGCCTGGCGGGTGATCCGGACCCGTCAGGTCGAGCTTCGCTGGCGGCGGGGTCGCGACTTCAGCGCCGGCAACCTCGTCCTCACCTTCCGCGACGGCAACCGGTCGCGGACCGTGCGCCCCCGTCCGGGCGCCGAGCACTCCTACCTCGGCGGATGGACACGCGGACTGGACCTCTCCACCGGGCGGGAGCCGCTCAACAACGGCATCCTCACGCGAGAGGGTTGGCACGTCGTCGACGACAGCGACACCGTGCTCCTGGTCGACCAGGAGCCCGGCTTCCGGGTCCGGCCGCAGCGCGACGGCACCTATCGGGACTGGTACGCCTTCGCCTACGGACACGACTTCCGTCGAGCCCTCGCCGACCTGCGCACGCTGACGGGTGCCGCTCCGCTGCTGCCTCGCAACGCGTTCGGCGTGTGGTTCTCGAAGTACTTCGCCTACACCGAGGCCGAGTTCCGCGCCCTCGTGAAGCGCTTCGAGCGGGAGCGGGTGCCGCTGGACACCCTCTCGCTCGACACCGACTTCAAGCGCCAGAACGACCCGGTCGGCTCGGCCGTGGCCACCCTCGCGGTGGGTCAGCCCGGCCGGGCGTTCGCCTGGAACGGGTGGGACTGGAACAGGGACCTGTTCTCCGACCCGGACACCTTCGTCGACTGGACGCAGCGTCGCGACATCGCCCTGATCGCCAACATCCACCCCTCGATCAGCAGCAACGACCCACAGTTCGAGGCCACGAACGAGGCCGCGGGCGGACTCGCGTCGAGCCAGGACTGCCGGCCCATCCAGGCCGACACCACCGGCGAGTGCCACGTGTTCGACTGGACCGACGCCCGGCAGCTCAAGGCCTACTTCGACCTCCACGACAAGCTCGCTGCCACCGGGATCGATGCGTTCTGGCTCGACTGGTGCTGTGAGGCCGAGGGCGCCGCGGAGGCCCCAGGGCTCAGCCCGGACACCTGGATCAACTCGCAGTACGCCGACTACAACCGGGGGCTGGGCAGCCGGTGGCCGGCGCCCTCGCGGATCGGCGGGGAGTACCTCAACGACGGCTCCTACGGCGACCGCAGCGTCGGCGCCGGGGGCACGGGCGCCCTGGCAGAGCACCGCAGCGCCATCCACTTCACCGGTGACACCTGCGCCACCTGGGAGATGTTGGCCTTCCAGGCCGAGCACACGGCGGCCGAGGCCGCGATCGGCATGCCCTACGTGACCCACGACATCGGCAGCTTCAACGGCGAGCCCCAGGCGGGACAGTGCAACGCTGTCGCTGCCGCACAGGCGGGGGCGCCGCTCTCCGACGACCTCTACGTCCGTTGGCTGCAGCTCGGCACCTTCCAACCTCTCGACCGGCTGCACTCCAACCACGGCAAGCGTCTCCCCTGGGAGTACGACGGCCAGACCCGCAGGGCCGCGACGACGGCCCTGCGGCTGCGCGGCGAGCTCGTTCCCTACACCTACACCGCGGCCCGTCGAGCAGTGGACACCGGTCTGCCGATGGCCGGGCCGCTGTACCTGAGCTGGCCCCGCCAGAAGCGCGCCTACCAGCACCCCACCCAGTTCACCTTCGGCCGCGACCTCGTGGTCGCGCCCGTGACGACACCGGGCACTCGCGCCTCGGTGCGGCTGTGGGTGCCGCCGGGGCAGTGGGTCGAGCGCACGACGGGCCGGCGCCTGCGTGGGCCCGCGGTCACGACCGTCAAGGTCGGGTTGAACCGCATCCCGGTCCTGGTGCGGGCCGGATCGGTGCTGCCAAGCCACCGCGTCGGAACGCGCGCGGGCCTGGCCCCCACGAGGCGGATGGTGCTCACCGCCTACCCGGGACCACGCGGTCGCGGTCAGCTCTACGACGATGCCGGCGCCGGCTTCGCCTACGAGCGGGGAGCCTTCACCCGCACCTCGTTCCACCAGCAGCGGAAGAACGGCACGGTGACCGTGCGGATCGGACGCGCCCGCGGCAGCTTCACGGGAGCCTTGCGGGTGCGCACCTGGGAGCTCCGCGTGCTCGCCGTCGACCGGCCCGCGAGTGTGCGGGTAGACGGACGCAAGGTCCGCACCTGGACCTACGACGCCAAGGCCCACTCGGTCCGCGTGCTGCTCGAGCGGGTGCCCAGCAGCCTCGGTGCGACGGTGCGGCTCAGGTGAACCTCGGCGCCGCCCAGGCCAACCAGTCGACCCAGTCGACGGCTACCGCATAGCCCAACGCATCGCCCGCGCCGCTGCGATCGGGTCTGCTCCACGATCAGGTGACTGTTTGTCTTGACGTGCACTACCGCTTGGTTACCCGAGACCTTCGACCTTCGCGCATCTCGCGGACAGGTGGCGGATGCTCTGCCAGACAACTGCTCGGGGCGCGTCCATCTTGAGTGCGCGGATGTATGCGTCAAGACGGTGCGGGCGTTCGTGGAGGTGGGCGACTGCGTTGTTGAGGCTCTCTCCGACCGTCTTGCCGTAGGCGTCGACTGCCTTCTGCGCGCCGGCCGTCAAGGCGGCGGTGTCGGGATCCATCATGGCCAGGTCGATGAGGTCGCGGCCGAAGGTCGAGGTGTCTGCCCAGCGGTCGTCGTTGGCAAGCAGCTTGCTTGCGACCTGGTCGGTTCGCGTCAGGACCCGTACGCCGCAGATCTCATCCGCCGGGGAGGGAGTATCGAGGTCGACGCGGCCTTCGTGAATGATCTCGAACTTGATCGCGACCCCCGCAACGAGCACCGAGGCCCTGATCCCGTAACCGTCGACGGAGGGTGTCCGACCGAGGTCCAGCTCGCGTGTGGCCAGAGCTTCGAGCCCATGGTCCCTCACGATCTGGCGCAGCTTTCGGTAGGACTGCTGGTCAGAGACCAGGAAGTCGACATCGACCGATTCACGGAACTCACCGTTGGCGAGGACGATCGCGGTGCCGCCGCCGAACCAGCAGTTGTGCTCGGCCAGGAGCGGTGCGTCGAGCATCGACAGCACCTCGGCCACCCGTTGGTGGTGCAACCGCCTAAACAAGGAGCCTCCCGTTGCTGTAGGTGTCCGCGAGGTGCTGGATGAACGCCTTCTCGTTATCGGTGAGCGCCTCCTGGTTGAGGTGTCGCCAGCCGCGTTCGTAGAGGTTGAGTGCCTCAGTCTCGGTGATCGTCGTGCCGGCGTCGGTCTGCCAGGCCAGCGTGCGCAGGCCGGGATAGTCGCCGACCGCGATCATCACCGGCTCTGCTGCCGGCGTGTCGAGGATCGGGACAACGAGGTGGAGCCCGAGTGCGGCCGCGACATTGCTGTAGGCGCCGATCGTGACCGAGGGGTTGCCTGCCTCGATCCGGTGCATGGTCACGCGCGAGACGCCAGCAGCTTCAGCGCAGGCGACTACCGTGACACCGAGGGCCTTGCGGCGCTCGCGCAGGCGGGCCCCGAGGCGTTCAAGGTCTTCCTGTTGTTGAGGACTCGTATACGGACTAGCAGCTGGCATGTATCTCATTTTAGTCATTTGGCATCAAACGTCAATAATGAGAGACAGGTCTGCGTGTCAGCGTCGGGTTCGCACCCACGACTCGCGGTGATCTCAGTGGAGGATTGACGGCTGACTGCTGTCATCAACCGATGCGGTCGTCGACGCACTGGTCGAACTGGTCGTCGCTCTTGAGGATGTTGTCGATGTAGCCGTCGAGGGTGCACTGCACGGTCGCCTGGGCGAGGGCCGCCGTCAAGGCCCTCGACATCCCCGTCGTCGCCTCCGGCGGCATCGCCACCAACGAGGCCCCGTGGCCGCCCTGGCGCTGGGTGCCGTCGCGGTCAACATGGGCACCCGCTTCGTCGCCACCGACGAGGCCCCGACGGAGAGCGCGCCGCTCGTCTGCGCGAAGGCGGCCGATCCCACCGGGTCCGTCCCGGGCATCGTCATCGATCCGCCGAGGGGCACGAGTCCTTCTGGGACGCGAGCCCGGAAATATCTGCGAGTCGCAGTGGACGTGGTCGCCTTGTTGGGTCTGTATAGAGCCATGAAGTTCATTCCGCCCGCGGCGAGGTGCGTCGATGACCGAGCCGGATGACCAAGAGTTCTCCGACTTCTTTCGCTGCGAATTCGGGCGGACGGTGCGGACGGCGTACTTGATTCTGCATGACCAGCAGTTGGCCGAGGACGTGGCGCAGGACGCCTTCGGCCAGCTTTACCGGAACTGGGCGAAGGTCCGGAACTACGACAGTCCACAGGCGTGGTTGCGACGCATCTCGATCCGGATGGCGGTCCGAGTAGCCCGCCGGGAGGGATCCCGCCGCGCACTGACCCGTGGTCAGTCGCCGCACTCCTTACCACCGGAGCGCGATCTGGACCTCGCGGCCGCGCTGCGCGCCCTCCCGGCGCAGCAGCGCGCGGCAGTGGCGCTGCACTACTACGAGGACCAGTCGGCCGCGGAGATCGGCGCACTTCTGGGCTGCTCAGCATCGACTGTGCGCACCCATTTGTTGCGAGCCCGCGCGCGGCTCATCGAACTGCTGGCGGATGAGGAGGTCGACCATGCTGAGTGAGGACCGAGTTCGCGCCGAGTTGCACAGGATCGCGAACGGCATCGAGGTCAACACCGATGCGCACCTGGCAGCCGCCATCGCGCGGACGGGCGGTATGAGTCGTGCCAGGACCTCGCGCGTGGGCGGATCACGCCGTCGGCGATACCTGGCGCCCCTGGCGGCCGCTGCGGCCGTAGCCGGTTTGGTCGTGGCGGGGACCGCCCTGACCGGCATCCTCCCTGGTGGCGAACCCGAGGCCGACAAGCCCGCTCCCGTCGTCCTAGCCGGGACGCCGGACGGCACCGTGCCGTCTGTCTTCGGGCACACCCGGGAGTCGGCCAGCGGCCTGCTCCGGGAGCTCGGGCTCGACGTCCGCTACGGCAAGGAGATCAACTGTGACCCCGCGGGTCGGCCGGTGGGGACCGAGCCGGTCGCGGGGACCCCGTTGTCGCCTGGCGAGACCGTCACGGTGCTGTTGTCGTACCAGGGCGCGACCACTGACTGCTTTGCTGATCTTCGGGAGCCCTGGCGGTTCCTCGACTTCGCTACCGGCCGCGGCCCATCCCCCCGTTTCGCCGACGAAGTGGGGCTGTTTGTGGACGGTGTGCGAACCGGGACGCTGTCCGGAGCCGACGCGGCTCGCGGTGATTGGGGAGCAAACTCGGCGCTGAGCATCCTCGGCCGAGGCAGCGAGCAGGTGCTACGCGTCGGCGACTCCTACCTGATGCCGCAGCTTCAGGTCACCGCGGGTACTCCGCCCGACACATGGTGTGGAATCGGGCGGCCGCGAGACGTTGCAGATCGTGAGGCGCTCACTCTCACCATCGACTTCGCGGACGTCACCGCACAGCCGCGCTGCCCCGCCAAGGTTGCGCTGTATGAGACTGCCGGAGCGATCGACGCCGTGGTCGCCTGGTCCGAGAGTGCCCGCGGAAGCGAGCTGGAACCGATCCCCGACGTAGTCGGCCTCTCTCTGACTGAGGCGCGGGACCGAGTCACGGCTGCCGGCTACCCCGCCCGGATCGAGAAACAGGAAGCTTGTCACCCGCGCCGCGGAGTGGTGGAGCAGGCGCCGATCCAGCAGGACCTTGAGGAGGACCGCGAGGACGACCCAGGCTGGCGTGGGCCGGTCACGCTCGTTGTGGAGGTCCCACACACGACACGCGATTGCGCCGGTCTCGATGCGGCTGCGAGCGCTTTCCTGCGTTTCGCCCGCGGCGGACCGCCTCCGACCTGGGCACCCGAGGTCCAGCAGTTGCTCGGCTACGCGCCGTGGGCCACGGTCACCGCGGCCGCCGCCAACGACCCGGCCTCGTGGTCGCTCTGTTCCGGAGTCACGCCGCAGGACTGTGAGGTGTCGCCTTTGGTCGTCGCCGGACGCGATGGTGAAGTCGAGACCGGTGAGTTCAGCGATGTGACCCGCTTCCCCCAGGGCGACACGTGCGAACTCATCGATCTCGGCGGACTCCCCAACGGCCTCCCTGTCGAGAAGCAGATCGTGCTCTACCCAGTCGAGCTGACGTCCTGCGACGACGACTGGTCGGTCTGGTTATGGATCGATGACGAGGGACGAATCACCACCGTCAACCTGCTCGTGCCAGAACGTTGAGCCTGACAACACGCGGCGCGCCCATGAACGCGTTGGTGTCCGGCAGGTCGAAAAGGGCAGGCGGCTCCCTGAGCCATGCTCATGCATCTACGCCGTCCCACCTGACCATCGGCACGCGGTGATCGGAAGTTGCGGTTACCGTCGGCGCATCAGCGCTGCAGCTGCCATCGCCATCAGGAAGCCGAGTCCTCCCCCGACGGCAGCGGAAAGGGCGATGACGATCAGTGCGCCCACGAGGCAGACCATGACCGTCTGCCGAGAGCTCAGCTGCTGCCGAGCGCTCAGTTGCTGCCGCGAGCGTGCGAGCGGCGCACCCGGGCGGCCACAGTGAGGGCAAGCCAGGGCCGACGTTGAGACGTCGTTCGAGCAATCGGGACAAAGCATGAGCGGCACACGGAGAGGCTCCGTCTCGAACATCTCGCCTGTGCCAGGTTCGCGGGAGCGACCTTAAGACAATCACCGGCGTCCGCAGCCCAGGGAGTTTCTGTTGGCCCTCTGTTGACTTCGGCCCTTCCCGACCCCATGACGAAGGCCCCCGCCCTGCATCGCTGCAGGTCAGGGGCCAACTGGTGAGCCGCCTGTCATGTGCTGGCTCAGGACATAGGCAACACATGTCTCAGGACATAGGAAACACCGTCTGCTCCTGGAGGTGGCCTGATGCTCGGTCGTGTCGAAAGCCAGGCTGGTCATCACCGCCGTCGAGATCGAAGGCCTCACCCAGGCCCAAGCCGCCCGCAAGTACGGAGTGAGCCCGGGCTGGGTCAGCAAGCTCCT
>NZ_JANNML010000017.1:0-2008 GCF_031397825.1 Nocardioides sp.
CACAACCTCGTCGAGGTGGTGCAGGCGCTGCGTCACCTCATCACCCACCCGAACGCCGACCTCGACGCGCTCATGCGCTTCATCCCCGGCCCCGACCTGCCGACCGGCGGCAAGATCATCGGGCTCGGCGGCATCCGCGACGCCTACGAGACCGGTCGCGGCACCTTCAAGATGCGGGCCACCGTCCGCGTCGAGAACGTCACGCCCCGCCGCAAGGGTCTCGTGGTCACCGAACTGCCCTACGGCGTGGGCCCGGAGAAGGTCATCGAGCGCATCAAGACGCTCGTGCTGGCCAAGAAGCTGCAGGGCATCTCCGACGTCAAGGACCTCACCGACCTCGCCAACGGCCTCAACCTCGTCATCGAGGTCAAGAACGGCTTCAACCCCGAGGCGATCCTCGAGCAGCTCTACCGGCTCACGCCGATGGAGGACTCGTTCGGCATCAATGCCGTCACCCTCGTCGACGGCCAGCCCCGCACGTTGGGGCTCAAGGAGCTACTCGAGGTCTACCTCGCCCACCGGTACGACGTCGTACGGCGGCGTTCGGCCTACCGGCGGGCCCGGGCGGCCGAGCGGCTGCACCTGGTCGAGGGACTGCTCGTCGCGATCCTCGACATCGACGAGGTCATCCAGCTCATCCGCTCCAGCGACGACGGCTCGGAGGCCAAGGCGCGCCTGATGAGCGTGTTCGACCTCGACGACCCGCAGGCGACGTACATCCTCGACCTGCAGCTGCGCCGGCTGACGAGGTTCTCCCGCATCGAGCTCGAGAAGGAGAAGGAGGAGCTCGAGCTGCGGATCGCCGCGCTCGACGAGATCCTCAACGACGAGAGCAAGCTGCGCGCCGTCGTCTCCGACGAGCTGGCCGAGATCGCGAAGGCGCACGGCACCCCGCGACGGACCGTGCTGCTGCAGTCGGCCGGCCAGCCGTCGGCGGCAGCGCTCTCGTTGGAGGTCACCGACGACCCCTGCTTCGTGTTCCTGTCCTCCGCCGGCCTGCTGGCGCGCTCGCAGAGCGACGAGACCCCGGGCTCGGGCGAGGGGCGCAGCGGCCACGACGTGATCGTCTCGGCCGTGCGTGCCACCGCCCGCGGTCACGTCGGCGTCGTCACGACGGCGAGCCGGGTGGTCCGCCTCGACGTGGTCGACCTGCCGGCGCTGCCGCCGACCGCCAACGCCCCGCACCTGCAGGGTGGCGCCCCGCTGAGCACCTTCCTCCAGCTCGAGGGCGACGAGCGCGCGCTGGCGCTGACGACCCTGACCGACCAGGGGGCGGGCCTGGCGCTTGGCACCCGGCAGGGCGTGGTCAAGCGGGTCAACCCCGAGCTGCTCTCGCGCGACGCGTGGGAGGTGCTGCGGCTGGCCGACGGCGACGAGGTCGTGGGGGCCGTCGAGCTCACCACGGGCGAGGAGGAGCTCTGCTTCGTGACCAGCGACGCGCAGCTGCTGCACTTCGGGGCGGGTGCGGTGCGGCCGCAGGGCCGAAGCGGCGGTGGGATCGCCGGTGTCCGGCTGGCCGCCGGCGCCCAGGCGGTCTTCTTCGGCGCCTTCACCGTCGACGAGGAGGCGGTGGTCGTCACCGTCTCCGGCTCGAGCACGGCGCTGCCGGGCACCGAGCCCGGGTCGGTCAAGGTGACGCCGTTCGCGGAGTACCCCGCCAAGGGCCGCGCCACCGGTGGCGTGCGCTGCCACCGCTTCCTCAAGGGCGAGGACACCCTGGTGCTCGCCTGGGTCGGTCGCGGACCGGCGATGGCCGCGGCCGAGTCCGGCTCTCCGGTCGACCTTCCCCCCGCCGACGGGCGTCGCGACGGCTCCGGGACGCCTGCTTCCCAGCCGGTCGTCGGTGTGGCTTCACCGGTCCATGACAGGCTGGTGCCATGACGACGTACGTGACGCGGGCCCGGGGGCGCCGCGGTCTGGTCCCGGCGCTCGCCCTTCCGCTCTCCCTGGTGCTGCTCACCACCGCGTGCAGCGGCGACTCGGGCGGGGAGTCCGAGGACGACCCTGC
>NZ_JANNML010000049.1:0-14612 GCF_031397825.1 Nocardioides sp.
GGGGCGACAATTTTTGTTTTAGAACTGATCGGGTTGACGGGCCCGGTCCTCCGTGGTGTGGGGGGGGGCGTTTCGCTTGTCCCACCGCGCCTGTTGGCCGTGTGGGCGAATTGTTGCGCGCTGGTGATCAAAATTTGCGCCGACTCGGCATCCTGGCGCGGTGGGACATGCGAACGGCCCCGCCCGACACGAGGTCGGACGGGGCCGTGCAGCCGGATCGGTGCTCAGCGATCAGTGGTCGCCGCGGAGGTTCTCCCCGTCGACCGAGTGATGACCGTCGAACTGGTGCCCGTCGGCCGCGTGTCCTTCCAGCGCGGCCTGGAGCTCGTGCTCGTGGTCGGCGTGGTGGTGCGCCGCCTCCAGCTCCTCGGTCGTGACCGGCTGGACGTTGTCGGCATACATCAGCGTCGAGAGTCGACCGCGCAGACCGTCGAGACGTCCACCCTTCTCGTCGAGACCGTTGGCGTCGGTGCCGCCACCGGGGGTGTAGACCTCGTCGCGGTCCCGAGCGGTCAACGTGTAGGCGGCGGTCTCGCTGATCGGCAGGTGACGCTCGGAGTAGCCGCCCTCGGCCGAGCGCATGATGATGCCCGTCTCGTAGCCGTGGAGGAGCTTCTCCTCGTCGTGACGCTGCAGCGAGATGCACCAACGTCGCGTGATCATGAACGCGATGATCGGACCGATGAACACCGCTCCACGCATGAAGTAGGTGATCTGGTTGATGCTCAGGTGCAGCTTGATCGCGATGATGTCGTTGCCGCCCGCGGCCCACATCAGACCGTAGAAGGTCATCAGCGCGACCATGACGGCCGTGCGGGTCGGGGCGTTGCGCGGACGCTCGAGCAGGTGGTGATCGCGCTTGTCACCGCTGATCCAGGACTCGATGAACGGCAGCAGGAGCAGGATGGTGAACATCAGGCCGGGCAGCACGATGATCGGGAGGAAGACGTTCCACGGGATCGTGACCCCGAGGAAGCTGGACTCCCAGCCGGGCATGATGCGCAGCGCACCATCGGGCCAGCCCATGTACCAGTCGGGTTGCGACCCCGCGGTGACCTTGGTCGGGTCGTAGGGACCGAACTTCCACACCGGGTTGATCGTCATCAGGCCACCCATCAGCGTGGTGACACCGAAGACGATGAAGAAGAAGCCGCCGGCCTTGGCCGCGTAGACGGGGAGCATCGGGAACCCGACGACGTTCTCCTCGGTGCGTCCGGGACCGGGCCACTGGGTGTGCTTGTGGTAGACGAGCAGCAGCATGTGCGCCGCGATCAGGGCCAGCAGGATGCCGGGGATCAGCAGCACGTGGACGGTGTAGAGGCGCGGGATGATCGAGTCACCCGGGAACTCGCCACCGAAGAGGAAGAACGACGCGTAGGTGCCGACCACGGGGATCGACTTCATGAAGCCGTCGGCCGCGCGGATGCCGGTGCCGGAGAGCAGGTCGTCGGGCAGCGAGTAGCCGGTGAAGCCCTCGAGCGTGCCGAGCAGCAGCAGCAGGCAGCCGATGACCCAGTTGAGCTCACGCGGCTTGCGGAACGCGCCCGTGAAGTAGACGCGGAGCAGGTGGATCATCATCGAGGCGATGAAGAGCATGGCTGCCCAGTGGTGCATCTGGCGCATGAGCAGCCCACCGCGGACGTCGAAGGAGAGCTTGAGCGTCGAGGCCATGGCCTCGGACATCTCCACGCCGCGCAGCGGGTTGTAGGAGCCCTGGTACTCGACCTCGCCCATGCTCGGGGTGTACCAGAGCGTGAGGAAGACACCGCTCAGCAGCAGGACGACGAAGCTCCACAGGGCGATCTCGCCGAGCATGAAGGACCAGTGGTCCGGGAAGACCTTGCGGAGGTTCTTCTTGGCCAGGCCGGCCAGGCCCAGGCGCTCGTCGGCCCAGTTGGCGACGACGCCGGCCTTGCCCGGCTTCTTCGCGGTTGCCGGCTCGCCGGCGTTGCTGTCCGCGACCTTGCTGGTGTCCACGCTCATCAGCCACGCTCCCAAAAGCTCGGACCCACCGGCTCGGTGAAGTCACGCTGTGCCATGAGGAAACCCTCCTCATCGACCATCAAGGGCAGCTGCGGCAGCGATCGCGCAGCGGGGCCAAAGACAACTTTACCGGAGTCGGCAAGGTCGAAGGTCGACTGATGGCAAGGGCAAAGCAGGTGGTGGGTCTTGCGCTCGTTGAGCGAGATCGGGCACCCGACGTGGGTGCAGATCTTGGAGTAGCAGACGATGCCGTCGACGGACCAGTTCTCGCGGCCCTCGGCGACGGTCATGTCGGAGGGGTCCATGCGCAGCAGGATGACGGCGGCCTTGGACTTGGCGACCTGGAGCTCGACGCCCTCGAGGATGTGCTCGCCCTCCTCGTCGACGGCGAAGATGATCTCGGGCTCGGCGTTGACGAGGTCACCGATCTCGATGTCGGCGACGTTGATGGGGGTGCCGACGACGTCGCGGACGACGCGCATGCGCGGCTTCCAGACGGTGGAGTAGAGCTTGTCGCCCGGCAGCGGGCCCAGGTCGCGCAGCATCACGACGGCAGGCAGGCCGAGCAGACCGACCGCACCGAGCAGCGAGTTGCGCACCAGCGGACGACGTCCGATGCCGGACTCCTCGAGGCCGAGGTTGAGCGCCTCCAGGGTGCCCTCGCGGTCCTCGTCGGAGGAGCGGGCCGGGTGACGCATCTCGACGATCTCGTGGTCACCCATGAGCTTGCGGGCCCACTGGATGATGCCGACGCCGATGAGCAGCAGCGCCATGCCGAGGGTGAAGCCCAGCGCGATGTTGGAGGCGCCGAAACCGGCGAACGTCGTGTGGTTGTCGCCGACCTTCAGTGCGAAGTAGGAGACCAGGAAGAGCAGGACGAACACCGAGGACAGCATGAACATGCCCGCGACCTGGCGCTCGGCGCGCTTGGCGAGACGCTCGTCCACGTCGGTGGGACGCCACTGGTGCGGCGGCAGGCCCGGGTCCGCGATCGCGGGGACGTTGCCCGTGCCAGGACCCTCGGCCTTCACCGGGGTCTTGTCGTCGTGTGCGTCGCTCACGCGTCCGCTCCCTTCGTGGGCTGCTTGGTCGTGCGCGTCGTGTGGGCCGCGATCCAGATCGCGAACCCGACCAGACCGCCGACCCCGATGACCCAGGCGAACAGGCCCTCGCTGACAGGACCGAGCCCGCCCAGGCCGAACCCGCCGTACTCGGGCTGGTCACGGATGGTCTCGATGTAGGCGATCACGTCGCGCTTCTCCTCGGGCGAGAGATTGCCGTTGGAGAACGAGTCCATGTTGCCAGGACCGGTCAACATCGCCTCGTAGATGTGCTCCGGGGTGGTGTTGAGGATGCTGGGTGCCTGGCCGCCGCGCGGCATGGCACCGCCGTTGCCGCCGAAGTTGTGGCAGGCGGTGCAGTTGGTCAGGAAGATCTGGCCACCGCGGGAGATGGCCTCCTCGCGGTCGGCGTCGCTCATGCCCTCGAGGCTGTAGTCGCTCTCGTTGGGGATGGCAGGTCCGGGGCCGAAGGTGGCGACGTACGCCGCCAGGGCGGCCGTCTCCTCCTCGTCGAAGATCCGCGGCTTGACCGCGCTCTGGGCGCCCGGCTGGGCCATCGGCATGCGACCGGTGGCGACCTGGAAGTCGACGGCCGCGGCGCCGACGCCGGCCAGCGGAGGACCGTACTGGGTGCCGTTGGCAGTCACGACGCCCTCGCCGTTCTTGCCGTGGCAGAAGGCGCAGCTGACCAGGAAGAGCTCACGGCCCTCGGCGACGAGGGCGTCGTTGCTCTCCGCGGATCCGGCCTGGGCCGGCGCGAACGCGGAGTAGAGGCTGCCCGTGAGGACGAGGCCGAGGAGCATCAGGACGAGGCCGGCCAGGCGACCCCGGCGGTGCCGGGAGAGACGACCTGCGGTTCGGTTCAGGAGGCGCACGTGGGAGTCCTTGCGGGTCACTTGATGAGGTAGATCGTGGCGAACAGCCCGATCCACACGACGTCGACGAAGTGCCAGTAGTACGAGACGACGATCGCGCTGACCGCCTGCTCGTGGGTGAACCTGCGGGCGATGTAGGTGCGGCCGAGCACGAAGAGGAAGGCGATCAGCCCGCCCGTCACGTGGATGCCGTGGAAGCCCGTGGTGAGGTAGAACATCGTGCCGTAGGCCGAGTCCGGGATCGTGATGCCTTCCTGGATCAGCTCGGCGTACTCGATGGCCTGCCCGGCGATGAAGATGGCACCCATGACGTAGGTCAGGATGAACCACTCGCGCAGGCCCCAGCCCTTCATGCTGAAGACCGAGCCCTTGCGACCGACCTGGCCGCGCTCGGCGGCGAAGACGCCCAGCTGGCAGGTCAGCGAGGAGAGCACCAGGATCGTGGTGTTGATCGCCGCGAACGGGACGTTCAGCACCTCGGTGTTCTGGGCCCAGAGGTCCGTGCTCACCGCCCTGATGGTGAAGTACGACGCGAAGAGGGCAGCGAAGAACATCAGCTCACTGGAGAGCCAGATGATCGTCCCTACCGCGACCATGCTCGGGCGGTCGTGGTGCCCGTGAAGTCGTGATGCCGGAATAGGTGCTGGAGCAGTCGTCGCCACACGTTCATTATGTCTGGCACCTGGTGCTGAGGGCACCCCGACCCCCTCACGAGGAGGGTCATAAACTTCACATCGTGTCCGGACCGCTGATCATGACCGCCCTCTCGGGCTCCGAGACCCTGCCGGCGCCCTCCCTCGAGGGCTTCTTCACCCAGTGGTCCTTGGCGCCCCTGCCCCTCGTGATCACCGTGTGGGGGGTGGGTCTCTACCTCCTGGGCGTGCTCACGCTGCGTCGCCGCGGCGACCGCTGGCCGGTGGGGCGCACGATCGCGTTCGTCGGCGTGGGCATGGGTGCGTTCTACATCGCCACGTCGTCTGGTCTAGCCGCCTACGACACCACCCTGCTGAGCATGCACATGGTGCAGCACATGGTGCTGTCGATGATCGTGCCGCTGGCCCTGGCGCTCGGCGCGCCCATCACCCTGGCGCTGCGCACGCTCCCCGCCCGTCCGCGGCGCTGGCTGCTCGTCGTGCTGCACTCGCCGGTGGCGAAGGTGCTGGCCTTCCCGCCGCTGACGTTCCTGCTCTACGTGATCTCGCCGTGGGCGCTCTACTTCTCCGGCTGGTACGACGCCTCGCTCGACTCGGTCTACGTCCACGAGATGATGCACGTGCACCTCGTGGCCGTCGGGACCCTCTTCTTCTGGCCGCTGATGGGCATCGACCCGCTGCCCGGGCGCGTGGGTTACCCGTTCCGGGTGCTGCTCACCGTGCTCACGCTGCCCTTCCACGCGTTCCTCGGCGTCACGATCATGGGGCAGGAGACGCTGCTCGGCGGCGACCACTACCCGTCGCTCGCCGACGGGCCGATGGGGGCGTGGTTGCCGGACCCCTTCGACGACCAGCAGCTGGCCGGGGGCATCCTCTGGGGTGCGGGTGACCTCGTGGGGCTGACGTTCTTCGCGGTGCTGTTCGCGCAGTGGGTGCGTCAGTCGATGCAGGAGGCGAAGCGCGAGGACCGCCGCCTGGACCTGGCCGAGCGTCGTGAGGCGCGCGCGGACCGCGAGGCCCGCGACGAGGCGCTCACCCGGGGCGAGTGACCTCGATCCGGGTGACCCGCAGGGCCGCCATCTCGACGACCTCGAGGCGCACCTCGTCGACGACGGTGGCGTCCCCGACCTCGGGGATCCGGCCGAGTCGGGCGATCACGAACCCGGCCACCGTCTCGTAGTCGCCGTCGGTCAGCTCGACCCCGGTGCGCTCGGCGAAGTCCTCGATGGTCAGACCGCCGTCGACGATCGTGGAGCCCGGCAGGTCGGTGTCGGCACGCTCGGGGGTGTCGTACTCGTCGCGGATCTCCCCGACGATCTCCTCGACCAGGTCCTCGAGGGTCACGATGCCGTCGGTCCCGCCGTACTCGTCCACGACGACCGCCAGGTGCGTGCCGCCCTGGCGCATGGTGGCGACCGCGGGCAGGACCAGGTTGGTCGAGGGCAGCATCAGCACCTCGCGCTGCAGGTCGCGCACGACGCGGGTGTCGTCGGGCTGGAGGTCCAGCAGGTCGCGGGCGTGCAGGAAGCCGGTCACGTGGTCGAAGCCGCCCTCGATCACGGGGTAGCGGGAGAAGGGGCGTGCTCGGACGAAGTCGACGGCGTCGCGCAGCGGCGTGGCCCCCTCGATGAAGGCGACCTCGCTGCGCGGTCGCATCGTCTCCTTGAGCGTGCTCTGCCGGGCCGCGAAGACGTCGCCCAGGATCTGGCGCTCCTGCTCGCCGAGCGCCTCGTGGGTGGAGACGATGTCGCGCACCTCCTCCTCGGAGAGCTGCTCGCTGGCGGCGGTCGGGTCGCCGCCGAGCAGCCGCACGAGGGAGTCGGTGGAGAGCGAGAGCACCCAGATGAAGGGGCGCATCACGGTCGCGAAGCGGTCCAGCGGCGGTGCGACGACCAGGGCGAACGGCGCCGACTTCTGCAGGGCGAGCCGCTTGGGGACGAGCTCGCCGAGCACGAGGGAGAGGTAGGCGATGACGAGCGTCATGGCCACGAGGGCCGCCGTGTCGGCGGCCCCGGTGGGAAGGCCGAGGTCGACGAGGTAGGGCGCCACGTCGGGCGCGAGCGTCGATCCGCCGTACGCCGCCGAGAAGAAGCCGGCCACGGTGACGCCGATCTGCACGGCGGCGAGGAAGCGGTTGGGGTTGCGCGCCACCGAGGCGACCTTGGCGCCGCGGCTGCCGGAGCGCTCCAGCTGGGTGAGCTGGCTCTCCCGCAGCGACACGAGTGCGATCTCGGTGGCGGCGAAGACACCCCCGACCAGGACGAAGAGCAGCACCAGGCCGACGTTGAGGAGAGTCTGGAGGTCCATGATGCCGGGGAGGCTAGCGAGCCCACCTGAGAGCATGCTGGACGTCACATGGGCCCGGGGCGTCGGCGAGGGATAGCATGCCGAGCATGAGCGACTCGACGAACCGCAAGCTCAAGGTCCTGGTCTACAGCGACGACGTCAACGTGCGGCAGCAGGTGATCCTGGCCCTGGGACGTCGACCTCACCCGGACCTGCCCGAGCTGACCTACGTCGAGGTGGCGACCGAGCCGGTCGTCATCCAGAACATGGACGCCGGTCACATCGACCTCGTGATCCTCGACGGCGAGGCCGTCCCCGCCGGTGGCATGGGCATCGCCAAGCAGCTCAAGGACGAGATCTACCAGTGCCCGCCGGTCATCGTGCTGACCGGCCGGCCGCAGGACGCCTGGCTGGCGACCTGGTCGCGGGCCGAGGCCGCCGTGCCTCACCCCATCGACCCGATCCAGCTGGCCGAGTCCGTGATCGCGCTCCTGCGCGCTCGCGTGCCCGCCTGACCTCCCTCCCGGAAGACCGCACATGACCACGTGGCCCGACGTCCTGTCTGCCCTCGTGGCGGGCCAGGACCTGTCCGCCGACCAGACGGCCTGGGCGATGGGGGAGATCCTCGACGGCCAGGCGACCGAGGCCCAGATCGCCGGCTTCGCCGTCGCGCTGCGCGCCAAGGGGGAGACGATCGAGGAAGTACTCGGACTCGTCGATGCGATGTACGCCGTCGCCACCACGATCAGCGTGCCCGGCCGCACCCTCGACGTGGTGGGCACCGGCGGCGACCGGTCGATGTCGGTCAACATCTCGACCATGTCGGCGATCGTGGCCGCGGGAGCGGGAGCGAAGGTCGTCAAGCACGGCAACCGCTCGGCCTCGTCCAAGTCCGGCACCGCCGACGTCCTCGAGACGCTCGGGGTGAGTCTCGACCTCCCCCCGGCTCGGGTCGTGGAGGTCGCCGAGTCCGCCGGCATCACGTTCTGCTTCGCCTCGGCCTTCCACCCTGCCCTGCGCCACGCCGCGGTGCCGCGCCGTGAGCTCGGCATCGGCACGACCTTCAACCTGCTCGGTCCCCTCGCCAACCCCGCTCGCCCCGGCGCGCAAGCCATCGGCTGCGCCTACGATGGCAAGGCCGAGCTCATGGCCGGCGTCTTCGCGCGTCGCGGCGTCGACGCCTGGGTCTTCCGTGGCGACGACGGCCTCGACGAGCTCACCGTGTCGACCACGTCGTCGGTGTGGGTCGTCCATGACGGCGTGGTCACGACGACCACGGTCGATCCACGCGACCACGGGATCACGCTGTCGCCCGCGGAGGCACTGCGCGGCGGAGGGCCCGAGCACAACGCGGACGTCGTACGACGGGTGCTGGGGGGTGAGAGCGGCGCCCCGCGTGACGCCGTGCTGCTCAACGCCGGCGCGGCGCTGGCGGTCTACGACAACCCCAGCCTGCCGCCCCAGGAGGCGCTGGCGCTCGGCATCGGCCGGGCCCGCGAGGCCATCGACTCCGGCGCTGCCGAGGCGACGCTCGAGCGCTGGATCGCTGCGTCGTCCGCCTGAGGCCGCTCGGGCGTCGGACCTAGAGGTCGAGCACGAACTCGCGGCCGTGGGGGCGGAAGCCGACGTGCTCGTAGTAGGCGCTCACCATCCGCGGTGACGTGCGGACGTGGCGGTAGCCGAGGTCCCTGAGCACCGTGCTGCGGCGCCACACGAACTCGCCGGGGGAGAAGTCGCGATACTTCGGGGTGACGTAGTCGAGCTCGATCAGCGCGATGTCGCCGTCGCGACGCAGCAGTACCACCCCCACGGTCTCGTCGAGCTTGACGATGACGAAGGCGTGCTGGCCCTCGTCGGGCCGGGTGCCGAAGTCGGGCTGGAACTTCCTGATGTCCGCCTCGTGGGTCCTCAGCACGTGACGGAGGTATTCGTCGTCGAGCCCGACCTGCACCACCTCGAACGCCGCCTCGTCGTGACGGTCCCGGGTCAGGCGCACGATGAAGACCAGGTTGATCACCGCCAGCACGGCGTTCATCCCCACCATCGGCCACACGCCGAGGAAGGCGTTGAAGACCAGCAGGATCAGGCACGCCACCAGGTTGAGCGACCGGAAGCGCAGCACCCGCGCCTGGAGGAGGGAGAACACCAGCAGCGCGCTGCCACCCCAGCCGAGGACGTCGAGCCAGTGGTCTGCGAGCCAGGTCATGCGCGAACCGTAGCGTCGCCCGTCTCCACGCCGACTGCGGGGAGAACCACGACGTGGCAGGTCCCAGCAGAGAATGCCCTCAGCCACATGCCGATGCCCACCAGGCTGAGCAACGTGATGAGGACGTAGCGGAGTACATCAGCTGTGGCCAGGGAGGCGCCGCCGAACTCTGCGTTCAGAACCGACCACAAGGTCAAGGCCTGAAGAGCGCCGGCAAGGACGAGGACACCGAACCCGACAGCCCGCCGGGGCTTCATGCCGCGTGAGGCTTCGAGGCTGACAAGGAAGAGGCCCACGTACAGGGGGAAGCCGTAGCGTGCCTGCCAGGCGTTTCCGACGAGCGGGTAGGCGATCAAGGTGGCTGCGAGTGGGGCGATGAGTGCCGCAAGTGCCGTCAGCCCCATGGCGGCCCGGGCTCGGCGTGTCGAACGCCTCCACGTGAGACCGAGGAAGGCGAGCATCGCCAGAAGACCCAGGACGTAGACCAAGGTCGGCGCCGCCTGGTTGCGGAACTGAAGTGTTGCCACGGACTGGAGCGCAAGGAAGAGCGGCAGCTTGAGCAGGAGCGCGATCGGCACCGGGCCGAGGTCCTCGTCTTCTTGTCGAGGATCGTTGGTGCCGCTGGTCGCGATCCAGAGGATGCACGCCACAAGGAAGACCGAGAGAAGCACGAAGGTGGCGGCCGTCACGCGCGGATGATGGCGCAGCAACAGGGTGAAGCGCGGCCACCAGAGGGGAGCCCCGCACACCGCGATTGCCAGGACCCAGAGCGGACCGGTCGCGTGCGTACACATGACGACGGCAGCGCCGGCGACGACTCCCAAGATGGGTCCCCGGACAGAGGTCCCCGTGAATGTGGGGAGACGCAAGAGTGCAGTCCACAGGAGAATTGCTCCCGCGAAGCCAACACCGTTCGGGGCGGCGACGGCAGTGGCGTAGGTGATGGTGGGAGTGAGGACCACGGCGAACCCCGCCAGTGCCCACCCGGAGAGGGAATGCCTGTTGAGAGACAGCGCGCCGAACAGCAGGAGGTTGCTGAGGAGCACGGTCGCGGTTCTCATGACGAAGAGCGCGGCATCTCCCTCGAATGGCGCCGCGAGACCTCCTGCCCACCAGTAGTACGTCGGGTTGTAGTTGCCTGCAGCACTGGCGATGGTCACCTCGCCCGCAGCGTTGGGCTCGGTGCGTGCGATGCAGTTGTCCCAGCCGGTGTAGCGAAGCGCCAGGCAGACGTCTCGTGCGGACCGCGGGAGGTCCTCGGGGACGAGGAGCAGCACTCCGCGACCGATGGTGGCAGGCTGCTCGCCGGCCTGCCAGTGACCGGCAGCGACCGACCCTGCGCGGTAGGCGTGGTCGAACTCGTCCATCGCCGTGAACGCGGGGAGAGCGACGATCCACGCCAGCTGGAATGCGAGTAGACCGGCGAGGAACAGGAGGCGCGAACGCAACGTGAGGGTCATGCCCGGACAGCTCCGAACGTGTGCCTCACCAACGCCCTCGCGCTGTGTGGTCTGTCCTCCTTGAGGGCCGAGGGCACGAGGAGCGCACTGTGGAGTCGCGAGGTGACGTGCAGACGGGCAGCGCGCGCTGCCCGGGGCCAGCCACGCTCCCGTGAGCGAATCGCCAGTTCGTGGAGTAGCCGCGCCTCCTCGCCGAAGCGCTCCGTGGAGGAGGCAGTCAGCGACGACGCACTCTGGGCGTGGCGGCGGTACTGGAAGTTCGTGTGGGATGTGACGGCGATCTGATGCCCTACCAGCACGAGGTCCGCGAGCAGGGCCAGGTCCAAGGTGGTCGGGAGGTCCTGCCGGAAGCCATGCGGCCGGATCGCGCTCGACCTCCACGCGGTGGCAGGGAAGTACGTCCAGTTGCCGTGCATCAGGCTGGTCAGCAGTCGCTCTCCTGCCCTCACCTCACCCGGCCCCGAGAAGGTGCGCAGCAGCCTCTTGGTCAGGTCGGCCATGGTGGCCAGATCTCGGCCGTCACGGCCGATCACCTGGACTGCGGGCATGACGGCGCTGACGTGGGAGTGTCTCTCAGCGCAGCTTTGGAGGTGTGCGACGTAGCCAGGCAGGAGACGGTCGTCGCAGCCGAGGAAGACCACCCATTCCGCGCGCACGAGGTCCAGGCAGCGCTGGAAGTTGCCAGCCACGCCCAGGCGCTGGGTGTTGGAGTGGTACTCGACCTTCGGCGACGCGAGGTCGCGGACCAGCGTCGCCACCTCGGCGGATGCCGAGTCGTCGACCACGACGAGTCGCCAGGACTCGTCTGTTTGCTGCAGCACGCTGGTGATGGCCTGGGCCAGCAGTGCCGTGTCTCCGTAGTGAGGGACGACCACGTCCACGATCGGTGCCGTCGTCACGGCGTGGGGGCATCGGTGCTCGACACGTCATCGTGGTGCGCGAGCGAGCTCATGGGGGCGGAGGTCAGAGCGATCTCGCGGACGACCTGAGCGAGTCTCGACTCGAGGCGCGTGATGCGCTGGTAGAGGCCTATCAACAGGAAGAGGGAGAACACCACGTAGCCGTAGAGCAGCAGGTCCGTGCCGCGGCCGACTCCAACGAGCTTGCCCAGCCAGGTCAGGGAGTCGGGGAAGATGACCGTCACTACGCCTGCGGCGGCAACGAGGCTGACAGCGATCCGGCGCCAGGCAACCTGGGTGGTGGTTCCCGGTCCGCGGAACATCAGCCAGGCAAGGAAGAGCAGACAGCCGATGAGGATGAACTTGATGGTCACGGGTTTGCTCCGGTCGGGCGCGATTCCTACGTGGTCTTGATGCGGGCGTGGACGAGGTCGAAGAGGATGTTGACCATGTTGAGGCCGCGTTGCCCCTTGCTGCAGGAGTACTCCGTGTAGACGATCTCGACGGGCACCTCGCACCACGGGAGGCCTGAGCGTGAGATCGCGTGCTCCAGCTCGCTGGCGTAGGCCATTCCACACTGTCGGAGGCTGATGCTCCTCAGCGCGTCGCGGCTCAAGACCCTGAGGCCGTTGTGCGTGTCCGTGAGGTCCAGGCCGGATGTCCTTCGGCTGAAGGTCACGGCGGCGCGGAGGAGCAGCGCGCGTTGCCAGGGCTGGTCGACGACCTTCCCCAGGGTCCGTGAGCCCAGGACGACGTCGTACCCCTGGCTCCGGCCCTGGGCCAGGAGACGCAGCGCGTCGTCAGGCCTGTGTTGCCCGTCCGCGTCGAAGGTGACGACGTGGGTGATCCCACCGGACTTGAGAGCGTAGTCGAAGCCGGTCTGGAGAGCCGCGCCCTGGCCCAGATTGATCGCGTGGCGTACGACCATCGCACCGGCCTCGCGTGCGACGCGGCTGGTGTCGTCCGTGCTCCCGTCATCGACCACGAGCACCTGAGTGAAGTGTCTCGCCAGCCCTCGCACCACGTCGCCCACGACGGTCGCCTCGTTGTAGGCGGCAACGACGACGCAGACGTCGGTACCGACCTGGGGCGCGCTCATGTCTGGAGGCTAGAGGCAGCACACGTGATCGAGGGCGACGAATCCGGATGTCTGCCTACCCGGACTCTCGACTAGTCATTTCGGACTATCCCGGATGACTCCGTCGGGGGAGGTGCGTTGGGATTCTTCAGTCCAGCCCGAGCGAGAAGGCCGACTCGAGGTCGTGCCGCGAGTAGGCCCGGAACGCGATGTGGGTCTCGGTGTCGGTGACTCCTGCGACCTTGTTGAGCTGGTCGGCGACGACCGTGGCGACGTCGTCGTGGTTGCGGACCCGGACGAGCGCGATGAGGTCGATCTGGCCCGTCACGGAGTAGACCTCGCTGACGCCCTCCAGGGCAGCGATCGCCTCGGCTACCTCCGGGATGCGAGCGACGTCGGCCTTCACGAACACGATGGCGGTGATCATGGCCGCGAGCCTAGTGCCCCGTCGAGCAACCGGGTGGCTCCCTGGACCGGGCAGGTCCACTCGCCGTCGACCTCGATCAACCGGATGGTCGGGGACTCCAACCAGCGGAGAACGCGCTCGGTCTCCTCGGCCGTGGCGGCCGGGAGGGGGCCGTGCGAGGCCAGCACGGTCTCGGCCGACTCCTTGAGCGAAGCCACGAACGCTAGAGCGTCACCGCCGGGAGGGATGACTCCTGCGGCGGCCAGCCGTCCGTAGCGCATGACGTGGACGACCCAGCGACCGTCGTCCTCGCGCCGCCCGGCAACGACCTCGGGGCACCGCGTCAGCGAGGTCAGGCGTTGGGTCCGGGCAGCGGCGCGGACGAAGGAAGCCAACCGGTCACGGTGGATACCCGCCTCCTCGAAGCGCTCGTCCTCGGCCAGGGCCGCCATGCGCTGGTTGACCAGCTCCACGACCTGGTCGGGATGCTGCAGGAGGGTGTCGCGGAGCTGGCGCACCACGGCGGCGTAGGAGTCGTGGTCGACACTGCCGTCGCAGGGCGAAAGGCATCGTCCGAGCTCGGCCAGCACGCAGGCCGAGCGTGCTGGTTTCAGCGCAAGACGGTCGGTGCACTGCCTGATCGGAAAGGTCTCGTGGAGGGCCGCGAGGCACTTCTCCGCCATCGACCGAGAGCCGAATGGCCCGAGGTAGTCGGCGTCGTCGTCGAGGACCTTCTTCACCAGGGACAGACGCGGCCACGCCTCGCGGGTGAGCTTGACGAAGGTGACCTTCTCAGGGAAGCGCGAGCGCCGGTTGTAGCTCGGCTTGTGCTCGGCGATCAGCCGCAGCTCCCTGACCTCGGCCTCGAGCGGGGTGGCGCACTCGATCGCCTGGACGGTCGAGGCGAGGCGGACCATCTCGCCCATGCGCGAGCGGGTCTCGGAGGCGGTGAAGTAGGAACGGACGCGGGTGCGGACGTCGCGCGATGTCCCGATGTAGAGGACGCGGGAGGCGTCGTCCTTGAAGAGGTAGACCCCCGGCGAGTGCGGCAGGCCGTCCGCGAGGTGGCGCTTGCGACGCTGGGTGGCTGAGACGCGCGAGGAGTAGGTCTGGAGCTCCTCGAGCGTGTGCACCCCTTGAGTGCCGAGTCGCTCCATGAGCCCGTAGAGGACGTCGACGGTGGCCCGGGCGTCGGAGAGCGCCCGGTGGTTGGGCGTGGTGGTCGCGCCGAACACGCGGGCCAGGGAGGAGAGCTTGCAGTTGGGGGCGTCGTCGCGCGTGATGACCCGTCGCGCGAGCTTGGCGGTGTCGACCACCTCGAACGCCGGCCACGGGCGTGACTGCGCCTCGGAGAAGTGACGCAGGAACCCGACGTCGAAGGGGGCGTTGTGGGCGACCAGGACGGTGCCGGCGGCGAACTCCAGGAAGGCCGGGAGCGCCGACTCGATCGGGGGAGCGTCCACGACCATCGAGTTCGTGATGCCCGTGAGGACGGCGATGAAGGCCGGGATCTGGGTCTCCGGGTTGACCAGGGTCTGGAACTCGCCCAGCACCTCGCCACCGCGGACCTTCACCGCGCCGATCTCGGTGATCATCGAGCCGCCGGCCGCCGAACCGCCGGTGGTCTCCAGGTCGACCACGGTGAAGGTGATGTCGCGCAGCGGGCGCCCCAGCTCGTCGAAGCTGCGCTGTGACTCCCAGCGGG
>NZ_JANNML010000067.1:0-9607 GCF_031397825.1 Nocardioides sp.
TGTTGTTGGTTGTCTTTGTTTCACACCGCGGGGGGTGGGGGGGGGGCTGGGTGGTTTTTCTCTTGGGGGGGGGGGGGGGGGGCCCGGGGGGCCCCCCCCCCCCACCCCCGCGACCTGGGTCGGTCAGCGCGTCAGGAAGCGAGGAGCTCTTCCATGGTTGCGATCTCCTCGGTCTGCGAGGACTCGATCTGCTCTGCGAGAGCGATGGCGTCAGCGAACTCGCCACCGGCCTGCTCCGCCTGGGCCATCTCCACGGCACCGGTGTGGTGCTCGACCATCATGGAGAGCCACATGTCCTGGAACTCGGCGTCCGAGGCGTTCGCGAGGCCCTCCATGTCCTCGGCGCTCATCATGCCGCTCATCGATCCCATGTCGGAGTCGGAGTCGCCGCCCATGTCGGACATGTCGTGCCCGCCCTCTGAGGCTTCGGGAACCTCCTCGCCCCACGACGTCAGCCATCCCGACATGGTCTCGATCTCGGGGGCCTGGGCGTTGCGGATCGCGTCGGCAAGCTGCTGGACCTCGGGGTCCAGGGTGCGTCCCTCGGTGAGGTCGACCATCTCGATCGCCTGGGTGTGGTGCGGGATCATGTCGGTGGCGAAGGCCACATCGGCGCCGTTGAAGACATCGCCGTTCTCCGCGGTCTGGACGGCGCTCGGGTCATCGGCGAGGTCGTCCCCGCCGCACGCGCTCAGGGACAGGGCGAGGGTGGCAGTCGTCGCGAGGGCGACGGCTAGCTTGCGGGGTGCATCAAGGGTGAACACAGCGTTGTTCTCTCTTCCGGAAAGGGTCGCCGCCGCACACCGGGGGTGGGGCAGCGAGGTGTTGTTGAGGGATGGCGTCGGTCCAGCCGGCCACGTCAGGCGACGTAGCCGCTGGAGGCGCCCCTCAGCACCTCTGGATGGAGAGGACGTGCAGGTCTGGTGGGACTGGCTCTCGAGCAGTGCGCGCCAGGCGCACATCGGCGCCGCCGACGACGGGTCGCAGGACCAGCCCGACCCACAGCCCTCGCGCCCTGGTCAGCAACAGGACCAGTCCGGCGAGGACCGCGAGGCACAGCATCATCGCCAGGTCAGCGCCGTCGCCGACGATGTCCCCCGCCACTGCGACAGCGTCAACACCTCTGTTCTGGGTGTGAGCGGCGACATCCGCCGCAGCCTCGGCGGCACCCACGGCCATCACCTCGCCCGACGTGGCCGGTGCCGACATCACGGACGAGTCGTGGTGCGCCATGCCGTGCTCGGACATGCCGTGCATGGCGAACAGGCCCGCCAGCGCCGCGAGCACGACCAGCAGGCGTGTCCCGGAGGTCCCAGCGACACGCCTGATCGGGATTGCACCACGGCGGCTCATCACCCTCAGTCTAGGACCCCCACCCAGCATCCTCACAGCCCCTCCCGGTCCCGGACATGCGGGACCAACGCCTCTTGACTTTATACCCCATGGGGGTATGTTGCCTACATGACGAGCCACACGCACCACTCCCCGACGGCTACCCAGACGAACGACGCCGACGACACCGCGACCCACACCGCGGCCGGTACCTCAGGGGGCGCGGGCGAGTACACCTGCCCGATGCACCCCGAGATCCGTCAGCCGGGTCCGGGTGCGTGCCCCATCTGCGGGATGGCGCTCGAACCGGTGACCATCACCGCGGACAGCGGCCCCAGCCCGGAGCTGACGGACATGACGCGTCGCTTCTGGGTCGGCCTGCTCCTCGCCGCGCCCGTGGTCGTCCTCGAGATGGGCATGCACTTCGTGCCGTCAGCGTTCGAGTTCATCTCCGCCACGACCGCGACCTGGGTCCAGCTCGTGCTGGCCACCCCGGTCGTCCTGTGGGCCGGGTGGCCCTTCTTCACCCGCGGGTGGACCTCGGTGCGCACCCGGCGGCTCAACATGTTCACCCTGATCGCGATGGGCACCGGTGTGGCCTGGGTGTTCTCCGTCGTGGCCACCGTGGCGCCCGGGATCTTCCCCGACTCCTTCCGCGACATGGGCGGGACGGTCGACGTCTACTTCGAGGCGGCCGCTGTCATCACCGTGCTGGTCCTGCTCGGCCAGGTGCTCGAGCTCCGCGCTCGCGAGCAGACCTCCGGGGCGATCAAGGCGTTGCTCGACCTGACCCCCAAGACAGCCCACCGCATGGCCGACGACGGCACCGAGGAGGACGTCACCCTCGACCTCGTCCAGATCGGGGACCGGCTGCGGGTGCGTCCCGGTGAGAAGGTCCCGGTCGACGGAGTCGTCGAGGACGGCCGCTCCTCCCTCGACGAGTCGCTGGTGACGGGCGAGTCGATGCCGGTCTCGAAGACCGAGGGTGACGCGGTCATCGGGGGCACCCTCAACCAGACCGGAGGCCTGGTCATGCGTGCCGAGAAGGTCGGCCGCGACACCATGCTCGCGCGGATCGTGCAGATGGTCGCCGATGCCCAACGCTCACGTGCCCCGATCCAGCGGATGGCCGACCGAGTCTCGGGCTGGTTCGTCCCCGTCGTGCTCGCAGTCGCCGTCATCGCCGCCGTCGTCTGGGGCCTCGTGGGCCCCGAGCCCCGTCTGGCACACGCCCTGATCGTGGCGGTCGCGGTGCTCATCATCGCCTGCCCCTGCGCCCTGGGGCTCGCCACGCCGGTCTCGATCATGGTCGGCGTCGGCCGAGGTGCCGGGCTCGGTGTCCTCATCAAGAACGCCGAGGCACTCGAGCTGATGGAGAAGGTCGACACCCTCGTCGTCGACAAGACCGGCACCCTGACCGAGGGCCGCCCCTCCGTCACCCAGGTCGTCGCCCTCGACGGGTTCGACCGCGAAGAGCTGCTGCGCCTGGCCGCCGGCGTCGAACGCGCCTCCGAGCACCCCCTGGCCCACGCCGTCGTGCGCGCAGCCGAGGAGCGACAGATCAACATCCCGGCCGTGAGCAACTTCGACTCCCCCGTCGGCAAGGGCGTCGTGGGCCTGGTCGAGGACCGCCGTGTCCTGCTGGGCAGTGCCGCCTTCCTGCGCTCCCAGGGCATGGACACCGCCAGCCTCACCGACCGCGCGGACCAGTTGAGGGCCGATGGGGCGACCGCGATCTTCATCGGCATCGACGACCAGGTCGCAGGCATCTTCGCCATCGCCGACCCCGTCAAGGAGACCACCCCGGCAGCCCTCGAGGCCCTGCGCGCCGAGGGCATCGAGGTCGTCATGCTCACCGGCGACAACAGCGTCACCGCCAAGGCCGTCGCGCGAATGCTGCACATCGACCGGGTCGAGGCAGAGGTCCTCCCCGACCACAAGAGCGACATCGTGGCGCAGCTCAAGGCGGAAGGTCGCGTGGTCGCGATGGCCGGCGACGGCGTCAACGACGCCCCCGCGCTCGCTGCCGCGGACGTCGGCCTCGCGATGAGCTCCGGCACCGACGTCGCCATGGAGAGCGCAGGGGTGACACTCCTACGCGGTGACCTCACCGGCATCGTCAGCGCCCGCCGGCTCTCCCAGGCCACGATGTCCAACATCCGCCAGAACCTGGTCTTCGCGTTCATCTACAACGTCGCCGGCATCCCCGTCGCTGCCGGCGTCCTCTATCCCACGTTCGGACTGCTGCTGTCTCCGATCATCGCCGCCGCCGCCATGGCGTTGTCCTCGGTCAGCGTGATCACGAACGCCCTACGGCTGCGAACAGTCCGGATCTGAGCACCCGCAGCTGCTCTTGACGACCTCTTGGAGGCCTCGCCTAGCATCGGCTCGTGTCTCAACCCGGTGCCCGCAGGAGTGCGCGCTGGGCACGGCACGTCCTCGTGGCGGGCGTGATGCTCGGGCTCACCCTGATGTGCGCAGCCCTTGCAACCGGCAGTTCCAGCCAGACCGCGGCCGCCTCTGACACCGGGTCCATGAGCTCGATGGTCATGGCCCCGGGCGTCGCTGAGGCCGACCGAGTCGCGGTGCTGCCGACTGCACCGATGGCAGGCATGTGCGACGCCGCATGCGCCTCAGGCGCCGTACGAGCCACCTGCGCCCTCGCCGCAGCGGCAGCCCCCCTGATGCTGCTCGGGCTCCTGCTGACACGACGACGCGACACGTTCCTCGGGTTGCTCGCCAGGACGACCGGTCCCCTCATCGTGAAACGCGAACGCAGCCGGTGGTCCGGTTGGTTCGTGCTCTCGCCGATGTCCCTGTGCGTGTGGAGGGTGTGACAGGTCGCTCAGCACCAGCCTGAGCCCTCTCCCACCCGAGTCCGTCGGTCGAGCTACGCCTGACCAACCGGACCCGTCCCACCCCTGCGTCCGCCCGCATCGCGACGACGCCACCCACACGACATCAAGGACACACCTCTCATGGACATGACCAACCGAGTGCCCGAGTGGCTCACCCCCATCGCCTGGACCTTCATCACGCTGGCCCTGCTCAGCGCCGCCGCGATCGCCTACGACGTCTACGCCCGACGACACCGCCACGGCACCGTCGCAGCCGAGATCGTCTGGGTCACCTCAGCTCTCTACCTCGGCCCGTTCGCACTGCCCCTCTACGCCCGTCACGGACGAACCGCACAGATTTCCGACACTCCCCGGACCGCTGCCACTGCCCAGCCGGTTGCGGTCGCCGGACTGCCCGGCGGAGGCGCGTCTGCGGTCGCGCACCTCATCGGGGTCCCGGTTGTGATCGCCTCCGGCCTGACCATCGCCGGCATCGACCTGTGGGTCATGATCATCGTCATCGGCCTGCTCGCCATGGCCTTGCTGTTCGTCTACGAGCGGACCGCGAGCGGCCGCGGCACGTCTCGCGCCTCGTCCGCCGGAGCCGCTGCCATGGCAGCAGTGCTGACGGTGCTTGCGTTCGACATCGGCATGGGCGGCTGGATGCTTCTCCTCCACTTCAACGAGTACATGCCACCCGTCGACCAGGGCTCGTTCTGGTTCCTCATGCAAGTCGGCATCGTCCTCGGCCTTCTCACCGGCTACCCCGCCGTCACGTGGCTCACCCGACGCCACGAGACCGTCGCCCCGGCCTGAGCCCAGCACACCCCCTGCCCGTAGCACCGGCCGCGCCCAGGACGATCCTCGCTCGTCCCGGGCGCTGTCGAGCCCGTCAGGAAGCGGCGGCGTCCCCTAGTGCTTTTCGCAGCGCCTCGATCGAGGGCAGCCCTGACAAGCCCGCAGGCGTTGCGTAGACCCGGCAAGCCATCCCCACGTGAGCGCCCGCCTCCGGAAAGAGATCATGACCGCTGACAAGGATCGTGGGCGAGCCGGTGAAGCCGCGCAACCGAGCTTGCTCATCCGTCTCGATGACTGTCGTGCTCACCGAGACTGCGAGGCACAGCTCGTCCGCCACCGCACTCACCATCTCGACGGCTCCGAGCTCGTGAGGGCAGCCCGACACCACCAGCAGCTCCACGTCCATCGCCTCAGGATGCCCTAGCCGTCAACCCGGTGAAGTCTCGGCGGCTCGGTCGATCCCCATCCCTGCCACCGCCAAAGAACAATCGCGCCGCTGCGGCCGAGCGCCCGAGATGAAGGGGCAACTCGTGACAAGCGTGATGCGGGTGAGGCAACATCCTCGACGTTCGGCGCAGGTCAGCATGGGTCAGTCAGTCAGTCAGTACTACGACATCCAGGCACGTGTGCACGTAGTGCTCGATCTCGGCGTTCGAGACGGTGAGGGCTCCGGCTTGGCCGGGGCCCTCATGCGTGCTCGACGACCCAAGGGAGCCGACCGCGCCTGTCCATCCCCGGCGATACCCTCGAGGCATGTCGACCCTGAGACTGCGCCACACCTTGCGCGCCTTCCTCTGGACGCGAGCGACAGTTTTCTGCTGACTAGGCATGACCGAACTACTCGGCGCGACGACAGGGTGTTTTGGACCTCCGCCCGACGGCGGACTGGAGCCAGGTGAGACGCCTGTTGAAGCAGTGTCGCGGAACATGATGGTGGAATAGGAACGTGGCATCCCCCGAGGAGATCCGGAGGCCTGGCCCGCGAGGTCCGCTGGCAACGCCAGGTGACCCTCGATGCGGCCTAGGCCGCGCATCCCGAACGGAGCACCGACACAGCCGGCCGCGGCCTGGATCACTGGCCCTCCCCACGAGGGGCCACGCGTGCAGACCGCTTGAGCACCGACTGTCTCATCAGCCTTGACATTTCGTGCAGTCCGGGGTGTCACGCGGAGGGTGGTTCGTAGCGTCTAGTAGGTGTGACTGCATCAACCGCCTCCCCCTCTCGGGGCTCAGCCCGGGAGGGTGCCATGCCTGCCGGACAGGACCTCGGCTTCGATGCACTGGTCCGCATCACGGCACCCGCCCTGCACCGCACTGCCTTGCTGCTGACCGGCGGCGACCACCACCTCGCCGAGGACCTCATGCAGGGCACCTACGTCAAGGTGTGGGTGGCCTGGAAGCAGGTCTCGCGCGCCGACGATCCGGTGGCCTACACGCGCACGGTCCTGACTCGCACCTTTCTGTCCCACCGTCGACTGCGGCGGTCCTCGGAGCGACCGACGGACGAGCTCGGGCTGTCTGAGTCGTCCGCATCCGGTGACCAGGACCCCGTCCTGCGCCTCGACATGCTGGATGCATTGCGTCGCCTCACTCCGAAGGACCGTGCGGTGGTCGTCCATCGCTACTGGCTCGACCGCAGCGTCACCGAAACGGCAACTGACCTGGCGCTGAGCGAGGCCGTCGTGCGCACTCGCAGCAAGCGAGCGCTGGCCCGTCTTCGTGCACAGTTCACCGACCTCGACCTCGACCCCAGGGAAGACTCATGAACCTCCGTGACCGGATCGCCCAGGACCTCGATCGGACCGACCAGGTCGGGCCCGACATCGCTCGTCTGACCGCGCAGGCTCGCTCGCGCGGGAAGCGCCTGGCGCTGCTGCGCAGAGCAGCAGCCACAGGAGGGACTCTCGTAGCGCTCACCATCGGCGCCGTCCTCGTTGCCTCTCCGTGGAACAACCCTCGAGCAGGCACCGAGGGGACCGTCGCGACCGACCCGGCCACCCACGCCACCAGCCCGTCACCACGACCCTCCTCACCCGTCCGCGCCGAGGACGAGACAGGCCCTGCCACCGCACGAGGGGCCGCCGCTGCCCTCGTGTCCGCGCTCAGTGACGTGACCGACTCGCCGACCTCGGACTACGTCGGTCAGGGCCCGCGTGCCGAGCTCGGCGACAGCGACTACTACGCGCAGATCCGGCTGGAGGACGACGGTGGCCCGGCCAACGTGGAGATCAACGTGCAGTTCGACGGCGGCTTCATCGGCGGCTGCTCGGAGACCATGGACGAGTGCCGCTCGGCACGACTCCCTGACGGCGCCACGATCACGTCCTACGTGCTCACCGGCGACAAGGCCCCTGGCGACATCCGCAGCGTCGCCGAGCTCGTGCGCGCCGACGGGGTCCGTGTGGTGGTCGCGGCCACCAACAGCATCACGCGCCCAGGAGTGGGCACCTACGTCACTCGCCCCGAGCCCTCACTCACCGGCGACCAGATCCGCTCCATCGCCCTGCAGGAGTACTGGAACGAGGAGCTGCCCGCCGTGTTCCTCGAAGCCGGCAAGACACTCGAGCCGTTCCGTGCCGCAGCCTCCTAGGGCGCGGCACGCGCACCTGACTACCCAGGTCGGGCTCCAGAATGCCGTGGCCGGCCACAACCTTCTGCAGCGGCCGTGACGTCAAGGTGTCGAGAGGGCGATGGTGTGAACAACGACGACAAGTCGGACCCGCCGACGTTCGAGGACTTCGTGGTGGCTCGATGGACGACACTCGTGCGGACCGCACACCTCCTGACCGGCAGCCCGGACGCAGGGGCAGACCTCGTGCAGGAGACCCTGACGAAGGCCTACCCCCGCTGGGACCGGGTGTCTCGTGCCGACGCGCCAGAGGCCTACGTCCGCCGCATGATGTTCAACGTCTTCATCGATGCACGACGGCTCGACAGCCGCCGCTCGGCCAAGGACCGGCTCCTGCAGGTGCGGACCGAGCCGTCGTACTCGACGGACCCCGGCGAGCGGCTCGACCTGTGGCAGCAGCTGATGACGCTTTCCCCGCGCGAGCGTGCCGTGCTGGTCCTTCGCTACTACGAGGACCTCAAGGAGGTCGAGATCGCCGATGTCCTGGGCATCTCGACCGGTTCGGTCAAGTCCTACTCCCACGTCGCGCTCGGCAAGCTGAGGGCGCGTATGCCTGCCGTGGCCACCGACAGCAACGAGAGGAACCCCGATGAGTGATCCGATCGAGCACGACCTCCGGTCGCTGTTCAAGGAGCGGGTGGAGTCGACCCCGCACCCCCCGGTCCCCGAGGCGCTGCTCGGGCTGTCCGCACGACCGCGGCGCCGCGGGACTGTGCTCGCTGCCTTGGCTGCGGTGGCTGCGGTCGCAGTGGTGGTGGTCGGTGTCGGCATCGGAACCGTGCTGCCCACAGGCTCCGATGCTCCACCTGCCGGTCAGACCGGTGGGTCCACGGGCGTCGACGAGCAGCCGTTGTCTGATGCGCCGACCATCCCCTACATCCAGGACGGCGTCCTGCGCCATGCTTCCTCGTCGGCAGCCACCACGGCCGACCAGCTGCACTGGGCCGGCGACTCCGTCATCGTCACCGACAACTACTCCAGCCAGGCAGGCGACGGCGTGGCACGCTCGTGGATCCTGCACGGGAACGAGCTGGTGACGCTGCCGTTCCTCGATGACTCCGTCGTCGCCCTGAGCCTCGACGGCACGGAGGTGCTCGCCATGAGTCACCCGGACCCGACGACCACGCTTCTCACGGTCCACGACCTGGCGCAGAGGACCGAGGTCGGTGCCATCGACCTCGCAGCACCGGGATCGTGCTGCGAGTCAGGAGCCGTCGACCTCCTGGGCTTCGACACCTCGGGTCGCGTGTTCTACAACGAAGGAGACCGCAGCTTCGTCTGGGATCCTCGAGCCGCGGAACCCACGGCCATCACGGGGGCGCCGGGCGAGATCGCCCAGGTCGGCACGCAGGGTGTCCTGGCGATGTCAGGGGACTACGGCTCCTCCACCGAACGCGTCCTGGGCGAGGTCAACGAGCTCGGTGCCTTCAAGGGTGGTCGGGAATTTCTCATGCCGGACCCGACCGAGCCGGCTTCCTGGTCGCCGTCGGGCCACGTTGTTGCCTACACCGCGAGCTCCGGACCGGTGGTGGAGCCCAGCGACGCATCGACCGGGCCAGTCGGTCTCGACGTCGGCGGCATGGTCTTCTCCCACGTCGTGGGCTTCGAGTCCGAGACCGATCTGCTCCTCGTCGCCCGAGAGGGGGACCGCAACAACCTGCTTCGCTGCTCCACTCGCGGCAGCTGTGACGTGCTCGAGGAGATGGGCGGCCCCAATGCGTTGGACGACTGGGTCTTCCCCCTCACCTGACACACGGGTGCTCTCTTCGTCTCGACCGGCTCCGCAAGCCCTTGGCTCCAGTAGCCCGCCCTCGTCCAGCCCCATGGGCCTCCATTCCCCGACGAAGGTGTTGTCTCGGCATTGCCGCCGCCCGGGATGGTCGCGCCGGTCGAGCTGTGCACCTGGCCGCGCTTCTCCTACTCGCCGCAGCAGGAAGTCGTCATCATTGATGCAGTGCACGACAGCCTCGTGGCCGCGTTCAAGATTCCACGAGAAGATCGCTACATCCGC
>NZ_JANNML010000149.1:0-14074 GCF_031397825.1 Nocardioides sp.
CACACCAACAAGTTCGGCATCAACTGCGAGCACCCGATCTACGCCAGCGGCGGTGAACTGCTCGAACTCGTCGCCGCAGCCGACGGCACCGACCAAACTCGTCACCTCACCATCGAAGGACACGACCGACGCGGCAAGCCCGGCACCTACCGCGACTACCTCAACGTCAGCCTCGACTGCCACGGCGAGACCCTCAAGGTGCGCGTCCCCCTCTTCCACACCGACGCAACGAGCAACACCCCCAGTGGCTCCGCCAACTGGGGCGAAGTGTGCCGCGTCTGGCCTCCCGGCTCCCCACAGTTCAAGTACCTCTACGGTGCCCGCAACGACACCGAAGCCCGCCACGCCGACCTCAAAGCCCGCGTCCGGCACCTACCCCGCGACGTCCCCGGACAGGAACTTCGCCTACTCGGCGCCGCCATGGCCATCAACGCCATCGCATGGCAAGTCCACCTTCAGGCCCATCGCCAGCGCAACGTCATCGACGACACCGCCTAACGACCCCCGCTCCGCCAACCGCCCCGGCTAACGCCCCGGCGGCTACAAGTTCGCCCGGACGCCGAAATCAGGTCCTTCGCGAGGTCAAAAGGTGGCTCTCGCCACGCGCAGAAGGCCCGGACGGCAGCAAACGGCAGGCCTTCTCGCCAATACCGAGTTTTCCACCGCGATTTCGCCGTAGGCCCGGGAAGGTCCGGCCGCTGCAGACGGGGGATTCAGCAACGGCCGGACCAGTGGTTCACGCTACGTCGGGGACGAGGGCGCGGCCTAACCGGGGCGGCTGTGATCCCGGATACCCCCGTGGGCATCGGTCAGCGGATCGTCACCTGACGGTTGGCCAGTCCCGAGCGAGCGGCGCGCTGCTCGGTGGTGAGGTCGGAGGTGTCGGCGAGCGCCTCGTCGAGCGCAGCCTTGAACGTCGCGGCCGGCTCCTCGAGGGCGGCGGCGCCGGTGCCGACGGGCAGGTCCCAGACGGGGGCCAGCAGGCCGTGTGCGCGAAACATCCCGACCAGGCGGGCCCCTTCGGCGATGACGTCGGCGCCCGAGACGTGCAGGCGGGCCAACGCATCGAGGAGCTGGTCCTCGGGCTCCGGCATGACCCAGCGCAGGTGCTCCTTGGTGCCGACGTTGGTCCAGTACGCCGCCTCGACCGAGCTGAGCCGCGCGGTCGGCGTGGCCGACTGGTTGGCCTGCTCGAGGGCGCTCTCCATGCCGCTGGAGTCCTCGACGTCGGCGACCCAGTAGTCGAAGCCGTCGTGCACGGTGACCTCGAGGGTCGCGTCACTGACCAGGTCCTGGAGCCGGGGACCCTCACCGGGCGCGGAGGTGAGACCGACGATGCCGGGCTCGGCGTCGATCGCCTCGAGCAGCACCGCCGCGAGGTCGCGCGACGGGTCGCCGTAGTTGTGCTGGACCTGGAGGCCGAGCCAGACCTCGCCGCTCTCGCGGGACATGGCCGGGGCCGCCATGGGCAGCAGCGTCGCGAGCCGGACCTGGCGCTCACCGGCCTTCTCGACGGTCAGGGTGGCGGTGGCGGCGGGCACGAGCTCGCGCATCGCGACGATGTCGCACTCCGACGGCATTCCCTCGAAGGGGCGGCCGACGAACACGTCGGCAGCACCACCCTTCGCGCCGTGGCACGCCTTGTAGCGCTTGCCCGAGCCGCACGGGCAGGGCTGACGGGGGGCGACCTCGCCGGCGGGGGCGGAGTCGCGGGTCTTGGTGCGGGAGCTCTTGGCCATGGGCCAGAACCTACTGGGCCGGTGGGCCCACGGGCACATCAGCGCTGGTCGAGCAGCTCCAGCATGTAGGCCGGGCGGTCGCTGATGACCGCCTTGACACCGAGCTCGATGCACAGGTCGAGGTCGGCCTGCGTGTTGACCGTCCACACGTGCACGTCGTGACCACTGCGCAGCACGCGCTGGGCGAAGCGGGGGTGCTCCCGCAGCAGCTCGATGCCCGGCCCGACGACCCAGTCCTTGCCGATCACGCGCCGCAGCATCGACCAGGTCGGCAGGTGCTCGAGCAGCTGCACCAGCTGAACGTCAGGCGCGAGGCGCTCCACCCGCTGGAGCGCAGTGAACGAGAAGCTCATCACCCGCACCGGTGAGCCCGGCCTGTCCCAGCCGAAGTCGCGCAGCATCTCCACGAGCCGCTTCTCCACCAGCCCGCCATAGCGGGTCGGGTGCTTGGTCTCGATCGCCACCTCGACCCGACGGTCGTAGTCGGCGACGGTCTCGAGCAGCTTGCGCAGGGTGAGGACCCGGTCGAGCTCCTCGTCGCGGTCGGGCGCCTCGTCGTCCAGGTCCGTCCAGGGGTTCTTCCAGGCGGCGAAGTCGAGCTCGGAGAGCTCCGCGAGGTCGAGGGTGGAGACGACACCGCGCCGGCTCGCCGTACGCCGGAGGTCGCGGTCGTGCACGCAGACCAGGTGCCCGTCGGCGGTCAGGCGCACGTCGCACTCGAGGCCCTCGGCGCCCGCGTCGAGGGCGGCGAGATAGGCCCCGAGGGTGTGCTCGGCGTTCTCGTGGCTCGCGCCCCGGTGAGCGACGACCTGAGGCCTCATGACGCCATTGTGTCGCGGATCGGGATCCGCCACGCCGGGACCCACCAGCCGAGTCGGCGCAATGTTGCTGGCGGTCGGGCCGGTCGAGTCGTGTGCCGGAGGCTGCGCCAGGGCGCGGTCTGGGACCCACGACTCGGCAGCATGGCCGGCCGACGCGCGCCGAGTGCGCGGTCGTGTGCCTCACACGGTGCTGCAGCGCTGTCTGCGGCACACGACTGGACGCCCCGCGACGCCGTGCAACATCACGCCGACTCGGCGTACGCCGTGCAACATCACGCCGACTCGGCGTACAGATGGGTCAGGCGTTCTCGCGCAGATAACGACCGAAGTGCGGCACGGTGAAGGCGATCCGGCCGCGCTCCCCGGAGTAGATGAGCCCCTTCTTGAGCAGCGAGTCCCGCGCGGGCGAGAGCGACTGCGGCTTCTTGCCGAGCTGGGCGGCGACGTCGGAGGTGGCGACCGATCCGACGACGTCGACCCCCTCGCCCGCCGGGTCGGACGCCGCGGCCGCGACCGCGGCGTCGGCCATCGCGCGCAGGTAGTCGCGCTCCCCCGGTGTCGCGCGCTCGTAGCGGCTGCCGAAGAATCCCACCGCCAGCTCGCGCTCGGCCTCGGGCGCGGCGACGGCGACGTCCTCGGCCGTGATCGGGGAGCGGGGGGCGAGGTCCCACACGGCCTTGCCGTAGGCCTGGATGAAGTAGGGGTAGCCGCCGGTCGCGGCGTACATGGCTGTCAACGCGGTCTCGGCGAACGCGGCGTCCTCGTCGTCGGCGGGCGCGGTCAGCGCGCGGTCGGCCTCGGCACGCGAGAGCCGGTCGATGCGCTGGTAGGAGAAGAGCCGCTCGGAGTAGGACTTGCTCGCCGAGAGCACCGCCGGCAGGTGCGGCAGCCCGGCGCCGACCACGATCACCGGCAGCCCTGACTGGCTGATCTCGTGGCACGCCGCGCAGAGTGCCGAGACGTCGTCGGGGCCGAGGTCCTGCATCTCGTCGATGAAGACCGCGACGCCCTTGCCCACGTCGGCCGCGAGCCCGCCGACGTCGGTGAGCAGCTCGACGAGGTCGATCTCGATGTCGCCGGAGTCGGCGCGCCCGCGTGCAGCAGGTACGTCGATCCCGGGGCTCCACTGCTCGCGCAGCCTGGCGGTGGGTCCCGCCTCGCGCTGGGCGAAGGCACGTAGCACGCCGAGCACGTGGTCGGCCTGCTCCTGCTCGGGATGGGCGAGCTCGCGGACCGCCTGGTGCAGCGCGCTGCTCAGCGGCCGGCGCAGCCGCTGGTCGGGGCGCGCCTCCAGCTTGCCGGTGCCCCAGCCCTTGCGGACCGCCTGCGAGCGCAGGGCGTTGAGGAGCACGGTCTTGCCGACCCCGCGCAGCCCGGTGAGCACCAGGGACCGCTCGGGGCGACCCTTGGCGACCCGCTCGAGCACGACGTCGAAGGCGCCGACCTGCTCGTCACGACCGGCGAGCTCGGGCGGTCGCTGGCCGGCGCCGGGCGCGTAGGGGTTGCGGATCGGGTCCATGCGAGGACGCTATCCGGCTCTCTAGCGAGATCCTTAGATTGCCCGATCGAGGGCTAGGTGTGTCTCGCCTCAGCTGACCCGCGGGCGGACCGCGGTGTCCTCGAGCGGGTCGGGGCGGTAGAGCGACGCGAAGGACTGGTCGAGCCCGGCCCGCAGCAGGTCGATCAGGTCGGGGACCTCGTCGACCGCGAGCCGGAAGGAGCCGGTGCAGAGGTTGTCGCGCCACAGCGAGAGCACGACGACGGCCGCCTCCTGGTGCCACGAGATGCGCAGGGCACGGTCCTGACCGCGGGCGTCGAGGAAGATCGACCCCGTCTCGGGCAGCGGGCGTGCGGCGGGCATGCCCCATCATGCGCCGCGATCCCCCGGGCTGTCACCGGTTCGCCCGGAGCCGTTCTCGACCTAGGATTGCCCACGTGCCCGAGCTGCCCGAGGTGGAAGCCCTGGCCCTGGACCTCCGGGGCCGGCTCGACGGGCGTGCGATCACCAAGATCCACCTTGCCGCCTTCAGCGCCCTGAAGACCTACGACCCGCCGCTCTCCGCACTCGAGGGCACCCTGGTCGACGGCGTCACGCGCCACGGCAAGTTCCTCGACATCGAGGCCTCCGGGCTCCACCTCTGCCTCCACCTCGCCCGCGCCGGCTGGGTCCGCTGGCGCGACGAGGTGCCCGCGCTCCCGCCCAAGCCGAGCAACAAGTCACCGATGGCCGCGCGCATCGTCCTCGACGACGACACCGGCCTCGACGTCACCGAGGCCGGCACCAAGAAGTCCTTGGCGATGTACGTCGTCCGCGACCCCGCCGACGTACCCGGCATCGCCCGCCTCGGGCCCGACCCGCTCGCCGACGAGTTCACCATCGACGTGCTGCGCGGCATCCTCCAGGCCGAGGGACGCAAGCAGCTCAAGGGCGTCCTGCGTTACCAGAGCACCATCGCGGGCATCGGCAACGCCTACAGCGACGAGCTGCTCCACGCCGCGAGGATGTCACCGTTCAAGCCCGCCAACAGCCTCGACGACGCCGAGGTGGAGACGCTCTACGCCGCGATCCGCGGAGTGCTCGGCGACGCCGTCGAGCGCTCACGGGGCTTGGCGGCCAGCGAGCTCAAGGGCGAGAAGAAGTCCCACCTCGCCGTCCACGGCCGCACCGGACAGCCCTGCCCGGTGTGCGGCGACATCGTGCGCGAGGTCTCCTTCGCCGACTCCTCGCTGCAGTACTGCCCCACCTGCCAGACCGGCGGCAAGCCGCTCGCCGACCGACGGATGAGCAAGCTCCTCAAGTGAAAGGGTCACCCATGACCGGCATCCCCACCGTCTCCATCGACGGCGTCCCCCACCCCCTGCCCGAGGGGCTGGCCGTGCTCGACGTGCGCGAGCCGCTCGAGTGGGAGCACGGCCACATCGAGGGCGCGGTCCACGTGCCGCTGGGCGAGCTCACCGAGCGCCTCGCCGACCTGCCCGACGCGCAGACGCTGGTGGTCTGCAAGGTCGGTGGCCGCTCGGGCCAGGCCGTGGGCTACCTCGCGCAGCAGGGCTACGACGTGGTCAACCTCGATGGGGGGATGCTCGACTGGGCCGCCGCCGGCCGGCCGATGGTCAGCGAGAACGGCCAGGCGCCGCAGGTGGTCTGACCCGGCGACCGACACGTCGTCACCCAGCGGCCAGCTCGGGGAGAGACAGAGCCGCCCCGCCGACCCTTCGGGTCCAGCGGGGCGGCTCGGGTCAGGTCACTCCGCGGGCAGGCTGGGAGCCTCGAGACCCCCGGGCAGGCCACCGAAGTCGCAGTTGTCGGTGACGTAGGTCTGCAGGGCCGCGGCCGCCTCCTTGTCGTCGCCGGAGAGCTCGTCCTCGAGCTCGGCCATGGCCTCCTCGTCCTGGAGGTCGTCGGCGTTCAGGTCCTGGATGCTCTCGATGGTCAGCTCGAAGCCGTCGCGGGCCTCGTCGGACATGTCGTCGGGGGTGCCGACCTCCGACATGTCGTCGGCCCACGTCTTGAGCGACTCGAGGATCGCCTCGGCCTGCTCCTGCTCGGAGGCCTCGGGGTCGATCTCCTCGAAGGCGTTGAGGAAGCCGGTCGTGTACTTCTCGCAGAACTCGTCCTGCGAGGCGTCGGTGGGGGCGCCCGAGGCGCCACCGCCGCCGCAGCCCGCGAGGACCAGGGCGAGCACGGAGGCCGCTCCTGCCGTCTTCATGGTCCTGGTGCTCGTCATGTTCCTCATCCTTGTCACTCGTCCTCTCCTGACGCGTCATCGCACGTCTGGTCCACATAGTCGTCGAAGGCGTCCGCCTTCTCCTCGTCCGCCCCGCTGAAGTCCTCCCCCGCTGCCTCGAGCTCCTCGATGGTCGCGTCGTCGGGCAGGTCGAGGACCTCGCTCGTGACGAGCACGAAGCCTTCCTGCGCCTCGTCCGACGTGTCCTCGGGCACGCCGACCTCGACGAGCTCGGTGACGGCCGCCTTGATGGCGACCACCTCCTCCTCCGTCAGGTCGTCGGCCGACACGGCGCCGTAGGCCTCGGAGACGCCGGTCAGGGCGTCGCAGAAGTCCGTGGTCGAGGCAGCGGTGTCGGCGATGCCGGGGTCGTCGGAGCCGGCGGTGGACTCCTCCTCACCGCCGCACCCGGCCAAGGAGCCGGACAGCACGACGACGAGCACGATGGAGGTCAGGACACGCAGCATGGGGCAGCAGGGCTCCTCGGTGGGGGGCGGAGCGCACTTCCTACCCCGTCGGCACGACATTCAGTCACAGTCACGGCCTCGGAGTCGAGAGGTCCGGCAACGGCGAGGTGAACAGTCGGGGCAGGCGCGCCAGGTAGTCGTCGCGCGAGATCTCCTTCACCCCCAGCGTCGCGAGGTGCGGGGTCACCCACTGGGTGTCGACCAGCCGGTCCCCGGGAGGGGCCGCCGACAGCAGGTCGACGAGCCCGATCAGCGCCACCTTGGAGGCGTCCCGCACGCGGTGGAACATCGACTCCCCGGCGAAGAGCCCGCCGATGGCCAGGCCGTAGAGCCCCCCCTCGAGCCGTCCGTCGCGCCACACCTCGACCGAGTGGGCCCAGCCCAGCTCGCCGAGACGGAGGTAGGCCGCACGGATGTCGTCGTCGATCCAGCCCTGCGGTCGTCGCGGGTCGCCGCAGGCGTCGATCACCTCGGGCAGCGCGGTGTCGACACGGACCTCGAAGTCGCGGGCGGAGCGCCGCAGGGACCGCGAGACCCGCAGGTCGCCCAGCTCCAGCACCCCTCGTCGTACGGGGCTGAACCAGTACATCGGGTCGCCGGGCTCCCCCAGGGGCATGGGGAAGAGGCCACGCCGGTAGGCCGCCAGGAGCGTGCCCGGCTCGAGGTCGGCGCCGATGCCCACGAGGTCGTCGTCGGGGTCGAACCCGGCTGGATCACCGAAGACCCAGCGGCTCGGGGTCGGCTCGATCGGTGGCACGAGGACGACCGTAGTGGGTGAGCCGTGGCTGGGGACGCCTCACTAGGATCGACACCATGGGAGTCTCCAAGACCGTCGGCAAGCAGCTCGCGCCCAGGATGGCCGGACTCGCGCCGGGCCTCACCTCGTCCTTCGTCCGCGAGGCGCTGCACCGCGCCATCGTCGGCGCGGGTCCGCTCCCGCCAGCGGCCAAGGCTGCCGACAAGCAGCTCGAGGAGCAGAGGGGCGACGTCGACAAGGCGGTCAAGGAGGTCATCGAGAACCACGTCCGCTATGCCGGCGCCCAGGGGTTCGTGACCAACATCGGCGGCCTCGTCACGGCCGCCGTGACGATCCCGGCCAACATCACCGGCCTCGCGCTCATCCAGTGCCGGATGATCGCCGGCATCGCCCACCTGCGTGGCTACGACCTCGACGACCCACGGGTGCGCAACGCGATCCTGGTGGCCATGCTCGGCGAGGACGCCGTGACGTCGATGGTCAAGAGGCGCAAGATCCCGGCACCGCCCATGGCCCTGGCCACCGCTCCCGTGCACGACGCCACGATCGACGTGATCATCTCCACCGAGGTCGCCTCCGACCTGATCACCAAGGTCGCTGGCAAGCGGCTCGCGCTCACCATCGGGCGTCGCGTGCCCGTCGTGGGAGGGGTGGTCGGCATGGGCGCCGACGGCTACCTCACCTGGAAGATCGGCCGCTACGCCGACCGCGAGCTCCTGCCGCGCCCCACGCGATAGGCCCGCAGCGCACCTCGCCCGAGACGTGAGGTCTGGAGGCGCCGGACGGCCTTCTCGCGCAGTCGGTACGTCGGGCGCAGGTAGGACCGCTCCAGGTCCCGATGCGCCGCGTCGAGGTCGCCGCGCAGCCGGCCGGCCTCCTGCTGAAGGCGGCCGTTCTCGAGCAGCAGCGCCTTGATCGCGTCGACCGCAGCGCTCGCGACCTGCTTCTCCGAGGGCTGGTCGGGATCGGCCCAGGCGCCCACTGCGGGCGCGCCCTCGAGGTCGGCGAGATCCCCGACCACGTCGTAGCCGCGCTCGCGGATCTCGGCCACCCAGGAGTCCTCCAGGTCGCGCACCCAGGGGTGCACCTCCGGTGGGAGCCCCAACCGCGGCGACCCGACCCGGCGCGAGAGGGTCTGGTGGGCCAGCAGCTCGCGCACCAGCGGGCGGTAGTCGGCCGGGGGAAGCTGGCGGTTGGCCGAGGCGTTGATGCGCCGGATCAGGGCGGTCTCGGGCACACCCAGGGAGGGGTTGACCCGCTCGGCCTCGAGGTCGAGGTCGAGGTCGTCCAGCCCGAACGTCTCGCTGAACCGCTGCCACAGCACCTCGGGGGCGCCGCCGGGAGGAGGCACCGTGACCAGGTGGACGTGCTCGGGCGGCAGGTCGTGGCCCCACCGGTTGAGGATGTCGGGGATCTCCTGGACGCTCCAGAACCAGCTCGCGATGCGGCCTTCGCGGGACGGGTCCTGGACCTGGCGCAGGAAGCGGGCATAGCTGATCGAGCTGCGGTGCTTGACGTTCTCCTGCCACTCCGCCGGGATCTGGCGCACCAGGTCGCGCACGGAGAGCACGACGTGGACCTCGGTGCCCTCGCCGTGGCCGAGGTCGCGCAGCGCGCGGCCGACCTGGGAGCGGGAGGCCGCGGCGAAGATCTCGTGGCTGATGATCGAGGTGCCGTGGTGGTCGCGGACCTGCTCGGCAAGCCGGTCCCACGCCCCGATCGCCTCGGTCTCGAGCCCGCCCCAGGGCAGGCGCATCAGGTCGAGCGCGGCCAGGAAGTGGGCGTCGAACCGGTCGGCGGGATAGCTGATCCCGGCCGCCGCCAGGGTGCGCCGGTTGCGGTGCAGCACGTCTTGGAGGTAGGACGTGCCGGTCTTGGGCGTGCCGACGTGGAGCAGGAGGCGTCGGGTCACCGGGGCGCCTCCTTGGTCTCGTCGAGCAGCAGTCGGGCCGCCAGGGCGAGCACCCCGGCGTCGGTCGGACCCGACGCGCCCGCCGGCGCGACCGCCTCGGGCCGCGGCACGAGCAGGTCGGGGTCGCCGTGGACAGCGTAACCAGCGCGGAGCATCCGATCGCGCATCCGCACGGCCCGCTGCGTGGCCCACGCGGCGTGCTCGGCCGGCAGCCGCAACGGCGGACCGGGCGCGTCGAGGAGTCGGGGGAGGAGCGTGTGGCGCAACAGGTCGGCGCGCTGCTCGGGCAGCACCAGCAGGCCCAGCACGGTCGCCACCTGACGGGCGAGGTCGACCGCGTCGGCGGCGAGGACGGGCGGCTGCGGCAGGGCACGTCGTACGCCGACCAGTCGCGGCAGGGCGCTCGGGTCCAGGACCACGCGCACCCGGGCCTGGCCCACCTGGCGTGCCCAGGTGGCCGCCGCCCGCTCGAGGTCGACGCGCGGAGGAACGCGGTGGCCGGCGGCGAAGGGGTCGAGCCACTCGCGCCAGGGCAGGGAGCCCTCGTCGAAGCAGCGCGAGGTCCAGGCGTCGGCGACCATCGTGGCGACGTCGCGCCCGACCACGACGACCACGGAGCCACGGCCACCCGGGGGCCGGCCGCGGGCGACCATCCCCTCCCGCGCGGGGTCGGCCAACCACGGGTCGCCGACCAGGCGGTAGCGGGTGCGCCAGGGCCGGATCAGCGGCGGCGCCTCGGGCGGACGGCGCGCTCCCGCCGCGACGAGGTCCTCGGCGAGCAGGCTGGTCGCGACGCGGGTCAGCTCGGCGTCGGGCAGGTCCGCGGGGTCGACCGGTCGCGGCCCGAAGGGCGACTCGTCGGTGGCGCCGACGAGCTCCAGGTCGGGGGTGCCCCGGCCGGGGGCACTCGCCTCGACGACCCGCTCGACCAGGCGGGCCGAGGGCCGGCCCCCGTGCCGCTGGGCGGCGAGGTGCAGGCGGCGGAGCAGCTCGAGCTGTTGGGCGCCGGGGAGGTAGACGCCCTCGCGCGTGCCCTCGCCGTGCCACGCGGCCCAGGGCGTCGTGCCGCCGCCGCGCAGGTGCGCGACCCAACCCCAGGCGCGGCGCTCGCCGCTGATCGTCATCACGCGCGGCTCACTGGCCCCGTCACTGGCGCAGCCGCTTGGCCTGGCTGCGGACCTTGCTGATCAGCTGCTGGTCGGGGTCGGGACGCCGGGCGGCCTCGCGGGTCATCGCGGAGAGCGCGTCCATCGCGACGCGCAGCTGCTGCTTGGTGGAGACCTTGTCGGGGTTGACGAAGGTGACGTCCTCGGCGAGCGGCAGCGGACGCAGGTCATCGACGTCGCCGACGACGTCGACGCCGCTGTCGCGGATCCAGGTGACCCAGCGCTCGGCCTCCGCCTCAGCCCACGGCTGGAGACGTGGGGGCATCCGCACCGGCTGGGAGACCCGGCCGACCAGCTCGTTCTGGGCGAGCATCTCGCGGATCAGCTCGTCGTAGGACGCCTCGCGGCGCGTCGCGCGGTCCATGCGTCGGTTGAGCTTGCGGATCACCTGGGTCTCGGCGACGCCGAGCGACTGGTTGAGCCGGTCGCTGTCGCGCGGCGCCCAGGCCGGGTCGATGCCGAGGACCTGGCAGTAGCGCGACCACAGCAGGTCACGGGGCGCCCCCTGGGGCGGCACGGTGACGACGTGGATGTGGGCGGGGTCGATGCCGGCGCCCCAGGCCTCGAGCACGGTGGGCAGGTCGAGCGCGCGGTAGAACCACGGCTTGCCGTGCTCCACGCGGTTGAGGAAGCGGCGGTAGGTCCACTTGCGTCCCTGCTTGACGCTCTCCTGCCAGGCCGCGGGCAGCTGGCGGGCGAGGTCGCGGGCGCTGTAGACCACGTGGACCTCGCTGCCGGCGAGGTCGCGCTTGGCCCTCGCGATCGCCTCCCGGGTCGCCGGGGCGAGGATCTCGTGGCTGATCACGACGGTGCCGGAGCGTCGCTTCACCCGTCGGACGAGCGCGTCCCAGCTGCCCTCGGCGTGGCCCGCCGGACCGCCCCAGTCCTGGCCGAGCAGGTCGAGCGCGGCGCGGAAGTGGAAGAGCCCCGCGCTGACCACCGGTGAGCGGGTCGGGAAGTGGATGCCGTGGGCGGCCAGGCTCCTGGCGTTGAGGGCGAGCCGGTCCTGGACGTAGGTGGTGCCGGTCTTGGGAGCACCGATGTGCAGGTAGACCTTGCGCTTCGGACCCGCGGCGGCACTCACCCGGGAGATTGTGCCGGACCCGCCGTCCCACCCAGGGCCCGCACCACCGCCGAGGGGCTCGGGCGGCCGAGGTGACCTGCCATCCAGGTGCTCGTCGCGACCAGCTGCTCGAGGTCGACCCCGTGCTCGATGCCGAGTCCGGTGAGCAGCCAGACCAGGTCCTCGGTGGCCAGGTTGCCGGTCGCGCTCTTGGCGTAGGGGCAGCCGCCGAGGCCGCCGGCGCTGGCGTCGTACGTCGTGATGCCGGCCTGCAGCCCGGCGTAGGCGTTGGCGAGGGCCTGGCCGTAGGTGTCGTGGAAGTGCAGCGCGAGCTGGTCGGTCGTCATCCCGGCGTCGGTGAACGCGGTGACGAGCGCGGTGACCTGGTTGGCCGTGCCGACGCCGATCGTGTCGCCCAGGCTGAGCTGGCTGGCACCGAGGTCGAAGAGCCGCGTGCCGACGTCGACCACCTGCTGGACGGGCACCGCGCCCTCCCACGGGTCGCCGAAGCACATCGAGACGTAGGCGCGGACGTCGAGCCCGGCCTCGCGGGCCCGGCGGACCGTGGGCTCGAACATCGCGAACTGCTCGTCGAGGCTGCGGTTGAGGTTCTTCTGCGCGAAGGTCTCGGTGGCGCTGCCGAAGACAGCGACGTGGCGCATCCCGAGCTCGAGCGCGCGGTCCAGTCCGCGCTCGTTGGGCACCAGCACCGGGTGGTCGCGGCCGTCCTCGCCGAGCATCGTCATGAGCTCCGCGGCATCGGCGAGCTGGGGCACCCACCGCGGGTGGACGAAGCTGGTCGCCTCCACGACGGGCAGGCCGGCGGTGACCAGTCGTCGTACGAACTCGGCCTTGACGTCGGTGGGGACCAGGGACTTCTCGTTCTGGAGGCCGTCGCGGGGGCCGACCTCGTAGATCGTGACCTGGGTGGGGAGACCCTCCGGGACGTCATGCGCACCGTGGAGTCGCGTGCTCGTCTCGTATGACGTCATGCGCCCTCCTCGTGGGGGTGGACGACGAACAGGGTGGCGCCGAGCGCGACCTGCTCGCCGACGGAGGCGCCGACGGTCGTCACGGTGCCGGCGAAGGGCGCCTTCATCGCCAGCTCCATCTTCATGGCCTCGAGGACGCCGAGCACGTCGCCCTCGATGACCTCCTGGCCCTCGGTGACCCGGACGTCGAGCACGGTGCCGGGCATCGGCGCGGTGAGGGCGCCGTCGCCGACGTCGACGTGGTCGGCGAGCCGGTCGGGCGGGGTGAGGACGTGGCGCTGGCCCTCGAAGGAGACCTCGACGACGTCGGGCTGCACGTTGACGACGGCCCGCACCCGCCGGCCGTCGACGAAGGCGTCGAGGACGTGGTCGGAGGCGCTGACCTGGCGGAAGGACGTGCCGTCGACGGTGCCGCCGTGACGGTCGACGACCACGGCGCGGTCCAGCTCGACGACGGTCGGGGCGGGCGGGGAGCCGAGACGGAAGCCGTCGGAGGCGAAGGGGTGGCCGGTGTCCCCCGCCGTGATCATCGCCGAGATCCAGGCGGCGAGCGAGCGTGGCAGGTCGTTGTCCGGGGCGGGCACGTCGACGCCGCCGATCTCGGCGGTGTCGAGCCAGGCGGTGTCGATGGTCGCGTCGCGGAAGGCGTCACTGTCGACGAGCGCGCGCAGGAGACCGGTGTTGGTCGTCAGGCCCAGGACCGCGGTCTGGTCGAGCGCCCGCACCAGGGCCCGGCGGGCGCTCTCGCGGTCGGGGCCGTGGACGATCACCTTGCCGAGCATCGGGTCGTAGGAGGTGCTCACGACCTGGCCGGGCTCGAGCGCGTGGTCGACCCGGACGTCCGCGCCGGACGGCCAGCGCACGATGCTGGCGGTGCCGGCCTGGGGCAGGAATCCCCCGAAGGAGTCCTCGGCATAGACCCGCGCCTCGATCGCGTGGCCGTGGAGCGTCAGGTCGTCCTGGCCGAAGGAGAGGGGCTCCCCCGCGGCGATGCGGAGCTGGTGCTCGACGAGGTCGAGCGGCTGCCCGTCGAGCCGGCAGACCAGCTCGGTGACGGGGTGCTCGACCTGGAGGCGGGTGTTCATCTCCAGGAAGTAGACCTCGCCGGTGTCGCTGTCGAGGAGGAACTCCACGGTCCCGGCGTTGACGTATCCCACGTGGGCGGCCAGCGCGACGGCCGCGCCGGTGACCCGCTCGCGCTGGGCCTCGGTGAGGGTCGGCGCGGGCGCCTCCTCCAGCACCTTCTGGTGACGCCGCTGGGTCGAGCAGTCGCGCTCGAAGAGGTGCAGCACGGTGCCGTGGGAGTCGGCGAGGACCTGCACCTCGATGTGGCGCCCGTGCTCGACGTACTTCTCGACGAGCATGGTGTCGTCGCCGAACGACGACAGCGCCTCGCGGCGTGCGGACGCGACTGCCTCGGCGAGGTCGC
>NZ_JANNML010000094.1:0-3823 GCF_031397825.1 Nocardioides sp.
CCTTGACCTCGCCCTTGAGGACGCCGGCCTGGAGCGCGGCGCCGACGGCGACGACCTCGTCGGGGTTGACGCCCTTGTTGGGCTGCTTGCCACCGAGGAGCTCGGTGACGAGCTCGCCGACGGCCGGCATGCGGGTGGAGCCACCGACCAGCACGACGTGGTCGATCTTGTCGATCGCGACGCCACCGTCCTTGAGGACGTTCTGGAAGGGGGTCTTGGTGCGGTCGAGCAGGTCGGCGGTCAGCTTCTGGAACTCGCTGCGCGTCAGGCGCTCCTCGAAGTGGAGGGGGCCGGACTCACCGTGGGTGATGTAGGGCAGGTGGATCGTGGTCTCGGCCGAGGACGACAGCTCGATCTTGGCCTTCTCGGCGGCCTCCTGGAGGCGCTGCTTGGCGATCTTGTCGGCCGCCAGGTCGACCCCGAAGTTGGACTTGAACGTCTTGACCATCCACTCCACGACGCGGTTGTCCCAGTCGTCACCGCCGAGGTGGTTGTCGCCGGAGGTCGCCTTGACCTCGACGACGCCCTCGCCGATCTCGAGGAGGGACACGTCGAACGTGCCACCACCGAGGTCGAAGACGAGGATCGTCTGGTCGTCGCCCTTGTCGAGGCCGTAGGCCAGCGCGGCCGCGGTCGGCTCGTTGACGATCCGCGAGACGTTGAGGCCCGCGATCTCGCCGGCCTCCTTGGTCGCCTGGCGCTGGGCGTCGGAGAAGTAGGCCGGCACGGTGATGACCGCGTCGGTGACGGGCTCACCGAGGTAGGCCTCGGCGTCGCGCTTGAGCTTCTGGAGGACGAACGCGCTGATCTGCTGAGGCGTGAAGTCCTTGTCGTCGATCTTCTGCTTCCAGTCGGTGCCCATGTGGCGCTTGACGGAGCGGATGGTGCGGTCGACGTTGGTGACCGCCTGACGCTTGGCGACCTCGCCGACGAGGACCTCGCCGGACTTCGCGAACGCGACCACCGACGGGGTGGTGCGGGCACCCTCGGCGTTGGCGATGACGGTGGGCTCGCCACCCTCGAGGACGGCGACGACGCTGTTGGTCGTCCCCAGGTCGATGCCGACAGCACGTGCCATGGTGTTACCTCCGGTGATCCGGCCCCGATCGGGGCGCTGGGTGAAGACTGTGGGTGACAGTCTTGCAAACAAGTTGAGTCCACTCAACTCAAGTTCGCTCACTGGGTCAAACAGAGGGTCGGCGGGCTTTGTTCCCGCCGCTCAGCAGTCTCACCCGGGAGCGCAGCCAGTCCTCGAGGCGCGCCAGCTCCAGCTCGTCGGTGATGAACGACCGTCGCCCGGGCGGGGGCAGGAAGCCGACCACGTCCATCACGTCGAAGAACGGTTGCGGCGCACGCCCGGTGCGCGCGACGTAGGCGTCGGCGAAGGCCTGCGCGGTGCCCGTGCCGTGGTGGATCGCGATGTTGGTGCAACCGTGGGCCACGTCGAGCCAGGCCGGCCCGATGGACGTCTCGACCCAGTCGACGACGCCGCCGACCTCGTCGGCGACCCACAGGACGTTGCGGTGGTGGAAGTCACGGTGGATCAGGTGTGGTTCGAACGACGGCGGGTCGGTGCGCAGCACCGCGAACGCCTCCTCCCACAGTCCGGCGTCGCTCGCCCAGGGCGGCACGACGTACTTCTCCTCCCATGCCCACGACTGGTAGGCGCGCACCTCGATCGTGGGCTCGACGTCGTGGATCGCAGCGAGCACGTCGGCCAGCCGCCGCAGGGACGCGGCGTCGACGCGGTCGAGGTCGACCTCGCCGGGGACCAGCGTCATCAGGTGGGCCGCGACGCCGCCGTGGTCGCCTGCTGCGTCGAGCGCGAGCGAGCGCGGGGCAGGCACCGGGGTCGGCGCCAGCATCCGCTGGACCTCCGCCTCGCGGCTCGTGAGCGCCGCGCCGTGCGTGCGCCACGGCTCCTTGGTCATCAGGCGCAGCACGACCTCGTCGCCCTGCTCCGGCGTGAGCGCGAGCATCGTCGAGGTCCAGCCGCCGCGGAGCTCGCGGACGCCGACGACCGAGCCGGTGCAGTCCTCGACCCAGGACCGTGCGGTGTCGCTCAGGAGTGCCACGGCACACCCCACCGCGCGACGTGGTGCCACACCTTCTTGAGGTCCTGCACGTCGTGGCGCCCGTCGCGGACCGCGCGGCCGACGACCTCGGCGTCCAGGAAGCCGCCCTCCGCGATGCTGCGGCCGACCTCGACGATCGCCGCGCCACGGAAGGCGGGGTGCTGCTCGAGCGTCCCGACGCTCAACCGACGTCCCTCGTGCCACTCGACCGGGATCCCGAGATGCTCGGCGTGCTCGGCCACCGGGGTGGCGCGGAAGCTCGGGTCCAGCACCAGAGCCTCCACGTCCTCGCCGATCTCGAGGACGCCGTGCACGTGCGCCTCGACGTAGTCGTCCAGCAGGTCGGCATCGCCGTCCTCCGCGAGGCGGATCAGGTCGCACCGGTCGACGGTCCCCAGGTCGACCGGGTCGACGACGGAGTCGGGGAAGCAGAAGGTGCTGCGGTCGAGGACGTGCTCAGCAAGCCGGAGGAAGGACGAGCCGAAGCGGGGCGCACCCCCGAGCGCCCGCCTGCGGTGGTCCAGCGCGCCGTACCGGGGGCGCTGCGCCGGCGGCGCGTCGTCGTACGCCGTGGCGAAGATGCGCGACTCCCACCTCCACCGCTCCCCGCCCTGGTGGGCGGTGAGGCCGCCGTTGCTCGTGCCGGTCTCGAACTGGCTGCGGTAGACCCCGTCCCGCGCGAGGTGCTGGAGCACGGTCAGTCCGTCGCGCACCCGGTCGGGGTGGAAGTTCAGCGTGATGCGCAGCGACCGGTCCAGCGGACCACCGCCGGCCTGCTGCGCCACGTGGGCCAGCGCGGCACGGGCCCAGGGACTCGGCACGGCACTCACCGGACCGATGCTGCCATGCGGACCGGTGAGGATGGCGCATCGGTGAGGATGGCCGCATGCGCGACATCTACGTGGTCACCCATCCTGAGGCGACGCACCACCTGGAGGGCCGCGTCGGCGGCTGGTTCGACTCCGAGCTGACGCCTCGAGGGCACGAGCACGCGGGGCTTGCCGCGCAGGCCTTGCGCGACCGGATCGGGACGGGCGTCCCGGTCGCCGTCTTCACCTCCGACCTGCGCCGCACGGTCCAGACCGCGGAGCCGATCGGTGCCGCCCTCGGCGTGGCGCCGGTCAGGCTGCCCGGCCTGCGGGAGAAGTCCTACGGCGAGGGCGGCGGCATGCCGGACCCCTGGTTCCGCGAGCGGTTCGTCCCGCCGCCCGCCGAGGGTGAGCGGCTGGAGCACGACGAGGGGATCGCCGGAGCGGAGACCAAGGGCGAGTGGGTGCGGCGGGTCTACGCCGCCATGGATCAGGTCGTCGCGGACCCCTCCCCCACGACGGTGGTCGTCACCCACGGCGGCTCGGTCACGTTCGTCATCGCCCACTGGATCGGGATGCCGCTCGACGCACTGAGCCGGGTCAGCTTCCGGGTGGCGTCGGGCAGCATCACCCACCTCCACCGCGACGACTACTTCCACAACCACACCGTCGTGTCGCTCGGCGACACCGCGCACCTCAGGGGTCGGTGAGGTCGCGGGTGCCGTGGGGGGTGACGAGCATGGTCTGGCCGTGGGGTTCGCGCCAGAGGAAGGTGCCGGGGGCGAGTTGTTGGTAGGTCCAGCCGGCGTGGGTCTTGAGCTGGTGGTGATGTCGGCAGAGGGGGGCGAGGTTGCACTCGCAGGTGATGCGGGACTGTGCGTGGGCGATGAGGTGGTCGAGGTCGCAGGACCTGGATCTCTTGGTGCAGTGGGGGAACAC
>NZ_JANNML010000098.1:0-12252 GCF_031397825.1 Nocardioides sp.
CCGGTCTGTCCTCTCAGGGGGTGCCTCGGTGGGTGCTGGTGAGAGGGGGCCACGTGGACCCTTCTCGCAAGTGTCCGGGAGGGGTCTGGGGAGGGGGGGTGGGTGTTTCGTGGCGAGGTCGTGAGGGGCTGCGATCTGTCGGTGCTCGGGCGGGGTGGGGTGGTCCTCCCGCCGTGCTGTCCTCTCAGGGGGTGCCTCGGTGGGTGCTGGTGAGAGGGGGCCACGTGGACCCTTCTCGTAAGTGTCCGGGAGGGGTCGTCGGAACAGAGGTGGGCTCACCGAGGTCTGGGCCGCTCGGGGCCCGCCTCAGGAGGTCGTCGGCGCCCAGTTGCCGTGGAAGCCGGCGGGCACCCGCACGGGCAGGTGCACCGCGGCGACGTCCTCGAGCGTCTCGGCGTCGAGCAGCACCAGGTCGCTGAGACCGCTCGCCCGGTCGTGGACGTAGCCCATGACGACACCGCTGTCCTCGGCCGCGTCGTCGGCGTGCGGGACGAAGCAGAACTCGCCGACCTCCTTGCCGGCTCCCAGGCGCCGAGCCAGCGTCGTGCCACCGACCACGTCGTGCTTGAGCACGCTGTCGCCGGGCAGCGGTCCGTCGAGGCCGACCGACCAGCCGAAGCGGTGCTGATGACCGGTGAGCCGCTCGTCGTGGCGCGGGAACTCCTGGGCGTGCTCGTCGTAGCGGTGCTCGCGGACCTTGCCGGCGACGGTGTCGACGGTGAAGCGCACGAGCGACGAGAGGCCCTCGAAGGGCCCGGTGAACTCCGTGGCGAACATCCGTTCGTGGCGCACCGCGTCGATGACGACCTCGTCGCCGTCCTCGTAGGCGTTGAGCGTGTGGAAGACGTAGCAGGGGTCGATCTCGAACCAGCGCACGTCGGCGCCGGCGCCCTCGCGCGGCAGCAGCCCGATGCGGGCGGGGTAGTCGTCGTCCCACGAGTAGGGCAGCTGGCTCGGGGCGCCGCCGCGCGCCATCGCGCCGACCAGCGCGTCCGGCAGCGGGTTGCGGCCGATGACGCGGTTGAGGGCGAGGCGGGCCGGCAGCCGCATCGGGCGCGGCATCTTCCCCGCGACCATGTCGATGTCGAAGGTGACCGGCAGGTCGTAGATCACGACGTAGTGCTCGGTCAGCGCGAAGTCGTGCATCATCGGGCTGCCCTGGACCTCGACCTCCACCTGGCGACGTAGCCGCCCGGCGGTGTCGAGAACGGAGTAGTCCACGCGGTTGCCGCGCGTCCAGCTGTAGGAGACCGCGTGCAGCTCGCCGGTCGTCGGGTCCTCGTGCGGGTGCGCGGTGTAGCCCGCGGCCAGGTCGCCGGCGAAGCCGCAGCGCCCGACGGTCTCGAGCTCGTCGCTCAGCTCGTACGGCGGCGCCCCGGCCTCCACGAGGGCCATCGTGCGCCCGCCGTGCTGGAGGAGGTTGGTGTTGGGGGCGACGTCGTCGCCGTCGGGGCGGACCCAGCGGTTGCGGTACCACCGCGCGGCGCCGTCGGCGATGCGCAGCCCGTGGGCCATGCCGGCGCCGATGAACCAGTGGTAGCCGTCGGGGTCGACCGCGCCGGGGCCGTCGAGGCGCGGGTTGGGACCGATCCGCAGGTAGCGACCGTCGAGGTGGTCGGGGATCGTGCCGGTGACCGGCAGGTCGAACGCAGTCACCTCGTCGGTGACCGGCGCGAAGTTGTCCTGCAGGTAGCGGTTCATGACGTCTCCCTATAACGGCGTTATCAGCGACGATAACGCCGTTATGAGAGGCTGGCAAGGTGCCTGAGGAGACCGACGTACGACGCGCCCTGCTGGAGGCGGCCGCCCGGCTGCTCGGAGAGGAGGGGCCCTCCGCCCTGTCCACCCGGCGGCTGGCTCGCGAGGCCGGGACCTCGACGATGGCGGTCTACACGCACTTCGGCGGGATGCCCGCGCTGGTGCGCGAGATCGTGGCCGACGGCTTCGCCCGGCTCTTCGACCGGGTGGCCGCCGTGACACCGAGCGACGACGTGGTCGACGACCTGCTGCGCGTCGCCGCTGCCTACCGCGCCAACGCGCTGGAGCACCCGCACGTCTACGCCGTCATGTTCGGCTCGGCCTCGCTGGGCGGCTACCGGCTGCGCGACGACGAGCTCGACGTCGGGCTGGCGGCGTTCGGACAGCTCGTCGACGTGACCCGCCGCGCGATGGCGGCGGGCGCGCTGCGCGAGGACGACCCCGCGGCCGTGGCCGGACAGCTGTGGAGCGCGCTCCACGGATACGTGATGCTGGAGCTCTCCGGCTTCAACGCCGTGGTCGACGACCCCGAGCGGCAGCTGCTCTGGCCGATGCTCGGCCACCTGGTGGAGGGGCTCTCCGTGCAGGGCCACCGCCCCGATCGGTAGCGTCGGTCTGGTGTTTCCGGTCGGTGGCGTCGAGGTCATGCTCCTCGGGACGGCTCTGTCCGCAGCCGTGTGCGTCGTGCTCGCCCTCGTCCTGCGGCGCCGGCTGGGCTTCACCGCCTGGACGCTCGCGGCGCTGCTGTGGTCGCTGGTCGTCATCGCGATCATCACCCTGATCCCCGCCAGCGGGGCGCCCGGGATCGTGCCGGCCGAGGGGCGGCTCGACACCTGCTCCTTCGACATCGGCGGTCCCGCTCCCGACGGCTTCTGGATCTTCTCGGGCGGCCAGCGGCTGCTCAACACCGTCGTGTTCGTCCCGCCGGGGGTGCTGCTCGTCCTGACGGCGGCGAGGTGGCGGATCGGCTGGGTCCTGGTCCCCCTCGGGCTGGTGCTGCTCGCGGGCTACTCCGCCGGCATCGAGCTGACCCAGCTCGAGCTCGCCCGCATCGACCGCGCCTGCGACGTCACCGACATCATCGACAACGTGACCGGGGCGGTCGTCGGGGTCGCCGTCGGGCTGGTGCTGGCGCTGGTCGTCAGGCCGTGGCGGCAGCGACGGTGATCTGCGCGGATAGCCTGAGCGACATGGCCCATCCACAGCCGTTGCCGCAGCCGCGCGCGCACGTGTCCGCGATCCCCACCTACGTCCCCGGCAAGCCGCCCACCCCGCGGCCCGGCCTGACGACCTACAAGCTCTCCTCCAACGAGAACCCCTACCCGCCGCTGCCCGGCGTCGTCACCGCGGCGACCGAGGCGGCCGCGGTGATGAACCGCTACCCCGACATGGGCAGCACCGCGTTGTACGACGCCCTCGCCGCCCGTCTGGGCGTCCCGGTCTCCGACCTGGCGGCCGCGACCGGCTCGGTCGCGCTCGTCTACCAGCTGCTCGCGGCGTTCTGCGACCCCGGCGACGAGGTCGTCTACGCGTGGCGCTCCTTCGAGGCCTACCCGATCGCCGTGACGACCGCCGGCGCGACCTCGGTGCAGGTGCCGCTCACGGCTGACGGCCGCCACGACCTCGACGCGATGGCCGCCGCCGTCACCGACCGGACCAAGGTCGTCATGGTCTGCACGCCCAACAACCCGACCGGCCCGTCGGTCGCGCAGTCCGAGCTCACCGCCTTCCTGGCGCGGGTGCCCTCGCACGTGGTCGTCGTCGTCGACGAGGCCTACCTCGAGTTCGTGCGGATGGACGACGCCGTGGACGGCATCGTGACCTACCGAGCCCACCCCAACGTCGTGCTCTTCCGCACCTTCTCCAAGGCCTACGGGCTGGCCGGCTTCCGGGTCGGCTACGCCGTCGCGTCCGCGCCGGTGGCCGCCGCGCTGCGGGCGGTGTCCCTGCCCTTCGGCGTCTCCCACGTCGCCCAGGCCGCCGCTATCGCCTCGCTCGCCGCCGAGGACGCGCTCCTCGAGCGGGTGGAGGCGCTGACCGTGGAGCGGGCGCGGGTCGTCGCCGGCCTGGCCGAGGCCGGCTGGTCCGTCCCCGAGCCCCAGGGCAACTTCGTCTGGCTCGCCCTCGGCGACCGCACCGCCGACTTCGCGGCCGCCTGCGACGCCGCGGGGATCGTCGTACGACCCTTTGCCGGGGAGGGTTGCCGGGTCTCGATCGGGGAGCCGGAGGGCAACGACCGGCTGCTCGAGGTCGTGGCGGGGTTCGGTCCCGCCTGACAGCTCGGGTTACCGCCCGGCAACACGAGGAGGGCAGGGTAGGGGCATGTCGATCAAGGTCGCGCTCGAGCACCGCACCACCTACGCGTTCGCCGAGCCGGTGAACGTCGCGCCCCACGTGGTCCGGTTGAGGCCGGCGCCGCACACGCGCACGCCGATCGAGGCCTACTCGCTGGACATCGAGCCGGCCCACCACTTCCTCAACTGGCAGCAGGACCCGTTCGGCAACTGGTTGGCCCGGGTGGTCTTCCCCGAGAAGGTGTCGACCCTCGACATCACCGTCGGCCTGGTCGCCGACCTGATGGTGATCAACCCCTTCGACTTCTTCATCGAGGACTATGCCGAGCGGTTCCCGTTCTCCTACGACGCCACCCTGGCGGCCGACCTGACGCCCTACCTGCGGCCGGTCGAGGACAGCAACGACGTGGCGCTGTGGCGCGAGGGACTCCCGACGCTGCCGCCCGACGGGCGACCGACGGTGGACTTCCTGGCCGACCTGAACGCCGCGGTCCACCGCGACGTGGCCTACTCGGTGCGCATGGAGGCCGGGGTGCAGAGCCCCGACGAGACGCTGAGCCGGCGGATCGGCTCGTGCCGCGACAGCGCGTGGCTGCTGGTCAGCCTGCTGCGTCAGTACGGTCTCGCGGCACGCTTCGTCTCGGGCTACCTCGTGCAGCTCACCGCCGACCAGGAGGCACTCGACGGGCCGAGCGGCCCGACCCAGGACTTCACCGACCTGCACGCCTGGGCCGAGGTCTTCCTGCCCGGCGCCGGCTGGGTCGGCATGGACCCGACGTCCAGCCTCTTCGCCGGCGAGGGCCACATCCCGCTCTCCGCGACGCCGCACCCGAGCAGCGCGGCGCCGATCGAGGGCGCCACCGACCCGGTCGAGGTGACGTTCTCCTTCCACAACGAGGTGCGCCGGATCCACGAGGACCCGCGTGTGACCAAGCCCTACACCGATGAGCAGTGGGCGCGCATCGACGCGCTGGGCGAGGCCGTCGACGAGCGCCTGCGCGCCGGCGACGTGCGCCTCACGATGGGCGGCGAGCCCACCTTCGTCTCGCTCGACGACGCGACCACCCCGCAATGGAACAGCGAGGCGGACGGGCCCGAGAAGCGCGCGCTCGCGACGACGCTGGCCGAGCGGTTGCGCACCATCTATGCCGAGGGCGGGATCGTCCACCGGGGCCAGGGCAAGTGGTATCCCGGTGAGCCCCTCCCGCGCTGGAACATCGCGCTCCAGTGGCGCACCGACGGGGTCCCGCTGTGGCAGGACCCGAGCCTGTTCGCCGACCCGTGGGACGAGGCGTCGTACGACGACGCTGCCGTCGGCCACGCCGAGGCGCTCGCGCGCCGGGTGACCAAGGTGCTCGGCCTGCCCGACGAGCAGCTGCTGGCCGCCTTCGAGGACCCGTTCGCCGCGCTGGCCGACCACGTCGGACAGCCGCACGGCGACAAGCCGGAGCAGCCCGACGAGCCCGACCAGCTGACCACCGAGCTGGTGGCGCGGCTCGACGCCGACGTCACCGTGCCCACCGGGTGGGTGCTGCCGATCGTCACCGGCGAGGAGTGGACCAGCCCTGCCTGGCGCTTCCGCCGTGGTCGCCTCGTGCTCAGCCCCGGCACCAGTGCGGTGGGCCTGCGGCTGCCGCTGGACGCCATCGCCTGGAAGGAGCCCGGCTTCACCGGCGAGCCGTCCTACCTCGAGGCGGGACCGCCGCTGGAGCCCCAGGTCCCCGTCGTCACGATCGTCGACCCCGAGGAGGTGCCGACCACGGCGCTGGCCTTCGAGGCGCGCAACGGCGTCGTGCACGTCTTCCTGCCGCCGACCGAGCGCCTCGAGGACTACGCCGACCTGGTGCGCCTGGTCGAGGTCGCGACCCGCAAGGTCGGCTGCGCGATCGTGCTCGAGGGCTACGGCCCGCCGCCCGACCCGCGCCTGACCCAGCTGGTCGTCACGCCCGACCCCGGCGTCATCGAGGTCAACGTGCAGCCCTCGAAGAGCTGGGCCGAGCAGCGGGCACTGCTCGAGACGCTCTACGCCGAGGCGCGTCAGGCACGCCTGACGACCGAGAAGTTCGACCTCGACGGCCTCCACACCGGCACCGGAGGCGGCAACCACCTCACGCTCGGCGGGCAGCAGCCGGTCGACTCGCCGCTGCTGCGCCGGCCCGACCTGCTGGTCAGCCTGATCACCTACTGGCAGCGGCACCCGTCGTTGTCCTACCTCTTCTCCGGGCGCTTCATCGGCCCCACGAGCCAGGCGCCGCGCTTCGACGAGGGCCGGCCGGAGGCGACGTACGAGATGGAGATCGCCTTCGCGGAGATCGCCCACCTGGTGGCCGAGCAGTCGGGGCCGCACGAGGACGGCGAGCCCGGCGAGGTGCGTCCGTGGCTGGTCGACCGGGCGCTGCGGCACCTGCTGACCGACCTGACCGGCAACACCCACCGCGCGGAGTTCTGCGTCGACAAGATGTACAGCCCGGACTCCTCGCGCGGGCGACTCGGGCTGCTCGAGCTGCGTGGCTTCGAGATGCCGCCCCACGAGCAGATGGCGCTGCTCCAGTCGCTGCTGGTGCGCTCGCTGGTCGCGATGTTCTGGGAGAAGCCGCTCACCGCACCGCTGGTGCGCTGGGGCACCCGGCTGCACGAGGACTTCCTGCTGCCGCAGGGCGCCATCGCCGACATCGCCGAGGTCGCGGCCGACCTGCGTGCCCACGGCATCGACTTCGAGGAGTCGTGGCTCGACCCGTTCACCGAGTTCCGCTTCCCGCGCATCGGCCAGACCCAGGTCCCGACCGGGTCGGGACCGGTCGAGCTCGAGCTGCGCCAGGCCATCGAGCCGTGGCACGTGCTGGGGGAGGAGGCGACCGCCGGCGGCACCGCCCGCTACGTCGACTCCTCGGTCGAGCGGATCCAGGTGTCGGTCCGCGGGATCGACCCCCACCGTCACCTCGTCACGTGCCAGGGTGTCCCCGTGCCCCTGACCGAGACCGCCGCGGGCGACTTCTACGCCGGCGTGCGCTTCCGCGCCTGGCAGCCGTGGTCGGCCCTGCACCCCTCGATCCCGGTCCAGGCGCCGCTGCACGTCGAGGTCGTCGACATCCCCTCGGCGACCAGCCTGGGGGGCGCGACCTACCACGTGGTCCACCCCGGTGGCCGCTCCTACGACCACCCGCCGGTCAACGCCAACGCGGCCGAGGCGCGGCGGGCCAGCCGCTTCGAGCCGCGCGGCCACACCGCCGGTCGGATCGACGTCGGGGCGCTCCAGGAGAAGGCCCGACGGGCCGCCTCCGCGGAGTACCCCCACACGCTCGACCTGAGGCGCGTCCCCCGATGAGCCTGAGGTGACCGCGCCGTGACCGCGCTGCGCGACTACGCAGCCGCGCTCACGCAGCCCGTCCTGGGTGACCAGGCGCCGCGCTACGACGAGGTGGTCGCTCCCGACGGCGGCCTCCGCCCCGCGTGGAAGGGCCTGGCCGAGATCGCCGTCGCGCTCGACCACCGCGACCTGCGCCGGGTCGACGAGGACATCGTGCGCTTCCTCGCCGACGACGGCGTCACCTACTCGCGTCCCGGGGGCCGCTCCGGGCCGTGGCGCCTCGACCCGGTGCCCCTGGTCATCGACGCGGCCGCGTGGACGCCCCTCGAGGTGGGCCTCGCCCAGCGTGCCGAGCTCCTCAACGCGATCCTGGTGGACCTCTACGGCGAGCAGCGGCTGCTCTCCGAGGGCATCGTCCCGGCTTCCGTCGTGCTGGGCCACGCGGGGTTCACCCGCGTCGTCGCGCGACGCAGTGCCATCGACCCGCGACCGCTCGTCCTCTCCGCCACCGACCTCGGCCGCGACGCGCAGGGCCAGTGGCGGGTCATCGCCGACCGGGCCCAGGCGCCGTCGGGCATCGGCTATGCGATGGAGAACCGCCGGGTGATCTCCCGGGTCATGCCCGAGCTCTACCGTGAGGCCGGCCTGCACCGGATGGAGCCCTACTTCTGGGCGCTCCGGTCGGCGCTCATCCAGTCCGCCCAGGACGAGCTGGCCGACCCCCGCGTCGTCGTCCTCTCGCCCGGCACCCACTCCGAGACGGCCTACGACCAGGCTTTCATCGCCTCGGCGCTCGGCTTCCCGCTGGTCCAGGGCAGCGACCTGGTCGTGCGTGACGGCTGGGTGCAGATGCGGGCGACCCACGGTCGCCACGGCGGGCGGCTCGAGCGCGTCGACGTGATCCTGCGCCGGGTCGACGCGGCCTGGAGCGACCCGCTCGAGCTCCGTGGCGACTCCCAGCTCGGCGTCGCCGGCCTGGTCGAGGCCGTCCGGCGGGGCCGGGTGCGCGTCGTCAACGGCCTCGGCTCCGGAGTCCTGGAGAACCCTGGGCTGCTGCCCTACATGCCGTCGATCAGCCAGGCGCTGCTCGGGGAGCCGCTCCGGCTCGCCGCGGTGCCGACCTGGTGGTGCGGCGACCCCGACTCGCTCGCCCACGTGCTCGACCGCCAGGACCGCCTCACCATCCGCGCCATCGACGGACCGACCAACGCACTCGCCGGCCTCGACCCGGCGAGCGTCCGCGAGCGCCTCCTCGACGAGCCGCACCGCTACGTCGGCCAGGAGCGGCTGCCGCTCTCCCAGGCCCCGACCTGGCGCTCCACCGGCCACCTCTCCGGTGACGTGGTGCCCCGCCCCCTGACGCTGCGCACGTTCACCCTGCGCTACGGCTCGGCCTACCGGCCCCTCGTCGGTGGCCTCGGCGCGGTCTACGAGGGTGACGTGTCCGCGTCCAGCAAGGACGTGTGGGTGCTCAAGGCCGAGCCGACCGACCCCGACCAGGGGCTGGCCGAGGTGCTGCCGATGACCAACGTGCGGGCCTCGACCGGCACCGTCCCGCGCATCCTCGAGGACCTCTTCTGGTTCGGCCGCTACGCCGAGCGCGCCGAGGACATGATCCGGCTCGTGCTCGCCGCCCACGCGCTGGCCGAGGACTTCGGCACCCGGCCACGCACGACCGGCGGTGCGAGCCTCGCCGTCCTCATGCAGGCCGTACGCCGCCTGGGTGGCACCGTCCACGAGGACCTGGACGCGGAGTTCCGCTCGCTGCTCCTCGACGCCCAGCGGCCCGGGTCGGCCGCCCAGGCGCTGCAGGGCCTGCGCGACGCCGTCGCGGGGGTGCGCGACCAGCTCTCCCAGGACACCTGGCGCGTCTTCGGGGCCAGCGACCGGGCTGCCCACGCCCTCGAGGAGTCGGGCCACAGCCACCAGATCTCCGAGTCGGCGGGCCGGATGCTCACCGGCATCCTGTCGCTCCAGGGCGTGACGGCCAGCATGATCCGCGACCCCGGCTGGCACATGATCGGCATCGGGCGGCACCTCGAGCGTGCGGTCCAGGTCTGCCACCTGCTCGACGAGACCGCGACCGTGCGTCGTGGCATCGACGTCGACCGCGACGTCCTCAACGCCGTGCTCGTCGCGTCCGAGAGCTCGGTGACCCACCGCCGGCGCTACCGCGGCTACGTCCGCACCGGCGGGGTGCTGGAGCTCCTGCTCACCGACCTCGACAACCCGCGCTCCCTGGCCTTCGGGCTCGCCGAGATCGCCACGCACCTCACCGCGCTGCCCGCGTCCACCGGCTCGACCCGTCCCGAGCGGCTCGTCGCCGACCTGCGCACCACGCTCGCCGAGACCGACATCGCGACGCTCGTCGCGATCGGCGGCGTCGGTCGGCCCAACCTCGAGGCGTTCCTCGCCTCCTACGCAGCCCAGCTCGCGCGCCTCGCCGACGCGGTCGCCGACCTGCACTTCGCGACCGGCCCGGCCCCGCGCTCGCTCGGCTCGATCGCGCTCGTCGAGTCCCTCGAGGCCCTCGGGGCCCCGTGAGGTACCGCGTGTGGCACAGCACCACCTACACCTACGACGACCACGTCAGCGACAGCCTCGGCATCGCCCACCTGGTGCCTCGAGGGCTCCCGTGGCAGCACGTGTCGTCGTACGACGTGGTGGTGGCGCCGACGCCCGGCGACCTGGCCCACGACGTCGACTACTACGGCAACACCGTCACCTACTTCCAGGTGACCGAGCCCCACGACGTGCTCGTGATCGAGGCCACCAGCGAGGTGACCGTCGAGGTGCCGCTGGTGCCGGACCACGCGCTGGCCACCCCCTGGGAGCGCCTGCGACCGCTGGTGGACCCGGGGCTCCCGGGTGCCTGGAGCGTGACCGACTTCGCGCTGGCCTCGGCCCAGGTCGAGCAGGTCGGCGCCGCGGAGGCCTACGCCGCGACGTCCTTCACGCGGGGCCGGCCCGTGGGCGAGGCGGTGGCCGACCTGATGCACCGCATCCATGCCGACTTCGACTACGACCCGACGGCGACGACGGTGACCTCGACGGTCGACGACATCCTCGACAAGCGGGCCGGGGTCTGCCAGGACTTCGCCCACCTGACGCTGGCCTGCCTGCGCACCCACGGCCTCGCCGGCCGCTACGTCAGCGGTTACCTCGCCACCGAGCCGGCGCCCGGCCAGGACCGTGTGGTCGGCGCCGATGCGTCCCACGCCTGGGTGGCGGTGTGGCTGGGGCTCGCCGACGACGGCGTGGACCAGTGGCTGGCCCTCGACCCGACCAACGACCAGTGGGTCGGCGACCGTTACGTCACGGTCGCCTGGGGCCGTGACTACGGCGACGTGCCGCCGGTCAAGGGCGTGATCTTCACCGAGGCCAAGAAGTCGACGCTCCAGGTAGCGGTCGACGTGGAGCCCCTCGGCTGAACCCGCTCTCCACTGATGGGGTGAGCCTGCTGCGAGCGGAGACGTGTCACGCTTCTTGCGTGAAAGCCTTCCGCTGCCGGGTGTGCGACAACCAGCTCTACTTCGAGAACTCCGTGTGCGTGTCCTGCGGGACCGCACTGGCCTACTCCCGGACGGAGCGCTCGATCGTCCCGGTCGACGAGAACGGGCGCTACGTCGACCCCTCCGGGCTGGTCTGGCACGTGTGCGCCAACCTCAACCTCTCCGGCTGCACCTGGCTGGCGCCGCTCGAGGGCGGCCAGTGCTTCAGCTGCGACCTGACCCGCACCCGCCCCGCCGACGACGACCTGGTCGGGCTGGAGAACTACCCGCTCGCCGAGGCGGCCAAGCGGCACCTGGTCGTCGAGCTGGAGGCGCTGGGCTTCCCGGTGGTCGGCAAGGAGACCGACCCCGACGACGGGCTGACCTTCGACCTGCTCTCCAGCGTCGAGGAGAACGTGGTGATCGGCCACGAGGACGGCATCATCACCATCGACCTCGCCGAGAGCGACGCGGCCCACCGCGAGAAGGTGCGCGCCCAGCTCGCCGAGCCCTACCGCACCATGCTCGGCCACTTCCGCCACGAGGTCGGCCACTACTACGAGTGGCAGCTCGTGCGCGGTGACGAGCGCCTCGCGCGCTGCCGCGAGCTCTTCGGCGACGAGTCGAAGGACTACCAGGCCGAGATCGACCGGCACTACGCCGAGGGCCCGCCCGAGGGCTGGGAGCAGTCCTACATCTCGACCTACGCCACGATGCACCCCTTCGAGGACTTCGCCGAGACCTGGGCGCACTACCTCCACATCGCCGACACCATCGAGACCGCCCGCGAGTTCGGCCTCGCCACCGTCGCGGGCGTCGGCGCCTTCTCGACCTTCCGCGACGTCGTCACCGGGGTCTGGATCCCGATGTCGACGGCGCTCAACCAGATCAACCGGTCCATGGGCAAGGAAGACCTCTACCCCTTCGTCATCCCCGCGCCGGTCCTCGACAAGCTCGACTTCGTCGCCACGCTGGCCCAGCCGTCCTGGCCACCTGCCTAAGGTCTGAGCATGAGCGACGACGACCAGACCCCGACGTACGTCGGCGAGGGCGAGTTCGAGCGCGACACCAACTACGTCGCCGACCGGATCACCCGCGGCGCCCGGCGTCCCGAGCACGGACCGGTCGACGGGGAGCTGTGGCCCGTGGAGCCGGGTCGCTACCGGCTCGTCGCTGCCAAGGCGTGCCCGTGGGCCAACCGCGCGATCATCGTGCGCGACCTCCTGGGGCTCCAGGACGTCATCTCGTTGGGCACGCCGGGCCCGACCCACGACGCCCGCAGCTGGACCTTCGACCTCGACCCGGGCGGGCGCGACCCGGTGCTCGGGATCGAGCGGCTCCAGGAGGCCTACGTCAAGCGCTTCCCCGGCTACGACCGTGGCATCACGGTGCCGGCGATCGT
>NZ_JANNML010000029.1:0-29897 GCF_031397825.1 Nocardioides sp.
GGACGTGCAGGAGGGCGTGCTCGAGGACGGGCGAGGAGGTCATGGGGTCATCCTCGCGCGCGCAGCACGACGAGATGGCGACCCGCCGTGGCACGACCGTCCCCGCCCTCGCGGCTCGACCAACGAACGGGACACCAACCACAAGGGCACCCCTGCGGGGTGGTCAAACGTTTGGCCAGCCAAGAAACGCCCTCACCAACAGGGCGCTGGGTGGTCGAGCCCGAGGAGCACCAACGACGAGCCCTCCAGACCCGCCGTACGACGACCGTCCCCCAGACCGCAGACCCCTCACCAGGTCTCGACACCCTCGGGCCTGGCGGAGGGACAGCCGCAACGACACCGACCCGCGGAGCCGAGGGCTCCGCGGGTCGGGATCAGTACTTCAGGTGCTGCTGGGGATCAGCCGCCCTGGACGAACGCAGCGACGTCCTCGCCCTCGTAGAGGTCGGAGACGGAGACGGCGCCACCGGGGACGTCGTCGGCCTTGAAGATGTAGCTCGCGTTGGAGGGCGACTCACCGACGACGAACTCCAGCGGCACCGCGATGCCACCGGTGTCGACGGTGCCGATGCTCTCCTTGGCAGCCAGCACGCCCTCGGGCGTCAGGTCGCCGTCCTCACAGGCCTTCTCGAGGATCTGACGCATGACGTCAGCGGCCGCGAAGCCGAACATGACCCCCAGCGTCGGGTCGTTGTCGTACTCCGCCTGGTAGGCCTTGAGGATCTCGGGCTTCTGGTCGAACGGCGCGACCGGCGAGGCGACGTAGAGGTTGGCCTTGAGCGCATCCCCGGCAGGCGTGTCGAGCAGGCCCGGCGCGTAGACCGGGTTGTTGCCGGCGAGCGGAACGTTGAGGCCGCTGGCGGCAGCGACACCGGCGATCGAGGCGGTCTGGCCGGGGGCCACGGTCATCGCGATGACGTCGACGTCCTCGGACTTGAGCTTGGTGACCTGGGCGGTCATGTCGGTGTCGGTGGGCTGGATCTGCACCTCGACCACCTCCATGTCGTGCTGCTCGGCGAAGAACTCCGAGCCCGCGAGCCCGCCCTCGCCGTACTCGCCCTCGAAGTAGATGTGGCCGATCTTGGCGCCCTCCTCGATCTCGCCCTCCTGGAGGAGGTAGTCGAGGACGTTGATCATCTCGACCTCGTACGTCGACCCGACGACGGTGTTCTCCGCGACCTCGGTCAGCGACTGGGCCCAGGCTCCCGGGATGTTGACCATGCTGTCGGCCTCGAGCTGCTGCGCGAGGCCGGTGTTGATCGGCGAGCCGATGGTCTGCTCGAGCGCCAGCACGTCCTCCTTGACCGAGGAGTAGAGCTGGATGCCGCGCTGGGTGTCGTAGCCGTGGTCCTTGACGATCTCCTCGACCGTGTAGGTGCCACAGATCTTGTCGCCCTCGTTGAGGGTCTTCCAGTAGAGGGCCTGGGCGTTGGTGATGTCGGTGCCCAGGGCGGCGAAGACGCCCGTGAGGTCGGTCAGGGAGCCGAGGCTGATGACGTCGCCCTCGACGCCGCGGCCGATCGCGACCCCGTCCTCGGAGGTGGTGGCACCGCCACCGTCCTCGGCCTTGGTGCTGCAGCCCGTGGCGGTCACGAGCAGGACGGCCGAGGCGAGCGTGATCGCCCGGCGCTTGTTGGTGTTCATCTAGGTGTTCCTCCTGAGGACGAGCCGGCGGGGGCCGACTGGGTGACGCGGACGGGCTGTGACTCTTGGGGTGGACGGGGTTGTCGCTTGAAGCGACGGGCGAGCCCGGCAAGACCTCCGGGCTCGAAGAGCACGACGAGGACGATCGCCCCGCCGTAGAGGAAGGCCGCCGCCTGGCTGGCGACGATGCCCTGCTGGCCCGGGTCGACGATGAAGGGCAGGGAACCGGAGTACTGCTGGAGCACCAGCGGCAGGGCGCTCACGAACGTCGCGCCCAGGGCGGCGCCGCCGACCGAGCCGAGGCCACCGAGCACGATCATCGCGAGGTACTGGACCGAGACCAGCAGCGAGAACGACTCCGGCGCGACCGACCCGATCGAGAGGGCGTAGAGGACGCCGGCGAGGCCGGCGTACATGGAGGAGACGAGGAAGACCTTCGCCTTGTACTCCTGGACGTTGACCCCCATGACGGAGGCCGCGACCTCGCTGTCGCGCACGTTCTGCAGCGCACGGCCGGGCCGCGAGCGCAGCAGGTTGGAGGCGAACCAGCAGGCCAGCGCGCAGAGCGCGAGACCGAGGTACCAGAGCCGCTCGGCCTGGCCGAAGGGCACGCCGAGGACGGCGAGGTAGGGCTCGTCGTTGCCGCCGAAGCTGAAGCCGAACAGCTCGAACGGCGGCGCGATGCGGCCGTTGAAGCCACCGCTGACCGACGTCCAGGTGTTGAAGATGTGCTGGCCGATGAAGACCAGGCCCAGCGAGGCGACACCGAGGTAGATCCCGCGCAGGCGGGCCGCGATCGGGCTGAAGAGGACACCGGCGAGACCGGCCATCACCACGCCGGCGACCATGCCGACGATCGGCGGGAGGCCGAAGCCGCCGTACTCGATCGCGGAGCCGCCGGGGTCACCGGAGACGTAGACGTAGGTCAGGGCGCCGACGGCCAGGAAGAACGCGTGGGCCAGCGAGAGCTGCCCCGTGGTGCCGACGAGGAGGTTGAGGCCGACCGCGCCGATGATCGCGGCGAAGACCGCGAAGCCGGTGCGGAGCCAGAACTCCTCGACGTAGAGGGGCAGCGCGAGGAGCACCACCAGGAGCGCCAGCATCGCGGCGCCCTTGAGGAGACGAGTGGCGGTGTCAGACACGGGTCACATCCCTGGTTCCGAAGAGGCCCGAGGGCCGGACGAGCAGCACGGCCACCATCACGACGTAGGGCACGACCTCGCCGAAGCCGCGGCCGAGGAAGGCGATCTGGTCCTGGTAGCCGGCAGCCATGGCGGTGGCGACACCGATGATCAGGCCCCCGACGAGGGCACCACCGGTGGAGTCGAGGCCGCCGAGGATCGCCGCCGGGAGGGCCGCCAGCGCGACCGCCCAGATCGCGGGCGTCACGCCGGGTGTCGGTGAGCCCGTGGCGAACAGGCCGGCCACCGCCGCCAGGACGCCGGCGACGAGCCAGGCGACCATCGAGACCCAGCCGAGCCGGATGCCCATCAACGCGGCCGCCTCGCCGTCCTCGGCGGCGGCGCGCATGGCGACCCCCCAGCTGGAGAACTTGAAGGCGATGAAGAAGGCGCCGATGAGCACGCCGGCGACGAGGATGGCCAGCGCGCGGTTGGTGGTGATGCCGACGCCACCGATGGAGACCGCGTCACCGCCCCAGGGGTGACCGACGTTGAGGATGTCGGAGCCGATGCGGCGGGTGATCTCCGTGAGGATGATCAGGTCGACGCCGATCGTGAGGATCGCCAGGCTGATCACGGGCGCTCCTCGCAACCGGCTGATCAGCAGCCGTTCGACGAGCACCGCCGCTGCCGCGGTGCCGAGGATGCCGACGGCCGCTGCGGCCCAGAAGCCGATCGGCTCGCTGAGCCGGGCGATGAGGTAGGCACCGAGCAGCAGGAGCGAGCCCTGCATGAAGGTGACGACCTCGCTGGCCTTGAAGATGATGACGAAGCCCAGGGCGATGAGCGCATAGATCGCGCCCAGCGAGAGCCCGTTGAGGAGCAGGGACAGGAACTGGTTCACGGTGTCTCCTCGTGCGTGCCGTGGGCGGCGGCTGCCGCAGGGTCGATCTCGTCGCCCGAGCCGAGGTAGGCCCGGATGACCTCGGGATCGGCCTGCACCTCCTGGGGGGTGCCGTCGGCGATGCGGCGACCGAAGTCGAGCACCGTCACCCGGTCGGCGATGCCCATGACCATGCCCATGTCGTGCTCGACGAGGATCACGGTGATGCCGAGGGCATCGCGGATCTCGAGCACCGACTGGGCCATGCGAGCGGTCTCCTCGGCGTTCATGCCGGCGACCGGCTCGTCGAGGAGCAGCAGGCGCGGCTCCGTCGAGAGCGCCCGGGCGACCTCGACGCGCTTCTGGTCGCCGTAGGACAGGACCCCGACCGGCACGTGGAGCTTGTTGCCGAGCTCGAGGAAGTCGGCGATCTCGCAGACGCGGGCGGTGTGGCGCTTCTCCTCCGCGCGCGCCTTCGGCAGGCGCAGGCCCGCGGACATGAAGCCGCTGGTGGTGAGCCGGTGCCGGCCGAGCATGAGGTTCTGCACGACGGTCTGGGAGCCGGAGAGCGCGATGTTCTGGAAGGCGCGGGCGACCCCGAGACGGGCGATCTGGTGGGGCTTGCGCCCGGTGAGGACCTCGTCACCGAAACGCACCTCGCCCTCGGTGGCCTCGTAGACACCGGACAAGACGTTGAACATCGTGGACTTGCCGGCACCGTTGGGGCCGATGACCGCGTGCACCGCGCCGGGGGCGACGGTGAAGGAGACCTCCGAGAGGGCCTGGAGCGCGCCGAAGCGCACGGTCACGTTGTCGATCGTCAGCGGGCGCACGTCCTTGCGCAGCTGGGGGGTCGCGGTCGTGCTCATGCCTTCCACCTCGCGAGGGTCTTGCGCGCCCCGGCAGGGGACGCCGGGGATCCTGGGTCGGACGGGGTCTCCTCGGCGCCGTGGCCGAGGTAGAGGCGTTGGACGGCGTCGGTCTGGGCCAGCTCGGCGGCCGGTCCCTGGAGTGACACCTTGCCGACGTCGAGCACGAAGGCGGTGTCGGCGACGCCGAGCGCCATCGTGGCGTTCTGCTCGACCAGCAGCACCGAGGTGCCCTGCCGGTTGATCTCACGGATGACCTCGCCGATCTGGCCGATGATCCGGGGGGCCAGGCCCAGCGAGGGCTCGTCGAGGAGCAGCAGCTGGGGACCGGCCATCAGGCCGCGGCCGATGGCGAGCATCTGCTGCTCGCCACCCGACAGCAGCCCGGCGCGCTGGGTGCGGCGGTCGGCGAGGACCGGGAAGAGCCCGTAGACGCGCTCCTGGGCCGGGGCCCGGCTCGACTTGTCCTTGGCCCCGAGGCCGCCGGCCTTGAGGTTCTCCTCGACGGTCAGGCGGCTGAAGATGCGGCGCCCCTCGGGCACCTGCACCAGCCCGTCGGCGACGCAGCGGGCCGGGTCGCGTCCCTTGAGGTTGGCGCCGCGGTAGCGGACCTCGCCCGACTCGACGCGGCCCTTGTGCAGCTTGAGGGTGCCCGAGAGGGTGCGCAGCAGCGTCGTCTTGCCGGCGCCGTTGCTGCCGAGGAGAGCGACGACGCTCCCCTGCTCGACGGTGATGTCCACTCCCCGCAGGGCCTGGACCACTCCGCCGTAGGTGACCGCGAGATCCCGGACCTCCAGGATCGGCTCGCGTGTCTCGGCCATCGTGTGCACCCTTTCGTCGTCGCCGGTGAGGCAGCTCCCCCACGTGCAGTGGGCAGCTCGACGGTTCCGAGAAGGGTCGGTCCGCGAGGTCGACGGGTTGCCACCGGGGGAGCTCGGTGGTGCGCTAACCCTGCTGCCAGGGTGAGCACCGCCACCATAGTGACGGCACTCACAAGATCTGTCATTCTTTGTTCGTGAGAACAAAGGACTCGGTGGCGCGGCTTGATACGGCGGTGACCGACCCGCGCATCGTCGCGGTCTGCCGGGAGCTGCTCGACGACCTCGAGGCGTTCACGTTGGAGGTCGTCAACCTGATCCGGCAGGAGGAGCCCTACTACGTCGAGGTCATCACGATGCGCCAGCTCGTCGACTCGGTGCGCCCCAACGTCGTCGGGCTGCTCCAGAGCGTGATGACCAACGAGACGAGCACGTTGGCCGCGCCCCGTCGTACGGGCCGGACGAGGGCCGAGCAGCAGGTGCCGCTCTCGATCGTGCTGCACGCCTATCGACTCGGCGCCCTGCACATCTGGAACTCCCTGGTGAAGCGCTGCGGCGACGACCCCCGCGTCAGCCGAGCCCTGCTCGACTCGGCCTCGGCGCTGTGGACCGCGCTCGACGTCTACTCCCAGGAGCTCGCCGTGGCCTACCGCGACGTCGAGACCGAGCACCTGATGCGCGACGCGCGGCTGCGCGAGACCGCCCTCGTCGCGCTCTTCAGCGGGATCACCTCGACGGGGCAGGCGTTCACCGACGTCGCCGAGGCGCTGAGACTGCCGCAGGTCGGGATGTTCGTCGTGGTCGCCTGCGACCCACCACCGATGGAGAGCGACAACGACACCCCCTCGCCGGAGCGGACGCTGACGTCCTTCGGGGTGCGCTCGGTGTGGCGCTCCGAGACCGACTGCGACCTGGGCCTGGTGGCGCTGACCCGCAGCTATCGCCTGGACCGGATGCTCGAGCAGATGGCCTCGCTGGGGCTGGGCAGGGTCGGTGTCAGCGAGGTCTTCGAGTCGATCCTGGAGACCCCGGGTGCCGCCAAGCAGGCGCGGATGGCGCGCGAGGCCGCCACCCCAGGCACGAGCGCCGTGACCCGCTTCGAGGACGCCCGCGTGGCCGCGCTGGTCGCTGCCGCTCCCGAGCTCGCCACCGGGCTGGCGCAGCAGGTGCTGGGTCCGGTCCTGGGGCTCGACGTGGTGGAGCAGGGGCTGCTGCTGGGCACTCTCCGAGCGTGGTACGCCGCCGACGGATCGGCCGCCCAGGCCGGCCGGACCCTGCACTGCCACCCCAACACCGTGCGCTACCGCCTGGGCAAGGTGACCCAGCTCATCGACCTCGACCTGCGCAGCCCCACGGACGTGGCGCACCTCTACCTGGCGCTCGAGGCATGCCGACTTTTGTCCGTCGAAACAACCGTCTCTTAACTTGTGCACAAGGTGATCCGGGACTTTCCAGCCGGCCCCGGGCGTTGGGACCCCCATCGCGCCACCACCCCCGGCGCCACCCCCATCCCCCACGAGAGGACGTCTCATGAGCGACTACCAGGTCGTCAACCCCGCCACCGGTGAGGTCGAGCAGGAGTTCCCCACCGCGACCGACGCCGAGGTCCAGGAGGCCGTCGAGCGCGCCCACACGGCGTACGCCTCGTGGCGCACGACTACGCAGGACGAGCGGGCCGCGATCCTGCTCCGCGTGGCCGACCTCTACGAGGAGCGTGCCGACGAGCTCGCCCGGATCATCGCCCGCGAGATGGGCAAGCCGCTGAAGGAGGGCAAGGGCGAGATCGCGCTCGTCGCCTCGATCTACCGCTACTACGCCACCGAGGGTCCGGGCCTCCTGGCCGACACCCCGCTGAGCCCGAAGATGGGCGGTGACGCCGTGGTCCGCAAGGAGCCGGTCGGCCCGCTGCTCGGGATCATGCCGTGGAACTTCCCCTACTACCAGGTCGCGCGGTTCGCGGCGCCCAACCTGATGGTCGGCAACACGATCATCCTCAAGCACGCGCCGCAGTGCCCGGAGTCGGCGCTCGCGATCGAGCAGCTCTTCGCCGACGCCGGCCTGCCCTCGGGCGCCTACGTCAACGTCTTCGCCACCAACGACCAGTCGACCGACGTCATCGCCGACCCGCGGGTCGTGGGGGTCTCGGTCACCGGCAGCGAGCGCGCTGGATCGGCCGTCGCGGAGGTCGCCGGACGCCACCTCAAGAAGGTCGTGCTCGAGCTCGGCGGGTCCGACGCCTTCATCCTCCTCGACACCGAGGACCTGGGTGCGGCCGTCAAGGCGGCCGTGCGCGGGCGCATGGGCAACGCGGGCCAGGCGTGCAACGGCGCCAAGCGGATGATCGTCGTCGACGACCTCTACGACGACTTCGTGACGGCGTTCACCGGCGCGATGGCCGGCCTGACGCCGGGCGACCCCCTCGAGGACGGTGTCGACTTCGGTCCCCTCTCCTCGGAGCAGGCGGTCGTCAACCTCGTCGAGCAGATCGACGACGCGGTCGCCAAGGGTGCCACCGTGCTGACCGGTGGCAAGCGTGTCGACCGGACCGGTGCCTTCATGGAGGCGACCGTGCTGGCCGACGTCACGCCCGACATGCGTGCCTTCAGCGAGGAGCTCTTCGGCCCGGCCGCCGTGGTCTACCGCGTCGCCGACGCGGAGGCGGCGATCGCGCTGGCCAACGACTCGAGCTTCGGCCTGGGCGGCGTGGTCTACAGCGCCGATACCGCCCAGGCCCAGGAGGTCGCGGACCGGCTCGACACCGGCATGGTGTGGATCAACACCGCCCAGGGCTCGGCCGCCGACCTGCCCTTCGGCGGCACGAAGCGCTCCGGCGTCGGTCGCGAGCTCGGCCCCTACGGCATCGACGAGTTCGTCAACAAGAAGCTCATCTACACCCCGGCTGCGCGCTGACGCAGCCCGTCACCGCAGGGTGAGGGCGCCGGGCCCGCAGTCCGCCGACCAGGCGGCGCGGGCCCGGCCCGTCACGTCACGCGACGACCTCGCGAGCATCACGTCGTAGCAGCCGCGCGCGACGCGCCACCCGTCGGCCGCGGTGTCCCAGTAGGAGAACGAGCGGCGGTCGAGATCGATCGTCACGAGCTGCGACGCACCGGCCGCGAGCCTCACCTTGTCGAAGCCCTTGAGCTGCTTGGGCGGTTGCGGGGTGTCCCTGCCCGGCGACGGCATGCCGACGTAGACCTGCGGAACCGCGGTCCCGGCGCGCTTGCCGGTGTTGGTGACCCGGAAGGACACCGTGGCGAGCTGGTCGCCTCCGCCTCCGCCTCCGCTTGCGCGGCGCAGGACCGGGCGGGAGAACCGGAAGGTCGTGTAGCCCAGGCCGTGACCGAAGGCGTACGCCGGGCGGATGCGGCGCTCGTCGAAGTGGCGGTAGCCGACCATCACCCCTTCCCTGTAGCGGACCGTGCCCGCGATCCCGGGGTAGGCCGCGCGGTCACCCGCGGTCGGCAGGTCGGCCGCACGGTCGGGGAACGTCATGGGCAGACGACCGCCCGGCTCGGCATCGCCGAAGAGCACACGGGCGAGTGCGGTGCCAACGTTCTGACCGGGGTACCACGCCTCGAGGATCGCGGGGACCCTGCTGCGCCACGGGGTGAGGACCGGTCCGCCGGACTGCAGCACCGCGACCGTGCGCGGCTGGGCGGCCGCGACCGCGGCGATCAGCGCGTCACGGTCGATGCCGTCCATCTGGCCCGCGTTGAGCGTCGGCGCCATCTTGTCGGCGCCCTCGGTCATCTTGTCGCCCACGACGACCACGGCCGCGTCGGCCCGCCGCGCCACGGCTGCGGCACGCGCGGCGTCCGAGCCGTCGTCGTACAGGACGCGGGACGCGCCGAGGCGCGTGCGCAGGCCCTCGAGCGGCGTGACGCTGCGCAACGGGTTGACGTCGGAGGAGCCACCACCGGTGCGGATCAGGTCGGCCTCGGGGCCGATCACGGCCAAGGTCCGGATCCTGCGCTGCCGCAAGGGCAACAACGACCCGGAGTTCTTGAGCAGCACCATGCCCTGCGCCTCGATCGCCGCGGCGCGGGCGTGGTGGGCGGCGACGTCGATGCGTGAGGCATCGTCGCGGAAGGCAGGGGCGTCGAAGATGCCGTAGGCGAACATCGTGCGCAGGATCCGGCGCACGTGGTCGTCGATCGTGTCGGTGCTGACCTGGGAGGTGGCGACGAGCGCGCGCACCGCGACGGGGTTGTAGACGAAGCCCGGCCAGATGTCGAGGTCGAGGCCGTTGTTGAGGGAGTTGAGGGTGTTCTTCGCGGCGCCGTAGTCGGTGAGGACGAAGCCCCTGAAGCCCCACTCCCGCTTGAGGATGTCGACCAGCAGGTGCTCGTTCTCGCAGCCGTAGGTGCCGTTGATGCGGTTGTAGGAGCACATCACCGTGCCGACGCCTCCGTCCTTGACGGCCGCCTCGAACGCCGGCAGGTAGATCTCGCGCAGCGCGCGCTCCCCGAGGATCGCGTTGACGAACAGCCGGTTGCCCTCCACGCCGGCGCCGATCGGCGAGCCGGGGACGGCGTAGCCCTCGCCCTCCTGGTTGTTGACCGCGTAGTGCTTCACGTTGGCGATCAGGCCCTGGGACTGGATCCCCCTGATGAACCCCACTCCCATCCGGCCCGCGAGGTAGGGGTCCTCGCCGTAGTACTCGAACGTGCGGCCGTTGAGCGGCGTGCGGCCGATGTTGACGCCCGGGGCGAAGACGACGTGGTTGCCCTTCTTGCGCGCCTCGTCCGCGATCACGGCGCCTGCGGCACGCGACGTCGTCGGCGAGAACGAGGAGGCGACCGCCATCGGCGAGGGCATCTGCGTCGCCTTGCCCTGGCGCGTGCCGACCGGGCCGTCGCTGAAGTAGAGCGTCGGGATGCCCAGGCGGGCCAGGCCGTTGCTCGTGCCCGTGTGCGTGCCCTCACCGCCCGCAACCCCGGAGAGCTCGTCGCCGCCGAGCAGCGCGATCTTCTCGTCGAGCGTCAGCCGGGCGAGGACCAGACCGGCGCGCTTGTCGGCCGAGAGCCGGGTGTCGCACCACGGACGCTCGCGGACGTCCCCGCAGACCCCGGCGGTCTGGGCACCGTCCGCGGGTCCGAGGGTGAAGAGGCTCGCGGTGAGCATCAGGACGACCGCTCCCAGCGCGAGGCGGACAGGGCGGCGAGCGGGATCGTCGGACACGGGTGTCCAACGAGACGGTATGACGGTCGTTACGTCGGACCGGGCCGTGACGCCGCACGCACGACCACCGCGATCCCCGCGCCGGCGATGACCACGAGCATCCACAGCCCCGAGGAGCCCGACGACGTCGCCTGGCTCCCGGCATCGGCGACCTGGGACGTCCCCCGCAGCGCAGCACTCGACTGAGGACCCGGCCCCGAGGCCTCCCCCCCGGAGGCTGCCACGACGCGGAACGACCAGGTGCCACTGATGACGTGGCCGTCGCTGCCCACGACCCGGTAGTCCACCTGGTGCCGCCCTGGACGGCGCAGGTCGAGCGCCACCTCCACCACGCGCCGCATGCCTCCGGTCGAGCCGCGCGTGACCTCGACGCCGTCGGGGTCACGCACCTCGATCTCCCCGCCGGAGACGTCGTCGACGAAGACCATCACCAGCTGACTCGTCGCGATCGAGACCACACCGTCGCGCAGCGGCGCGGTGCTGACGAGGTCGGTGTGCGCCTCTGCGGGCGCCCCGCCGAGCACGAGTGCACCCATGACGAGCAGCGCCGTCACGGCCGCGCTCACCGTGCCGCTCCGTGTCCAGGCTGTCGTCCCGCGACCCATGGTCCTGCCCGCCTCCCACGTCTGCATCCCGTTTGGTCGAGGATGGAGCCGGCGGCTTGTGCGGACCTTGGGGCCGGACCGGACCGGGCCGGGCAGGTCGGGGCTGCTAGCCGGACGTGACGTCGACCGGGAAGCGGGCCACGACCGTCGTCCCTCCGGGCGGCGGCCGCTCACCCACCTCGAGCTCACCGCCCACGTCCTCGATGGTGTCTCGCAGGAGCGTGAGGCCCAGGTGGTCCTTGCCGGACCCTCGCTCCCCCGCACCGGGCCCCATGCCGTCGTCGGTGATGCGCACGAGCACCTCATGGGCGGTGCGCCCGACCTCGATCTCGACCACCTCCGCGCGCGCGTGCTTCACGACGTTGTGCAGCGCCTCGCGGATCACGCGATAGATCAGTCGACCTGTGTCGGGGGTGACGTCCAGCTCCGGGAGGACGATCAGGCTGGTCCGCAGGCCCGACTGCTGCGACACCCGGCTCGTGTGCCCCCGGACCGCCTCGTAGAGACCCTCCCCCACGAGGTCGGGGGGATAGATGTCGGTCATCAGCGAGCGGAGCATCGCGGCGTCCTTCTGCACCATGTGGCTCGCGCTGTCGAGTCGTGCGCACACGTCGGACGGTGCGCCCGCATGCCTCAGCTGCCGCACGAGGGTGGGCATCGCGTAGGCGAGCCCGGCGACGTCCTGGATCACGCCGTCGTGGAGCTGCTCTGCGATGCGGCGCTGCTCGAGCTCGGCGGCCCTCAGGGCGTGGCGCGTCATGCGCGACGAGTGCGCCTGCGCCCGGCGGATGCGCCGGCTCATCACCACGGCCAGCGGCGTCGTGACGAGCTGGAAGAGCAGCAACCCCCCGAAGAGGATCGGCACGAACCACCTCGTGATCCGCGCTTCGTCGCGCCGCATCTGGTCGATGTCCATGTAGGCCTCGAAGACGAAGGGCGCGCCGTCGGCGTCGGCGGCGCCCACGTAGACCTCGAGCAGCTCCTCCTGCTGCTGGTCCTCGAGGTTGTTTTCGGTGCGGGAGAGGTCGGAGAGCTCGGCGACGACGTCCTCGGTGCCGAAGAGCGCCGACACCGACTCCTCGAGCGCGAAGGTCCGCCCCACCAGCGCCTGCTCGTCGGACCAGATGACGCGACCACTGCCGTCCCACAGCTTCATGTGCCGCACACTCCCGTCGATCATTCGCTGTCTCAGCGCCTTGTCCAGGCGGACCATGGCCTCGGGATCACCGTCGCGGACCTCCTGGTCCAGCAGTGGCGCCGCCAGCAGGCTGCTGATGGCCGCGGCCTCCTCGCTCGCCTCCTCCAGCGCACTCTGACGGGCGATCATGTCTGCCAGGAAGAACGTGGCGACGACGAGGACGAGCAGGAAGCTGGAGCTGCAGATCACGAACCAACCGACAGGACTGATCAGCTCACCGGAGTCGCCGACGCGTCTCTCACTGGGTGTGCTGGCCACTGACGAGACCATGGGTGTTGGCGATGACCACGGCCTCGAGCTGCGAGTGAGCCCCCAGCTTGGCCAGGAGGGACTTCACGTAGCCGCGGCAGGTGTGCACCGAGATGTGGAGCTCTCCTGCGATCCGTCGCACGTCGTGGCCCAGGGCGAGCAGGGCCAGGACATGGTTCTCCCGTGCGGTCAGCGCCGTGAACGGTGACTTGGTCGACCCGTGCCTGGTGGGCATCGTGGGCGGCCGACAGGGATCGACCATCGCCTGCAGCAGGCCCAGCTGCACGACCATTCCCCCAGGTCGGGCGGTGCGCAGGTGGTGGAGCAGCTCGGGCAGTGATCCGTCCTTGGGCAGCAGGGCGCAGGCTCCTGAGCGGGCCGCTCGCCGGGCGATGCTCACATCTTGTGCGTGCGCGGTCAGGACGACGACGCGGAGGCCGGGTCGGGCGGCCACCAGCTGCTCGGCGAGCTCGAGGCCGTCCTCGTCTCCCAGCTCGACGTCCATCAGGACGACGTCGGGCAAGGCCTCGGCGGCCAGCATGAGGGCGGAGGTGCCGTCGTGGGCGGCGCCGACGCACTCGAGGTCGTCGACGTCGTTGAGCGCCAGCAGCATCAGGTCAGTGAAGGTGCGGTGGTCGTCGACCACCATCACCTTCGTGGTGCTGCAGTGCATCTGATCCCGAGACGTCCGAGTGCTCATGTGGAGCTCCATTCGTCTGTCTGGAGCATCACCCGATATTGAGTGGATGTCATCCCCCATTTGGGGGATGACATCCGACGGCCTGGACCTCGTGTGGCTAAACGGCCGCTGAGACGCCCGCGACCACGCGGACCAGCTCGCGGCCCTCGTCACACTCCGCCAGCGTCATGACGCCGGGAAGGGCCTGGCGCAGGAGGCGCACCAGCATCCGGACCTCCTCACGGGCGTCCTGGCGATGCTCGACCACCGACCTCTCCTCGCTGTGCAGGATCTCGAGGTAGAGCAGCTGGCTCTCGTGCGACGGCTCCGAGCCCAGCTCGTCGCCCAGTCGCGCCCGCAGCTCCGCGTAGGTCCGCAGGGCCTCGCTGTGCCGCCCGAGGCCGTGGAGTGCCTGCATCAGCAGCCGTGCCGGCTCCTCGGCGAGCCGGTCGACGTCCACGGCGGTGCGGGCCAGCCGCATGGCGCGTCCCGGCTCGTCGAGCGCGAGAGCCCAGCGCGCTCCCAGGCCGGTCGCCACGACCAGCTCCGCCTGGAAGGCCTCACGCTCGCGGATGGCCCACGCGGCATAGGGCTCACCGGCGAGCAGCGGCCCTTGGACCAGGGCCAGGGCCCGCTCGAGCGTGTCGAGGTCGACCGAGAGCGCGGTCTCGCCGGCCAGTCCGGCAGATCTCACGAGCCTGCGGAACTCGACGATGTCGACGGTCACTGCCTCGGGGTCGAGGACGTAGCCCCGCATCACGGTCCGCAGCGCCGAGTCGCGGCCCCTCCCGAGACCCAGGCTCTTGCGCAGGACGCAGACATAGCTCTCCAGGGTGCCCAGGTAGGAGCGCGGCGGGCGCCCCTCCCACAGCAGATCGGCGAGCCGGTCCTTGGAGACCGGCACGTCTCCCGCCAGAGCGAGAATCTCCAGGACCTGCCACGGCTTGGCACCTCCCACGGCGTGACTCGACAGCGATGTCCCTGACTCGATGACGCCGGTCGGTCCCAGCAGATTGATGTGCAGCATGTGTATCCCCCTTGGCCGACGCGCCCTCTACGCATCGACTGAGGGAAGTCTCGGCCCGCGACCACCCGTCGCCACAGCCCCACGTGGGGGTCTGATGACCCCGAAAGTCCGCTAGTCATCCCGGACCAGGGCCATGGCCCACGCAGCGGGCCCCCACCACCCATCCGGGTGGTCGGGGGCCGCGCCCCAGATTTCTACAAGGACATCCGCCCAGGCTGACCGGATGCACCTCGCTCCCAGACCGCGGGACCGGGCGCTCGCCACCGTGCTGCCGGCCGCGGTCGCCGCCGTCACGGTCGGGCTGCTCGTGCTGCTCGGAGCCGGAGGCGGTCCGGTCGACCTGCCGGGCGGACTCCCCGATGCCGGGAGCGCCACGGGCTGGGCACTGCGTGGCGCCGGACTCTGGGTCGACCTGGGCGCGGCGCTGACGACCGGCGCGCTGCTGGTGGCCACGCTGCTGCCCGAGCGGTCGTACGCCGGGCGGGCGCGAGCCCGCGCCCTGTCGCTGGGGCGCAGGACGGCGATCGCCTGGGCGCTGGGGGCGTCCGTGCTGGTGGTCCTCGAGGCGGCGGACACCGCGGGGGTGCCGGCGCACCGGCTCACACCGCACCTGCTCTGGACCGCGTCGTCGAACCAGCAGGGCGCCGGGCTGGCGCTGACGCTGCTCGGCGCCGGAGGTCTGGCGCTCGCCACGAGATCCTCGGCCTCCCCGCGCAGCGCGCGTCTCCTGCTGGCGATCGGCCTGGCAGCGCTGGTCCCGCTCGCGGCGGCCGGGCACGCCGCCTCGACCGACGACCCTGACCTCACCGTGGCCGCCTTGGTGGTGCACGTCGCCGCCGCCTCCCTCTGGGTGGGCGGACTGGCCGCGCTCCTCGTGGTGCTTCGGGGCCACCGGAGCGCGGCCGCCGCGGTGCTGCCGCGCTTCAGCGTCGTGGCCCTGGGCGCCTTCGCGGCGCTGGCCGGGTCGGGGGTCATCGCGGCCCTCGCGGTCCTCGACGCGTCGGTGACCGCATGGACCAGCCCCTACGCCGCGGTGCTCGCCCTCAAGGCGGCGCTCCTCGTCGGTCTCGGCTTCCTCGGTCACCAGCAGCGGCGCCGTGCCCTGCGCCAGGTCGCCGACGGACGGGACGGAGCGTTCCGCCGGCTGGCGGCGACCGAGCTCCTGCTGATGGGTGCGGCCTTCGGCTCGGCGTCCGCGCTCTCCCGCACCCCGGTCCCGCAGCCCGACACCGCGACGAGCGATCACACCGCCGCCGTCGCACCCCTCGCCCCGGTCTCCCTCGCCCGGCTGGTCCTCGACTGGCGGGTGGACGCGATCGTGGTGCTGGCGCTCAGCGTGGCCCTGGCGGCCTACCTGCACGGCGTACGACGCCTGGCCCGAGCGGGCACCACGTGGCCGGTGACGCGGACGGTCGCCTGGACCGCCGGGCTCCTGGTCGCGCTGGTCGACCTGTGCTCCGGCCTCGGGCGCTATGCGCCGGCGTTGCTCAGCGCGCAGGTGACCCAGCTCCTCGTCGCCCTGCTCGTGGTCCCCGCGCTGCTCGCGATCGGCGCCCCTCTCACCTTGCTCGCGCACCACGGCCGCCTCCCCGCCCGGCGCTCAAGCCTGTGGGCGCACCCGCTCACCGGAAGCACGGTGGTCGTCGCGCTGCTGCTGTTGACCTATCGCACGCCGCTCATCGAGCTGTCTCTGCGCTCGGTGTGGACGCACGAGCTGCTGCTGGCACTCGCGATCGTGTGCGGCTCGATCCTGCTCTGGCCGATGCGGGGCACCGGGGAGCGCGCGCTGGGCCTCGCCGTGGTCACCACCTGCCTGCTCGTGCTCGCCGTCCAGCTGCGTCTCGGCGACCAGCTGTTGGCCGGCTCGTGGTTCATCGCGCACGGGCCTGAGGGGGCCGACCCGGTCGCCGACCAGCGCCTCGCGGGCGCCCTCGTCGGCGTCGTCGCCGCGCTCAGCCTCCTGCCGATGCTGCGCCTGGCCCACCGCGGCGGGGATCAGTCGCCCGGCGGCCAGATCCGCACCACGACGCGGCCGAGCAGATCCCCGGCCGGCACCGCCCCGTAGTCGCGGGAGTCGATGGAGTTGCCGCGGTTGTCGCCGAGCACGAAGACCGCGTCCGGGGGGACGCTGAAGGTCTTGCTGAAGTAGCCGTCGACCAGCTCGTGGTCGACGTAGGGCTCGGCCACGGCCAGCCCGTCGACGTAGAGCACCCCGTCGAGGATGACCAGCGCCTCGCCCGGAAGGCCCAGGACCCGCTTGAGCGTGGGCCGCCCGTCCTGGGGCGAGACGAAGGCGACCAGGTCGCCTCGCCGTACGTCGTCCACGTCGGGTGGCGTGCGGCTCACCAGCAGCACGTCCCCCACGGCGAAGGTCGGCTGCATGCTGGCCGACTCCACGCGCACCGGGCTCGCGACGAGGGCGCGCACGAGCACGACGCCGACCACGGTCACGGTCACGAGGAGGATCGCGAGGGCGCCAGTCCGTCCGAAGGTGACCGGACGACGACGGCGCAGCGACCAGGGGGCCGGTCGCTGCGCCGCCCCCGGGCGTTCCCGGGGGACCGCGTCCCATGTCGGCAAGGCTCAGACCGGCGGCGCTGCGGTGACCGGGTGGTTGGCGTGCGACCAGGAGAGGTCGACGGCCCCGTCGGCGCCCGCCACGAAGAACTGCCCCATCATGTCGTGGTCCTCGTGGGCGAGGTTGTGGCAGTGGATCATGTAGCGCCCACCGCGATCACCGCTCAGGCCGGCCTGTCCGGTGGAGCTGCCGTCGGGGTAGGTCTTCGGCGCCATGGTGTAGCTGACCAGGACCTCCACGATCTCGCCCTCGCCGACGTAGACCACGTCCTTGGGCCCCTTCTCCCAGGGCTGCACCCGACCCGAGCCTCCCCTCCGCGAGAGGATCTGGAAGTCGACGAGGTGGATGTGGAGCGGGTGGAACCAACCGCCCGACTTGTTCTCGATCCGCCAGATCTCGATGTCACCCGATCGTGGCCAGTCGCCGGGAGAGGTGAAGATGTTCCAGCTCTGGGCCTGGACGTCCTCCCAGGACATCCCGTTGATGAGGAACTCGTTGGTGACGTCGTCGTGCTCGAGCTTGATGTCGCGCGTGCGCCGCGCCATGCTCCTGGTCGCGCGCATCACCGGGTGGATCTCCTCGGTCGGCGGCGTGCGCACCTGGTTCCACCGGGAGTCCGTGGCCTCCGAGGTCACCCGGAACTGCATCACCTTGCCGGTGTGGAGGTAGTCCACGTTGTTCTTGTTGCTCGCGTTGCGCAGCTCGACGGTGTCGCCGATGCGGCAGTCCTTGAAGTCGACCATGATCTCGTAGCGCTCGGCCCCGGCGTGGCGCCAGCTGGTGACCTGCTGGGGCACCATCAGCCCACCGTCGGTCGCGACGACATAGGTCGGGAGCACGGCGCCGGTGCGGGTGTTGACGAGCTTGAGGTTCATCGAGCGCGAGACCGTCGCCAGCAGGACCCGGAAGCGGTAGAAGCGGCGCTCGACGTTGAGGTAGGGCCACGGCACGCCGTTGACCATGATCACGTCACCCCACAGCCCCGAGTGGTTGCGGTCGAGGTAGGCCAGCGTCCCGTCCTGGGCGAACATCGCGTCGGAGATGATCAGCGGGATGTCGAATCCGTCCTGCGGCAGGTTCTCCCGCTCCCAGGGGTTGTGCAGGTGATACTGCGCGAAGAGCCCGCTGTAGGCGTTCTGGGCGGTGTGGTGCACGCCGTGGTCGTGGTACCACAGCGTGCGCGGGCCCTGGAAGTTCGGATACCAGTAGTCCTTGTACTGTCCCGGCGAGGTGATGTCGTCGGCGAAGCCGTCGTACTGCGGCAGCGAGGCCGACCCGTGCAGGTGCACCGAGGTCGCGACCCCGCCGTAGCCGAAGGTCGGGTGCATGGTCGGCAGCGCGTTGGTGACGCGCACCCGCACCCTGGTGTTCTGCTCCACCTTGATCAGGGGGCCGGGGATCGTCGGCCCGCCTCCACCGACCGAGTAGCCCAGCACCGGTGTCGACGGGGCCCCGGGGTCGAGGATCTGCAGGTTGGCGGCCCGCTCGGTGATCTCGTAGAGCAGGTAGTCGCCGTACTCGTCCACCATCCGCGTCGGCGTGATCGCCATGGGCACCCGCAGCGCGCGGGCGAACCGTGCCGGCTTCGCCGAGGTGCTGATCCAGTCCGACGTGCTCACCGACTGGCCCAGGGGCACGGTCATGCCGAGCGCGGTGACGCCCGCCCCCAGTCCGCCCAGCTTGAGCAGGTCACGTCGCTTCATCGTGGTCATCGCGGTCCCCCGTCGTCTCGTCCCGTGTGAGTCGTCCCCGGGCGACAGGCATCAGCGTGGTCTCGCGACCTTGAGAATTCCTCGGGTCTGAGACCCTGGTCGCATGCCGTTCATCCGCTCGGCGGGGCTGCGCGGGCTCCGCGCGACCATCACGGCCCTGAGGGGCGACGCCGACCACTACGCGCGCCTCGGCGGGCTCGATCCGGCGGCGCTCGACGCCGACGACATCCTGATGCCCGACGTCGCGGCCGCGACGACGCTCGAGCTCGCCGCCGCCGACCTCGACTGCCCCGACCTCGGGCTCCGGGTCGCCGGGCACCAGGACCTGTCGCTGCTGGGTCCGCTGGCGCTGGCGATCCAGAACGCCCCGACGGTCGCCGAGGCGCTGGAGTGCACCTCGCGCTACCTCTTCCTGCACGCGCCGGCGATGCGCCTGACCCTGGAGCCCGACCCGGACGGCGTCGACGGGGTCGCTGCCCTCCGCTACGACGTGACCGCTCCGGGCGTCGCCCCGCCGCCGCAGGGCACCGACCTGTGCCTCGGCTCCTTGCACCGCGCGATCCGCTCCCTGGTGGGCGACGACGACTACGACCTGCTCAGCGTCGACCTGCCGCACCCGCCGCTGGCGCCGCCCGCGACCTACGAGGCGTTCTTCGCAGCGCCCGTGCGCTTCGACCGGCCCAGCGCGCTGCTGCGCTTCCCGAGCCGCCTCAACGACGTGGCGCTGACCGGCAGCGACGAGCGGGTGCGCCAGCTCGCGCTCCAGCACCTGGCCGAGAGCTCGCCGGCCGAGGCCGCGCTGGTGGCGCCGACGGTGCGCAGCGCCGTCGACCAGCTGCTCGGCACCGGTGCACCCGAGATCGGCGCGGTCGCGCGGATGCTGAGCCTGCACCCGCGCACGCTCCAGCGGCGGCTCGCCGACGAGGGCACGTCGTTCGCGCTGATCCTCGACGAGGTGCGCTCCTCGGTCGCCCGACGCTACCTCGAGACGACCGACCTGCCGCTGTCGCAGGTGGCCGGCCTGATCGGCCTCTCCGAGCAGTCGGCGCTCACCCGGGCCTCGCGGCGGTGGTGGGGTCAGACACCGCGCGCCGTGCGACGTGTCGCGCAGAGTCAAAGAACTGTCGCGTGAGGTCAAGAACTCGACCCGGACGATCCGCGACACTGGAGGCATGAGCCTTCAGCAGAGCACCCCCCACCTCGACGTCGTCATCGTCGGCGCCGGGCTGTCCGGCGTGGGCGCGGCCTACCGCCTGCAGACCGAGCGCCCGGGCACGTCGTACGCCATCCTCGAGATGCGCGAGAGCCTGGGCGGGACCTGGGACCTCTTCCGCTACCCGGGCGTGCGGTCGGACTCCGACATGTACACGCTGGGCTACTCGTTCAAGCCCTGGTCGGGCGACAAGTCCCTGGCCGACGGCGCCTCGATCCTCGACTACATCCGCGAGACGGCGACCGACTTCGGCATCGACGAGCACATCACCTTCGCGACGAAGGTCGTGGCGGCCGACTTCGACACCACCGAGTCCCACTGGCGCCTGACGCTCGAGGACACCCGCTCCGGGGAGACCCGTGAGCTGACGTGCGGCTTCCTCTACTCCTGCGCCGGCTACTACGACTACGACGAGCCGCACGCGCCCACCTTCCCCGGCGCCGAGAACTTCGCCGGCGAGGTCGTGCACCCGCAGTTCTGGCCCGAGACCCTCGACTACAGCGGCAAGAGGGTCGTCGTGATCGGCTCCGGCGCGACCGCCGTGACGCTGGTCCCCTCCTTGCTCGAGGGCGAGGGCGCCGCGTCGCACGTGACGATGCTCCAGCGCACGCCCACCTGGATCAGCGCCGTGCCCAGCAAGGACGCCAAGGCCGCGCTCATCAAGGCGGTGCTGCCCGCCGGCCTGGCCCACCAGGTGGTCCGCGCCAAGAACATCGCGTTCGCCACGGCGGTCTACCAGTTCTGCAAGCGTCGCCCCGAGTCCGCGCGCAAGCTGCTGACCGGCATGAGCGCGAAGTTCCTCGGCGACGAGCAGATGGTCGCCGACCACTTCACCCCGACCTACAACCCCTGGGAGCAGCGCCTGTGCGCGATCCCCAGCGGCGACCTCTTCGTGGCGATCAAGAAGGGCTCGGCCGCCGTGGTGACCGACACCATCGAGCGCTTCGTGCCCGAGGGCATCCTGCTCACCTCGGGCGAGACGCTCGAGGCCGACATCATCGTCACGGCGACCGGCCTGCGCCTCAAGGCCTTCGGCGGCATCGAGCCGCACGTGGACGGCGAGCGCGTCGAGCTGTCGGAGCAGTACGTCTGGAACGGCGCCATGATCACCGGAGTCCCCAACTTCGCGATCTGCATCGGCTACACCAACGCCTCGTGGACGCTGCGCGCCGACCTCACCCACCGCCTCGTGACCAAGGTGCTCGGCTGGATGGCGAGCCAGGGTCACACCGCCGTGGTCGCCAGGCCCGACACCGAGCTCACCCCGCAGCCGCTGCTCGACCTCGCGTCGGGCTACGTCCAGCGCTCGATCGGCTCCTTCCCCCGCCAGGGCGACCGCCGCCCCTGGCAGGTCCGGCAGAACTACGTGCTCGACTCGATCACCACGCTGCGCACGCCGCTCGACAAGGCCCTGGTGCCGGTGAAGACACCCGAGCGGGTCGGCGCGTGAGCTGGCAGCCCGACGTCCTCGGTGACGGCTACGAGCAGCTCGCGCTCGACCTCGGCCCGGACCCCGACGGCGAGGGAGACGCGGCAGCCGTCCTCGTGCGTCGTACGACGAAGCCCGACGAGGCCGTCAAAGGCGCGGTGCTCTACGTGCACGGCTTCTCCGACTACTTCTTCCAGACCGAGCTCGCCGACTTCTTCGCCGAGCGGGGCCACGCGTTCTTCGGCCTCGACCTGCGCAAGTGCGGTCGCGCGCGTCGCGACGGCCAGACGGCCCACTACGCCGCCGACCTCGAGCACTACGACGCCGAGCTGGAGCAGTCGCTCGCGCTGATCTCCGCCGCGCACCCCGACGCTCCGGTCACCGTCGTCGCGCACTCCACCGGCGGACTGATCACACCCCTGTGGCTGGACCGTCGTCGCCGCGCGGGTCGCGTCGCGCCGGTGACCGGGCTGGTGCTCAACAGCCCGTGGTTCGACCTGCAGGGCAAGCCGGTCATGCGCGGGCCGTTCACCCAGGCGCTGCGCGTGCTCGCCCGGGTCCAGCCCTTCCGCGACCTCGACCTCTCCGACTCCGTCTACGGCCGGAGCCTGCACATCAGCGGGACCGGCGAGTGGGACTACGACGTGGCGCTCAAGCCGCTCGAGGGCTTCCCGGTCACGGTCGGCTGGCTCAACGCCGTACGACGAGGGCACGCCAGGCTGCACCAGGGCCTCGACGTCGGCGTCCCCTCGCTCGTGGTCCGCTCGGACAAGACCCACTACTCCCGCACGCACAGCGACGCCAGCGACCGCGCGGACACCGTCCTCGACGTGCGCCAGATCGCGCGCTGGGCCGGGTGCCTCGGCGGCCAGACCACCGTCGTACCGATCCCCGACGCGCGCCACGACGTCTTCCTGTCGCTCGCCGAGCCGCGGCGGCTCGCCTACGAGGCGGTCGACGCCTGGCTTGACGCGAGGACTCCCGTCGGTCGCTGACGACCATCGCGTGAGAGCCTTCGGGCATGACGGCGGACCCGCAGGTGCAGGCAGCCCGACGCGGTCGGCCGGGCTATGACCAGGAGACCGTGCTCCGCCGCGCGATCGACCTGTTCAACCAGCAGGGCTACGACGCGACCAGCATCGGTGACATCGCCCAGGACCTCGGTCTCACCAAGTCGGCGATCTACCACCACGTGCCGAGCAAGCAGCACCTGCTCTCGGCGGCGCTGGACGAGGCGCTCGGCGAGCTGACCGCTGCGATCGACGAGGCGACGGGCCCGCTCGCCGCCGGGTCCGCCGACGAGCGGCTGCGCGCCGTCGTGGAGCGGTCCGTGCGGATCCTCGTCGACCACCTGCCGGCGGTGACGCTGCTGCTGCGGGTGCGCGGCAACAGCGACGTGGAGCTGGCCGCGCTGAAGCGGCGACGCGTCCTGGACGAGAAGCTGGCCGCGCTCGTCTCCGCGGCCGTGGACGAGGGCGCCGTGCGCTCCGACATCGCGCCCGAGCTGATCAGCCGCCTGCTCTTCGGCCTCGTGAACTCGGTGGTCGAGTGGTATCGCCCCGACGGACCCGTCGACGTGGACACCCTCGCCCGCTCCATCACCGACATGGCCTTCGCAGGGCTCAGCTCGGGCTGAGGTCGCCCGGAGCCGGGTCGCGTCGTTCCCGGGGCGTTGCGTCGGACGTGCCCGCGACCCTAGGCGTCGAAGTCGACCGTGACCGCGTCGCTCACGGGGTGGGTCTGGCAGGTGAGCACGAAGCCGCGTGCGACCTCGTCGTCGTCGAGGGCGTAGTTGCGGCGCATGTCCACCTCGCCCGAGGGCACCAGGGCACGACAGGTGCCGCACACCCCGCCCTTGCAGGCGAAGGGGAGGTCGTGGCGGGTCGCCGCCGCGGCGTCGAGGATCGACCGGCTCCGCGGCATCGGCGCGGTGGTCGTGCGACCGTCGAGCACGATGGTCACCTCGCTGACCTCGCCCTCGACGACCGCGTCCTGCCGCACGAGCTCCGGCGGCGGCTCGTCGACGTAGAAGAGCTCGAAGTGCACGCGCTCGGCAGGGACACCGAGCTCGCCCAGCACCTGGCGGGCATCGGCGATCAGCCCGAAGGGCCCGCACAGCCACACGTGGTCGAGCGCGCCGACGGGCACCAGCGCGCCGAGCAGGCGGCGCAGACGGTCGGCGTCGAGACGTCCGGAGAACAGCTCGACGTCGCGCGGCTCCCGCGAGAGCACGTGGATCAGGTCGAGCCGGGCGCCGTGGCGGTTCTTGAGGTCGGCCAGCTCCTCGGCGAACATCACCGAGCCCGACGTCCGGTTGCCGTAGACGAGCGTGACCGTCGAGGTCGGGTCGGTGAGCACGGTCGACGCGATCGAGAGCATCGGGGTGATGCCCGAGCCGGCCGCGATGCACAGGTGTCGGCCGGTGGTGGTGGGGTCGGCCCGGAAGCTGCCGGTCGGCGTCTGCACCTCGACGACGTCGCCCACGGCGACCTCGCGGACCAGCCAGGACGAGAAGAGGCCGTCGGGGATCTCGCGCACACCCACCCGCGGGGCCGAGCCCGCGGGGGCGCAGATCGAGTAGGAGCGGCGGTGCTCCTGGCCGTCGATCATCCGTCGCAGCGTCAACGCCTGGCCGGCGGTGAAGTCGAAGTCGGCGACCAGCTCGTCGGGGACGGCGAAGGTGATGGCGGCCGCGTCGTCGGTGAGGTGCTCGACGGCGGAGACCGTGAGCTCGTGGAAGCTCGCTCGGGCCATGGCTCAGATCTCCTTCACGTGGTCGAACGGCTCGAGACAGCTCGAGCAGCGATACATCGCCTTGCAGGCCGTGGCGCCGAACTCCGAGGTGAGCCGGACGTCGGCAGAGCCGCAGCGCGGACACGTCAGCTCCCGCCTGGTGGGCAGGAGGCTGAGCGGCACCGGCCCGTCGTGGCATGGCGCCGGGCCCGGGGCGGAGATGCCGTGCTCGCGCAGCGCGCGGCGGCCCTCCTCGCTGATCCAGTCCGTCGACCAGGCCGGGGTCAGGCTCACCCGGACGTCGACGCGGTCGAAGCCGTGGTCCGCCAGCCGGTGGACCAGGTCGTCGCGCATGGTCGCCATGGCCGGGCACCCGGAGTACGTCGGCGTGATGGTCACCGTGAGCGTCTCGCCGTCCTGCGTGACGTCGCGGAGCACCCCCAGGTCGGCCAGGGTCAGCATCGGCATCTCGGGGTCGGTGACCTCGGCGGCCACGCGGCGCGCCAGCTCCAGGTCGGCCGTGCGGGACAGGGTGCTCACCACAGCCCCATCGGGTGGGCGCGGGCCACCACCTGCATCTCGGCGAGCAACCGACCCATGGCCTCGGTGTGGCGTCCGCCGCGGCCCATCTGCCCGTTGACGGCGCCGGTCGGCGCGACGTCCGGCCGCTCCACCCCGCTGGTGGAGAGGACCTGCTCGAGGACCACCCCGACCTCGTCGGCCAGCCCGGACGGGTCGACGCCGAAGCCCTGGTCGGCCGCGGCGGTCTCCACGGGGTGCGTGCGGAACAGCTCGTCGTACGACGGCCAGACGAGAGCGAGCCCGGCGAGCAGTCGGCGGCGCGACTCCTCGGTGCCGCGGGCGAGCGTGAGGAACCAGCGGCCGGCGTAGTCGCGGTGGTAGGTGACCTCCTTGACCCCCTTCGTGGCGATGGCGGCGAGCACGGGGTCGTTGCTGACGCGCAACCGCTGCAGCAGCGCCAGCCGGTAGGTCGAGAAGACCAGGAGCCGGGCGATCGTGACGGCGAAGTCACCGTTGTCGGGCTCGACGAGTCGCACGTTGCGGAAGCCCGCCTCGTCGCGGAAGAACGCCAGCGTGTCCTCGGGCGGGACGGGTGAGCCGTCGGGCAGCGTCGGCACCACGGCGGGGTCGGCGGCCGCGGCCCGGGCCAGCAGGAGGCGCGCCTGGCCGAGGAGGTCGAGCGCGATGTTGGCCAGCGCGATGTCGTCCTCGAGGTCGGGGGCGTTGCTGGTCCACTGGCTCAGCCGATGGCTGTAGATCAGGGCATCGTCACCCAGCATCAGGCAGTAGGTCGCCAGTGCGTGCTCGTCGACGCCCGCGGGGATCGTGGTGTCGACGCCTGCGAGCGGGTCTTCGAAGGACGTACCGAAGGCCCATCCCTCGGAGTCGCCGAGCAGGCCGTCGTAGACGCTGTCGTGGTCGCTCATCACATGTGGGGGACGTCGTCGGGGATGGAGTAGAACGTCGGGTGCCGGTAGACCTTGTCGCCGGCCGGCGCGAAGAGCGGGTCCTTCTCGTCGGGGCTGGACGCGGCGACCGCGTCGGCGCGCACCGCCCAGATGCTCACGCCCTCGTTGCGGCGGGTGTAGACGTCGCGGGCGTGACGCAGCGCCATCTCGTCGTCGGCGGCGTGCAACGAGCCGACGTGCACGTGGTTGAGCCCACGCTTGCCGCGCACGAAGATCTCGTAGAGCGGCCACTCGGCCTGGACCCCGCTCATCGCTCCCCCACGGTGGTCGAGGTGCGAGCGGAGCGAGCCTCGAAACCAGCGAACGCCGTGGCCGCCTCGCGCACCCAGGCTCCCTCGTCGTGGGCGCGCTTGCGGTGCGCGATGCGCTGCGCGTTGCAGGGCCCGCTGCCCTTGATCACCGCCATGAACTCGTCCCAGTCGGGCTGGCCGAAGTCGTGGTGGCCACGCTCCTCGTTCCACACCAGGTCAGGGTCGGGGAAGCTCACGCCCAGGGCCTTCGCCTGGGGCACGGACATGTCGACGAACTTCTGGCGCAGCTCGTCGTTGGTGTCGCGCTTGATCCCCCACGCCATCGACTGCTCGGTGTTGGGCGAGTCGGCGTCCGGGGGGCCGAACATCATCAGCGCCGGCCACCAGAAGCGGTCGACCGACTCCTGCACCATCGCGCGCTGCTCGTCGGTGCCGCGCATCATCGTGGCCAGCAGCTCGTAGCCCTGTCGCTGGTGGAAGGACTCCTCCTTGCAGACCCGGATCATCGCCCGGCCGTAAGGGCCGTAGGAGGTCCGGCACAGCGGCACCTGGTTGCAGATCGCAGCGCCGTCGACGAGCCAGCCGATCGTGCCGACGTCGGCGTAGGACAGCGTGGGGTAGTTGAAGATCGAGGAGTACTTCTGCGTGCCGTCGATCAGCTTCCGGGTCAGCTCGTCGCGGGAGACGCCGAGCGTCTCGCACGCGGAGTAGAGGTAGAGCCCGTGACCGGCCTCGTCCTGGACCTTCGCCAGCAGGATCGCCTTGCGCCGCAGGCTGGGCGCGCGGGTGATCCAGTTGCCCTCCGGCTGCATCCCGATGATCTCGGAGTGCGCGTGCTGGGCGATCTGGCGCACCAGCGTCGAGCGGTACTTCTCCGGCATCCAGTCGCGCGGCTCGATCCGCTCGTGACGCTCGATGACGGCGTCGAACGCCGCCTGGAGCTCGGTCTCGTCGTCGTACGTCGACGTCCGTGCCGTCGTCGTCATGTCCACCTCCGGAGCGGGCCACCGCCCATTTAGCGACCGATCGGTCAGTAACTACTCTGTCACGCGATCCCACTCCCTGTCACGAGCCGCGTCATGGACTGCGGAATGCGTCGTCAACGCGGCATCTCGCTACGATATAGATCGATCATCCCCATTCCCACCGTCCGATCCGTTAGTCCGGAGCACTCATGACCACCACTCCCCCGACCGAAGCCTCCCTCCCCGAGACGCTCGACGTCGACGTCGTCGTGGTCGGGGCCGGTCCCGCCGGGCTGATGGCAGCGCGCCGACTCGAGGGCGCGGGTCGCAGCGTCGCGGTGCTGGAGGCACGCGACCGCGTGGGCGGGCGCACCTGGAGCGACACGATCGACGGCGCCTTCCTCGAGATCGGCGGTCAGTGGGTCTCGCCCGACCAGACCGAGCTGCTGGGCCTGCTCGACGAGCTCGGCAAGCAGACCTACCCGCGCTACCGCGAGGGCCAGTCGATCTACCGCACCCCGGACGGCGAGGTGGTCCGCTACGACGGCATCGACCTGCCCGTGGGCGAGGCCACCGTGGCCGAGATGAACCGCCTCACCGCGCTGCTCGACGACCTCGCCGCCGACATCGGCTGCCACGAGCCCTGGGCGCATCCCCGCGCCGCCGAGCTCGACCGGATCTCCTTCCACCACTGGCTCCGCGAGGTGTCCAGCGAAGAGGAGGCCTGCGACAACATCGGCCTCTTCATCGCCGGCGGCATGCTCACCAAGCCCGCGCACGCCTTCTCGGCCCTGCAGGCAGTCCTCATGGCCGCCTCGGCCGGGTCCTTCAGCAACCTCCTCGACGACTCCTTCATCCTCGACCGGCGCATCGTCGGCGGCATGCAGTCGGTCTCGGAGGCGATGGCCGCCGACCTGCGCGTGGTCACCGGGAGCCCCGTGCGCACGATCCGCACGTCGGAGCACGGCGTGGTCGTCGAGTCCGACCTGGCCGTGGTCACCGCTCGGCACGTCGTCGTCGCCGTGCCGCCCAACCTCTACTCGCGCATCAGCTATGTCCCGCCCCTCCCCCGCCGCCAGCACCAGATGCACCAGCACCTCTCGCTGGGGCTGGTCATCAAGGTGCACGCCGTCTACGAGACACCGTTCTGGCGCGAGCAGGGCCTGTCGGGCACCTGCTTCGGCGCGACCTCGCTGGTCCAGGAGGTCTACGACAACACCAACCACGAGGACCCGCGCGGCACCCTGGTCGGATTCATCTCCGACGAGAAGGCCGACCACCTCTTCGAGCTCAGCACCGACGAGCGGCGCGCCGCCGTGCTCGGGTCGATCGCGGAGTACCTCGGAGAGCAGGCCCTCGCCCCGGTCGTCTACTACGAGTCCGACTGGGCCAGTGAGGAGTGGACCCGCGGCGCCTACGCCGCCAGCTTCGACCTCGGTGGGCTGTCGCGCTGGGGCAAGGACCAGACCGCGCCGGTCGGCCGCATCCACTGGGCCAGCTCCGACACGGCCTCCGAGGGCTACCAGCACGTCGACGGCGCGCTGCGTCGCGGACGGGCTGCGGCCGAGGAGATCCTGGGCGAGGACGCCTGAGGCTTGGACATGACGAAAGCCCCTGCCGAGCACCGCTCGGTCAGGGGCTTTCGTGCCTTGCGCGCCTGTAGGGATTCGAACCCCAAACCTTCTGATCCGTAGTCAGATGCTCTATCCGTTGAGCTACAGGCGCTCGTCGTAGGGCGTGCCGAACGACTGGATGACAATAGCCGACCTGCGCGGGGATGCTGAAATCGGTCGCCGTGAGCAGAGCGTGTGTGAGGTGGGACACGTGCCGTTGAACGATCCAATAGGACGCCATTAGCGCCACGAGTAGCCTCACCGCAACTTGTCGCCGCCAACGAAGCCGCGCGATGCAACCACAACTCCACGACACCTCCGTCGACACGCTCGACGGCGCGGACCACAGCCCCGGGGCTCTGGCCGTGAATGCGCGAGAGGGAACAGCAACGATGCCCAATGTCGAGGCCGCACTGGACGCAGCTGGGGTCACCAACCCCAAGGTCCGCGAATACGTCCACTACTACGCCGAGCTCACGGGCGCCGAGCGCGTCGAGGTGGTCAGCGCCGCCGATGACGCGCGCCTGATCCAGGAGGCACTCGAGGCCGGCGAGCTCGAGCCCGCCGGCGAGGGTCGCTACTACTCGCGCAGCTACCACAAGGACACCGCGCGCTCCGAGGAGCGCACGATCGTCGCGACGAGCAACCCCGAGGACAAGGGCGTCTACAACAACTGGCGCCCCGCCTCGGAGATGAAGCCGATGCTCGAGGACCGCATGCGCGGCGCCTCCGCCGGCAAGACGATGTACGTCATCCCCTACCTCATGGCACCTCCGGGCAACACGCTGTCGCCCTGGGCCGCCGGCGTCGAGCTCACCGACACCCGCACCGTGGTCCTGCACATGATCCGCATGGCCCGGGTCGGCATCGACTTCGTCAACGAGCTGGAGGACCCCGACAGCTTCGTGCGCGCCGTCCACGTGACCGGCGACCTGGAGAACCTCGGCCAGGGCACCCCCGACGACCAGCGCTACTTCGTGACCGTGGCCGACGAGCGCACGATCCTGCACTTCGGCTCGTCCTACGGCGGCAACGCGCTCCTGGGCAAGATCGCCCACGGCCTGCGCCAGGCGGCGTACGACGGCTGGGCCTCGAAGAAGTTCCTTGCCGAGCAGTACATGCTCATCGGGATCCACGACAAGGAGACCGGCAAGACCTACCACATCTGTGGCGGCTTCCCGAGTGCCTCCGGCAAGACCAACCTGGCCATGATGCTGGCCCCCGACGCCCTCGGCGAGCGCTACCACGTCTCCTTCTACGGCGACGACATCGCCTGGCTGTGGGTGGACGAGGAGGACGGCAAGCTCTACGGGATGAACCCGGAGTACGGCGTCTTCGGTGTCGCCAAGGACACCAACGAGGTCACCAACCCGACCGCGCTCCACTCGGTCGACGCGGGCACCGGCACGATCTTCACCAACATCGCCTACAACGCCCAGACCCACGAGGTCTGGTGGGAGGGCCGCACCGCCGAGCCGCCGGCCGACACCACGGGCTGGCTGGACTGGAAGGGCGCCCCGATCTCGGAGCGCGAGGAGGGCGACACCCTGCCCTGGGCGCACCCCAACAGCCGCTTCACCACGACGCTCGACAACGTCCCCAACATCGCGCCCGACTACAACGCCGCCAAGGGCGT
>NZ_JANNML010000034.1:0-16332 GCF_031397825.1 Nocardioides sp.
GGTGCTCCTGGATGGACTGGCCGTCCTCGACCATCAGCCCGGTCAGCGGCCAGGTGTCGGGGTCACCACTCACCTCGGCCGGTGCCGCGCTCACGGGTGGGGCGCACGGGACGGGCGCGGCGGCGGCGGGCGGCTCGTCGCTCCCGCAGCCGGCCAGCGCCAGGCAGCTGACGGCGAGGACCGCCGCGAGGGCAGGGACAGGAGTGGTGCGGGGGAAGGGCACGGGGAAGATCCTTCCGGGGACCGGTGGGGGTTGGTCTACCGAGTCGGTGGACTTATGACACGGCCCCAGTGTGCGCGTCCTGCTCCCCCGCGCCCGGCACATCCACCCGGCGAGTCGAGGGAGCCCGCCGCCCGCGACGTGCCCTACCCGAGCTTGGCGCCGCCGTCGACGTAGAGCGTCTGGCCGGTGATGTAGGAGGCCTCGTCGCTGCACAGGAACGCGGCGGCCGCGGCGATGTCCTCGGGGAAGCCCACCCGGCGCACCGGGTTGGCCTCGGCGTTGAGGGCGCGGAACTCGTCGACGTCCATCTTGAGCCGGGCCGCGGTGGCGTCGGTCATCTCGGTGGCGATGAAGCCGGGGGCGATGGCGTTGGCGTTGATGCCGAACGGGCCGAGCTCGATGCCGAGGGTGCGGGTGAAGCCCTGGATGCCCATCTTGGCTGCGGAGTAGTTGGCCTGGCCGCGGTTGCCGAGCGAGGAGACGCTCGAGAGGTTGAGGATCTTGCCGTACTTCTGCTCGACGAAGTGCTTCTGGGCCGCCTTCGTCATCAGGAACGCACCCTTGAGGTGGACGCCCATGACGAGGTCCCAGTCGTCCTCGGTCATCTTGAAGAGCAGGTTGTCGCGGGTGATGCCGGCGTTGTTGACCAGCACGTGGATCCCGCCGAGCTCGGCGACGGTGCGCGTGATGGCGGCCTCGGCCGACTCACCGTTGCTCACGTCGCAGCCGATGCCGACGGCCTTGGCGCCCTTGACCAGCGGCAGCTTGGCGGCCGCCTCGGCGGCTGCGGACTCGTCGAGGTCGATGATCGCGACCGACGCGCCCTCCTCGGCGAACCGCGTGGCGGTCCCGAACCCGATGCCGCGCGCGGCTCCGGTGACGACGACGATGCGCCCGTCGTAACGACCCATGGTGATGACTCCTCGTCTCGGTGCCTGTCTCGGTGCCCAGCCTCTGTGGCGGGACGCCGCCACTCTAGAGGCGGCTCAGACCTCCGTGCCGGGGGGTTCGGTCTCCGCCGTCACGACCGGGTCGCACTGACCCAGGGTGATCGCCTTGTAGGTCGCGAAGTCCTGCGAGGAGATGGCCGCCTCGGGGTAGTCCTCGGCCGGCAGCTCGGCGTACCACCGGATCGCCTCGAGCAGGTCGTCGGCCTGCTTCGAGCCGTCGACCTGCTCCTCGGCCAGCGGAACGGCCGCGACGAAGCGCGCGACGGTCTCGTCGTAGTCGCCCTCGTTGAAGGCCGCGATGCCGGCCCGGACCTCGGCACAGGCAGGCGTCTCGGACGGCGGGGTCGCCAGCCCCGGCGCCGAGCGGCTCGCCGGGTCGAGGGTGGCACTGCAGGCGGTCGTCGCGGTGGTCGCCGCGACGAGGAGGGTGGCGAGCAGGAGCCTCATGTCTCCGAGGCTAGGTCAGGGCTCCACGCAGGCGCGCGGCATAGGCGGCGGGCTCGCCGTCGGCGTACGACGTGCGCGGCCAGAAGAAGCCTCGGAGCCCGTCGCCCTTGGTGCGGGGCACGACGTGCAGGTGCAGGTGAGGCACCGACTGGCTCACGGTGTTGTTGATGGCGACGAAGCTGCCCTGCGCTCCGAGCTCGTCGACCACGGCGGTCGCGATCCGCTGGGCGGCGGCGAGGAACCCGTCACGGAGCTCCGCGGGGAGGTCGGGCAGGGTCACCACGTGCCGCCGCGGGACCAGCAGCACGTGGCCCTTGAAGACCGGGCGGACGTCGAGGAAGGCGACGAAGTCGTCCTCGTCGAGGACCAGGTGGCCCTCGGTCTCGCCGGAGACGATCGCGCAGAAGACGCAGGTGGGCATGTCTCCCAGTATCGTGGAGTCCGCAGAGGGTTGTGCGCGTCTTGGAGGTGGGTTCGGCGCGCTGTTGCTGCCTACCCTCAAGGACCCACGTGTCACCGCTCGCCTCCTACCGGCGCCTCTTTGACCTCGCCGGTCCTCTCTACGTCGTGGTCGCGTTCCTCGGCCGCCTTCCGCTCAGCATGAGCCAGATCGGCACGATGCTGCTGGTCTCCACCGCCACCGGCTCCTACGGCGTCGGCGGTCTCGCCGCCGGCGCGCTCGCGGTCGCCAACGCGATCGGCTCCCCCGTGGCCGGCGAGCTCGCCGACCGCGTCGGCCAGCGTCCCGTCGTCCTGGTGCAGTCGGTCCTGGGTGCGCTCGGCCTCGTGGCCCTGGTCGTCCTGACGGGCACCGACGCCGTCGAGGGGTCGCTGATCGCCACGGCGGGCCTGGTCGGCCTCGTGCTGCCGCAGGTCGGGCCGCTGGCCCGGGTGCGCTGGCGCCCGATCACCCGCGACACCGGCCACCGGCAGCCACGGCTGATGGACGCCGCGTTCTCCTACGAGGGCGCGGCCGACGAGGCGTCGTTCGTCCTCGGGCCGGCCCTGGTCGGGGTCGTCGTGGTGCTGGTCTCCCCCTCCGGCGCGATGCTGCTGGCGGCGGCGCTGCTCGCCGTCTTCGGCTGCGCCTTCGCCGCGCACCCGACGGCCCGCCTGACCGGGGGCAGGTCCGGCGCGCTCGGCGGTGACGGCCGCATCCTCACCGCGGTCTTCGTCGGGCTGCTGCTGGCCCAGGGCTGCCTCGGCCTCTTCTTCGGCTCGATCCAGACCGGCACGACCGCCCTCACGACCGAGGTGGGCAGCCCAGGCCTGGCCGGGATCATCCACGCCTGCCTGGGGGTGGGGAGCGTGCTGGCCGGGCTGGCCACCGTGGCGATCTCCGAGCGGGTCGGCCACGAGCGACGGGTGCTGGTGTCGGCCTCGGCCCTGGTGCTGCTCTCGCTGCCGCTGCTGCTCGTCGACACGGTGGCGGGGCTGGTCGTGACGGTGCTGCTGCTCGGCTTCGGCGTGGCGCCCTACATGATCGGGGTCTTCAGCATCGGCGAGCGCGCGGTGCCCGCCGGTCGAGTGGGGCTGGCGATGACGCTGCTGGCCGGTGCGACCGGCATCGGCTATGCCGTGGGCTCGACCCTGGCCGGCCGGCTCGCCGACCTGCACGGCCACCCGGCGGCCTTCGCGGTGACCGTGTCGGCGACGGGGCTGGCCGTGGTGCTGGCGACCCTGGGGCAGCGGCCGGTGCGTCGGATGCTGGTCGAGGTCTCGCTCGCGCGGGCTGTCACATCGGCCTGAGACGGCCGAGTCGGCGCAATGTTGTCGGCCGGGCAACATCGCGCCGACTCGGCATCGGGCATGCACCACTGCGCCGACTCGGCACCCCCAGCGGCAGGAGTCAGCGCCGCGACGTCACCGCGGCACCGGTCTGCACCCGCCACAGCGCGGCGTAGGAGCCGTCGTGGGCGATGAGCTCGTCGTGGGTCCCGCTCTCGACGATGCGCCCGGCCTCGAGCACCCAGATCCGGTCGGCGTGGCGCACGGTCGAGAGCCGGTGGGCCACGACGAGCGCGGTGGTGCGGGCGGCGACGTCGGCGAGCGAGCGCTGGATCGCGGCCTCGGTCTCGTTGTCGACGGCGCTCGTCGCCTCGTCGAGCACCAGCAGGGCCGGGTCGCGGAGCAGGGCCCGGGCGAGCGCGAGACGCTGGCGCTGGCCTCCCGACAGCGTGACGCCGCGCTCGCCGACGTGGGTGTCCAGGCCCTCGGGGAGAGCATCGATGACGTCGAGGGCGGCGGCCTGCGCCGCCGCACGTCGTACGTCGTCGCGGGTCGCGCCGGGCGCGCCGTAGGCGATGTTGTCGGCCAGCGTGCCCGCGAAGAGGAACACGTCCTGGGCGACGTAGCCCATGGACCCGCGCAGGGAGTCCCAGTCGAGGTCGCGGACGTCCTGGCCGTCGAGGAGCACCTGCCCCTCCCGCGGGTCGTCGAAGCGGAGCACGAGCCGCAGCAGCGACGACTTGCCCGACCCGGTGGGACCGACGATCGCATGGGTCTCCCCCGCCGGGACCACGAGGTCGATGCCGTGCAGGACGTCGGGACCCTCGGCGTAGCCGGCGCGGACCCCGCGCAGCTCGACCCGTCCGCTGACCGGCTTGACGAGGACGGAGTGCCCGGCGGGGACCGCCACCGGCACGGCCAGCAGCGCGAGGATCCGCCCGGCAGAGGCCCGGCCGCGCTGGTAGAGGTCGAGCACGGTCGCGACGTCGGTGAGGGGCCACAGCAGGCGCTGGGTCATGAAGACCAGCACCGAGTAGAGCCCGACCTCGAGGTCGCCGCGCAGCGTGGCCCAGCCGCCCAGCAGCAGGGTGCAGGTGAAGCCCGCAAGGATCGCCATCCGCACCAGCGGCACGAAGGCCGCCGACGAACGGATCGCCTCGGCGTTGGCGTCGCGGTAGGCCGCCGAGGCGCCCTCGATGCGCTCGCGCTCGCGGTCCTCGGCGGTGAACGCCTTGATCGTCGCGATGCCGCCGAGATTGGCGCCGAGCGCGCTGGACAGGTCGGCGACGGCGCCGCGCACCCGGTCGTAGAGCGGCTCGAGGCGGCGCTGGAAGACCAGGGAGCCGACGACGATCAGCGGGATCGGCAGGAACGCGAGCACCAGCAGCTGCACCGACGAGACGGCGAAGACCGCACCCACCAAGATGACGTTGAGCGTGGTCTGGAGGATCGCCGGGAAGCCGATGTCGAGGAAGCGCTCGAGCTGGTTGACGTCGTCGTTGAGCGTCGCCAGCGTCGAGCCCTGCGGACGCGACTCGTGCCAGCCGAGGTCCAGGTGCTGCACGTGGTCGTAGGCCTCGACGCGCAGGTCGTGCTCCACGCCCTGGGCGAGACCGCGCCACAGCACGGCCGCGACGTACTCGCTCGCGGACTCGATCACCCAGATCACCGCGTTGATGCCGGCGAGCCAGGCGAGCTGGGTGTAGCGCGAGTCGACGCCGAGCAGGTCGGCCACGATCGAGTCGTTGCCGCGCACCACCACGTCGACGGCCGCGCCGATGAGCAGCTCGGGCGCCACGTCGGCGACCTTGTTGAGCGCCGACATGACCACCGCCCACGTGAAGCGCGTGCGGTAGCGGCCGTAGCGGTCCCACAGGGCGCGCAGGGGGGCGGCAGGTGCTGCCGGGCCGTCAGGGCCATCGGTGGTGGTCACGGTGCTCCTCGGGCGCGGACGGATGAACGAGTTAGGTTAACCTAAGTCGCTCGTCCGGCCGCTACCGCGCCCGTGGGAGTCGCTCGGAAGAACGATCAGTCGAGCCAGGCCTCGCGGGCGTCGACCGCGGAGTCGGGGAAGTCGGCGAAGAGGCCGTCGACACCGGCGTCCAGGAAGGCGGTCACCTCAGCGCGGATGTCGCCCTTGGCGTTGGGGTCGACCCCGCGACGGAAGTTGGTGGCCATGAACTGGTTCTCGTCGCGCAGGGTGAAGACCACCACCCGCAGCCCGGCGGCGTGCGCGTCGTCGACCAGGTCGCTGGGAGCACCCGTCGCGCCGGCGGCGTCACGCGGCAGGACCAGGTCCTTGGCGGGACCGACCCAGTCGGCGTACGCACTGATCCGGCGCAGGCCGGCCGGCGTGACCAGGTCGCGGTAGGTCGTGCCGGTGCCGGCGACCACCTGGTCGTAGGGCGCGCCGCTGCCGTCCACGAGCTGCTCGAGCGGCAGGTCGGTGCGGCGGTCGAGCTCGCGCAGGTTGGAGACCTCGAAGGACTGGATGAGCACCTTCGACCGCTTCCTGTCCAGCCCAGCACGCTTCAGCTCGCGCAGCATCGGCTCCTCGAGCGAGAGACCGATGGAGTCGAAGTAGGTCGGGTGCTTGGTCTCGGGGGCGACCCCGACGACGCGACCGGTCTTGCGGGACTGCTCCTTCACCAGCGCCAGCACCTCGGCGAAGGTCGGCACCTCGAAGCGGCCGTCGTAGCGCGTGTTGTCCGGCCGCACCTGCGGCAGCCGCTCCTTGGCGCGCAGCGTCTTGAGCTCGGCGAGGGTGAAGTCCTCGGTGAACCACCCGGTGACGGCCTTGCCGTCGATCGTCTTCGTCGTGCGCCGCGCGGCGAACTCGGGGTGGTCGGCGACGTCGGTCGTGCCACTGATCTCGTTCTCGTGGCGGGCCACGAGCACGCCGTCCCTGGTCGAGACGAGGTCGGGCTCGATGTAGTCGGCGCCGAGCTGGATCGCCAGTCGGTAGGAGGCCAGCGTGTGCTCGGGGCGATAGCCCGACGCGCCGCGGTGGCCGAAGACGAGCGGCTCGGCGAGCTGGGTCGTGGCACGTGACGGGGCCGACGACGGGGCCGACGACGGGGCCGACGACGGGGCCGTCGACAGCGTGGGTGAGGAGGCGGGCGCGGCGGCGACCGGACCCGCGACCAGGACGGGGGCCGCGGCGAGGGCCGCGAGCAGCAGGGCAGGGCGAGACAGGGGTTTCCGAGATGTCATGGCCCCACCCGATCCTGGCGAGGTGACGGCGCGGCCATCGCCGGGTGAACCAGGCATGACCCCCGGTGGTCTGTCCCACCCCGGTCCTGCTGCCCAGCAGCACGACCGGGTCACCCTGCACCTCGCCGAGGACCTGGTCGTCACCTGCGACCCGGGGAGCAAGGTTCCGACTTCGTCCTCACGATCCCGCTGGCGGGCATAGCCTCGTCGTCATGAAGGTGCTGGTCGCGGACGACAACGAGGACGTGCGCTTCATGATGTCGACGCTGCTGCAGTTCCGCGGGTGGGTCGTCCACACGGCCACCAGCGGTCAGGAGGCGCTCGACCTCCTCGGGTCCGACGACTACGACGCCGCGGTGCTCGACCAGACCATGCCGCCCCTGTCAGGGCTGGAGGTGGCGGGCCTGCGACGCGCCGCCGGGGACGACACCCCGTTCGTGCTCTGGACCGGGTGGAGCAGCGAGCTCGACCGCGACGAGATCACCCGTTGCGGGGTCATCGTCATGGACAAGTCCGACGTCAACCGGCTGCCGGCGATGCTGGAGGCACTCGCAGCAGGCACTGCGTCCCGCTAAGCCCCCTAGACCCCCTAGACCGCCTAGACCGCGGGGCAGCCGCCCTCGCCGGTCTCGCGCACCGACATCGGCGCGGTGTCGTAGGTCGCCCAGGCGCCCCCGGGAGCCTCCACGCACAGTCGGAACTCCACGGCGTCCTCGTCATAGACATAGCTGCCGATCCGGTTGCCCTCGCTCAGCTCCTCACCTGCCGGCTCCAGCGACGCGAGCGCGCCCGCGAGGTCACGCGGGTAGGCGTCCTCGGAGCGGTAGTAGCCCTCGAGCCGTACGGCGAGCCGCTCGACGTCCTCCGCGGCCGAGACCAGCTCGGGGTCGGTGCCGGATGCGGTCGCAGCTGCGCCCGGCTCAGGGGTCGCGAGGTCCGACTCGTCCTCGCTGCAGCCGGCCAGGCCCACCGCCAGGGTCAGAGCCAGCGACGCTGCCGCCGCGGCGGCAGCGCGCCTCACAGGCTGACCCGGACCGGCCGGTAGCCGTGGGAGCGGTCGAGCGCGGAGCGCAGCACGGTGTGGGCGTAGAGGTCGCTGCGGGTGTCGAGCGCGACGGCGATCGCCCGCTGGAGGTCGCGCACCTCGGAGCGCTCGGCCAGGGCTGCCTCGCGCCAGACCTCGGCCGGGGCGCCGGCGGAGGGCTCGTCGTACGGAGTGGGGCGCGGAGCGCCGGCGCGGGTCAGGATCCCGCAGGCCGCGGCGAGCACGACCAGGGCGAACGCGGCTAGCAGCATGGCGGTCCCTCTCCTCGGTTGCCGCGCCCCCTCAGGTGCGGTCAGGGAGATCAACGAGCGCACGCCGCCCGGGTGACGCTCGGGATCAGCGGTCCAGACCGAGCCAGCCGGCCAGGTCGGCCACCTCACGGTCCACCGCGGCCGTCATCGCTCTCGTGAAGGGCACGTCCTCGTGGACCGCCACGACCTCGAGCACGCCGGCGTCGCGATCGGCGCGCGCGTCGAGCTTGCCGACCAGGCGGTCGTCGTGGAGCACCGGCAGCGCGTAGTAGCCCCAGATCCGCTGCGACGCCGGCTTGAACATCTCCAGGACGTAGTCGAACTCGAAGACCTCGTCCATCCGCCTGCGGTCGTAGACGAGCCGGTCGAACGGCGAGAGCAGCGCAGTCCTGCCCTCGAAGGGCTGGCCGAGCTGGGCCGGGTCGACGCGCCACTGCCCCTTGACGCCCTCGACCACGGCCGCCTCGCCCGCCTCACCGACGCTGTGGGGCTCGCCGGGCACCTTCGCCGATCGGGCGCGCGCGATGCCCAGGCCCCGCAGCCGGGACTCGTCGCGCACCCTCACGGCTTCCTCGGCCGGCACCACGGGGTCGTCCGGGTAGATCCGTTCCGCGAGGTCCCACAGCCGCTCGCGGCCCTCGCGACCGGCGACCGCCACCTCACCGCGCTGCACCAGCTGCTCGAGCATCATCCGCATGTTGCGGTTGTTGTTCCACCCCGACGAGGGCCACGGCACCACGCACGAGTCGGGCAGCTCGCTGGCCGGCAGCGGCCCGTCGCCGCGCAGGCGCTCCAGGATGTCGCCACGACACTCCTCGTTGGCCTCGACCCAGCCGATCAGGCGCCTCTGCCAGTCCTGGTGCTCCCCGGCGCCCGGCCACTGCGCCATCTCGGCGCGGAAGAGGCGCATGTCCCCCGCAGCCCGGGCGGCACCGCCGAAGTCCACGAGCCGTTGCTCGTCCAGGGCGTCGACCAGGTCCTGCGGGTCGTACGTCGACCCGAGCCTGCTCCACAGCACCAGGTCCGCGCTCGGCGCGATCGCGCTGGTCGGGTCGAGCTGCACCAGCGTCAGGTGCTGCACCGTCGCGACGACGTCCGTCGGCCGCGCGGCGTCCAGCAGCTGCGCGCGGACCGCGATGCGGCGCGCGTCCGTCCGGCTGAGCTGGTGCACGTCGGCCATGCCCCGACCCTAGGCGTCGTGGCGGCCAGGCCGGGGAACCCGTGGTGAGGAGCCGCTCAGAGGTCCTTGCGGAGGTGCACGTCGGCGGCGCCGACGACGGGGACGTCCTCCCACCGGAGGATCTCGCGGTAGCCGTGCTTCTCGTAGAAGCCCGGCGCCTGGAAGGTGAAGGACGTGACGAACACGTGGCTGCACCCGCGACGCCGGGCCTCGTCCTCGAAGTCCGCGAGCAGCTGGGCACCGAGACCGGCACCGCGCGCCGTGGCGTGCACCCAGGTCATCGCGATGCCCGCCGCGACGCCCCAGGTCCAGCCGCTCAAGCCGGCGGCGAGCTCACCCTCGTCGTCGAGCACCCGGACGGTGAGCTCACGTGCCGCATCCGTGCCGCGGGTCGATTCCGCGTTGACGCGATCGAGCTCGTCGGAGAGCCGCTGGTCCAGCTCGGGGTCGCCCTCGCCCACGACAGAGCGCCAGCGTCCCCCGCCTGGACCGCCGGTCATCAGCCCCGGCTTCCCTTACCTGCGACCTTCACCCGAGCGTGCACGAAGGGATGGTCCGTCGCGGAGCGCACCGGGTCGCCGTAGTCGACGCGGTGCCGGGAGAAGTCGACCGTGCGGGGCGTGCCCATCACCCAGTCGAGCTTGATCGGGCCCGAGCCGGTGTCGCAGCCTCCGGAGCGAGGTGCGCCGGGACGCGACTCCGCGTGCGAGGCCCCGTTGGAGGCGACCAGCCCGGTCCTGGCGGCGACGCGGCAGACGAACTCGGTGTGCTCGTTGGTGTCGCCCAGGATGAAGACGGGCTTGCCGTTACCGCGCAGCCTCTTGATCAGCTCGATCTGCTCGCGGGTGGCGTGGTCGCGGGCACCCTCCTGGTCGCGCGGGGAGTTGTGCACGTCGATGACGTAGAACTGCCCACCCGAGGCACGGTTCTCCAGCCGCACCCACGGGATGGGGCGCTGCTGGTGGTCGAACGTCGTGGTGATGGAGCCGGTGTCGACGAGGGAGAACATGGACTTGCGCCAGGCGATCTGCAGGCGGACGCCCTGGTTGCCCAGGGACTGGCCGGGCCAGATCCGGTAGCCGGGGCGCTTGTCCTTGATGGCGGCGAGCTGGTCGTCCTGGACCTCCTGGAGGCCGACCACGTCGACGCCGCGGTCGCGGATCGCGCGCGCGAGCGCGGTGGCGCGCTTGACGCCACGGCCACGGTGCTGGCTGCCGAGGATGTTGAGGGTGCCGATGCGGAAGGAGAACGGGTCGCCGGGCTGCGGGGGCCGTGCCCTCGTGGACGTCTGCTCGGAGTCGGGCTCCACGGCCGCCACGGGGGCGGCTTGGAGGACTCCTGCTCCGACTGCTGCGCTCGTGACGAGCGTCGCGGCGAACATGGCTGCTCGGGGGACGTGAGATCGAGTAGGCATCAAAGGAGACTAGGGAAGATGACCTCGAGAGGCACATCGGGGCCGGGCGCCCGACGCTCACGGGGTGATCGATCCCACCGCGTCCTGCGCTAGAGCTCGAGCTTGAAGCCCACGTGCGAAGCGGTGAACCCAAGGTCTGCGTAGAAGCGGTGCGCCTCGAGGCGCTGCTTGTCGCTCGTGAGCTGGATCAGGGCACAACCGCGCCGCTCGGCCTCGTCCCTCGACCACGTGATGAGGGCTCGACCCAGTCCGCTGCTGCGTCGGTCGGCGCGGACCCGCACCCCTTCCACCTGCCCGCGGAGCGCACCGCGGCGAGCCAGTCCCGGGATGAAGCTGAGCTGCATCGTCGCCACGACCTCGCCGCCGATCTCGGCAACCAGCAGCAGATGCGCGGGATCTGCGTCGAGCGCCTCGAAGGCACGGACATAGGGCTGCACTCCGTCGGCACCATCGGTCCCGTCGCGTGCAGCGCCCAGCAGGTCGTCGGTCAACAGCTCGACGATGCTCGGCACGTCCTCGATGACGGCTCGACGCAGTCTCGCCGTTCCTTCGGTCGTCCGGAGCAGCGCCAGATCGGTCACCTCGCCGATGGTGCCTCATCCACGAGAGCCGGCGGACAACCGGTCCCGACCTGGCGCGCACGACAGCCGCCCCAGCTGGGAACGGACCCCGACTCGGCTAGTTCGACGAGGTGCTTGCGCCCCTGGCCTCCAGATCCCGCGTCCGTGCTTGTTGATCGCCGCTGCTGGCGGACGTGTCGGCCTCGAACGCGATGAAGGCCTCGTACAGCGCTCGCGCGTGCTCGGTGGTGACGGCGTTGCGCACCTCGGGGCGGTCCAGGACGACGATGGTGACCTCGCCGTCGTGCTGGACGTGGACACTCATCCGGTCTCCACCAGCGCGCGGTCGATGATCGGGGCGAGGTCGAGCCCGGAGGGCAGGGTCCCGAAAGCACCACCCCAGTCGCGGTCGAGCCGACTGGCGCAGAACGCGGCCGCGACGGCCTCGGGAGAGTGGCGCAGCAGCTGGCTGCCCTGAAACACCAGTGCCATCTGCTCCACGATGCGCCGTGCCCGGTGCTCGATGTCGTCGAAGGAGGTGAGCTCCTTCTTCAACCGGTCCACGGCGTCGTCGAATCGAGCGTCCTGCCCGGTGGCCTGCTCTGCCTCGGCGACGAAGACGTCCAGCGTGTGCGGCTCCCTGACCATCGCACGCAGCGCGTCGAGCGCGGCGACGTTGCCGGAGCCTTCCCAGATCGAGAGCAGCGGGAGCTCGCGGTAGAGCCGTGGCATGTCGGAGTCCTCGATGTAGCCGTTGCCACCGAGGCACTCCAGCGCCTCGGCTGCATGCATGGGGCCGCGCTTGCACACGTAGTACTTCGTGACCGCCAGAGCGATCCGCCGCAGCGCTGATTCAGCCTCGTCGCCGCGAGTGGCACGGTCGTTGGCGCCGGCCAGACGGAGCATCGCTGTCGTGGCGGCCTCGGACTCGACAGCCAGGTCGGCCAGCACGTTGCGCATCAGCGGCTGGTCGACCAGGCGCTTGCCGAACGCCGAGCGGTGGCGGGCGTGGTGAGCGGCCTGGGTCAGCCCCATCCGCATGCCGGAGGCCGCGCCGATGACGCAGTCGAGGCGGGTCATGTTGACCATCTCCACGATGGTGCGCACACCGCGGCCCTCCTCGCCGACCAGCCACCCCGTGGCGCCGTCGTACTCGATCTCGGAGGAGGCGTTGGAGCGGTTGCCGAGCTTGTCCTTGAGCCGTACGAGCCGCATCGCGTTGAGCCCACCGCCGGGCAGCACCCGCGGCACGAGGAAGCAGGACAGTCCCTCGGGCGCCTGGGCGAGGGTCAGGAACAGGTCGCTCATCGGGGCCGAGGTGAACCACTTGTGACCGACGAGCGCGTAGCTGCCGTCGGTCTGCGGGGTCGCGCGGGTGGTGTTGGCGCGGACGTCGGATCCACCCTGCTTCTCGGTCATCGACATGCCGGCGACCAGTCCGCGCTTGGTGGCCGGGTCGCGCAACCCGTAGTCGTAGACCCTGTTGGTCAGCAACGGCTCGAACCGGGCGGACAGCTCAGCGTGGGCTCTCAGTGCCGGGACGACCGAGTAGGTCATCGAGATCGGGCAGCCGTGCCCGGCGTCGACGTTCCACACCATCATCTTCGCGGCACGTGCGACATGGGCACCGGGCCTGTCGTCGGCCCAGGCTGCGCCGTGGAGCCCGTGGGAGATGGCTGTCTCCATGAGCTGGTGATAGGCCGGGACGTAGTCCACCTCGTCGATGCGGTGCCCGTAGCGGTCGTGGGTCAGCAGCCGGGGCGGCACCCGCTCTGCGAGCCGACCCCACTGCTGCGCCTCGGCCGACCCGGCGATCCGGCCCAGGGCGGAGACCTCCTCGACCGCCCAGCCGGCACCCTCACGTACCAATCCCTCGCGCAGGGCGGGGTCGTCGCTGGTGTCGTGGCCGACCAGCGGCGGGACCTGGTTGTACACCTCGTGCGTCTGCATGCTGCTCATCCCTTGTTCGTGGAGGGTCCGAAGTCGTCGTACGGCGCGGCGTCGCGCTCGCGCACGGCCTGACGGAAGCCGGCCTCGGCCGCGCGCTGCTGGAAGGCGTAGCCCTCGCGGGTGTGCCGGGAGATCCCGTCGAAGACCGTGGAGATCATCTGGCTGTTCTGCACTCCCTGAGCGAGCAGGGCGGAGTTGAGGGTGAGCTTGACCATCATGAGCTGGTTCAGCGGCATCGCGGCGATGCGCTGGACCAGCACCTCGGTGCGCTCGTCGAGCTCCTCGGGCTCAGGTGCCTCGATCGCCAGGCCCCACTCGGCGGCCTCGCGCCCGGAGAGGCAGTCGCCGGTGAGCAGCAGGCGTTTGGCGCGTTGGTCGCCGAGCCGGTGGGCCCACAGGCCGGCCGACGGCACTCCCCACACCCGGGTCGGTGGGTAGCCGATCTTGGCGTCGGCTGCGATGACGATCTGGTCGCAGTGCAGGGCGATGTCGGTGCCTCCGGCCACGCAGAACCCGTGGATCTTCGCCACGGTCGGCTTGTCGGCATGCAGCAGGCTGGCGAAGCCCTTGGTGAAGCGGCTCATCATCGCGTAGTCGACCATGGGGTCCCAGGTGCGACGCGGGTCGTGGTTGGTCATCTGGACGACCGGGTCGAGCACGGTGCCGGCCCGTGGAGTCGAGCCGGTCATCTGCCCGTCCATCAGGTGCTCAGCGGAGGCGGCCAGGTCGTAGCCGCCACAGAAGCCCTTGCCGCGCCCCGACAACACGATCACGTGCACGCGGGGGTCGAGGTCTGCTCGCTCGACGGCGTGGGCCAACTCCAGCGGGGTGTCCGGGGTGATGGAGTTGCCCTGCTCGGGACGGTTGAACGTGAGTCGGGCAACGCGGCCGTCGACCTCGTAGGTCAGGGTGCGGTAGTCGGGATCGTCGCCGTTCATCGCCGGGGCGTGCACGCACGCGGAGTCCGCACCCGCGGAAGCATCACGCCGCCATGGCGCCGCGTCGCTCACAGGACGTGGCTGCGTTTCCACAGGGCCCGGGTGAGCGGACCGACCAACCCGTGGGACTCGAAGAGCTCGACGGAGCGCTGGGACGCCCAACGGATGGTCTCGTGGTGGTGGCGGTTCTTGCGGGCCTCGGCCTTGGCGCGTTCGGCGGGCAGACCGACGTTGGCGTAGACGTCGGGGTGCACCATGTTGTCGACGACCACGACAGCGAACGGCCCCAGGACCGCTCGCAGTGCGGCCTTCTCTCCCACGTTGAGCTCCGGCACGCGCCGCGACAGCTCGTCGCGGGCGAACTGGATGTGTCGAGCCTCCTCCACGACGTGGATGAGGGATGCCTGCCGGACCAGCGGCTGGATCGTGTCGTCCTTGGCCGTCACTCGCTGGAGCGTGTCGCCGTACTCCTCGAAGAACAGCGCACCAGCCATGGTCATCGTCGGTGAGCTCATCGTCTTGAACGCCCGTGCCAGCAGGTGGGGCAACCAGCCCGGGGAGTAGTCCGGACAGCCGGCCGCGGCAATGACTCGACCGAACATCGTGGAGTGGCGGCACTCCTCGGCGATCTCGGTCCACACGTGCCAGGCCTCGGGACTGTCGCCGGGGAGGTCGTACACGTAGCGCACCAACATCTGCATGAGAGCGGTCTCGACCCACAGCTCGACGTGGTACATGGAGGCGAGCTCGTGCTTCGACAGCTCCACACGCTGGCGATGGGTCATCTCGTCCCAGAGCGGCGTCCCGTACAGGCTGGTCAGCTGCGGGCTGGCCCAGAAGACGTCCGGGTCGATCTCCGCGTCGAGGTCCAGCTCGACGAAGGGGTCGAACGAATGCTTCTTCGCCGTCGTGAGCAGCCGGCGCGACAGTGTCGCCCGGTCGATCGGCTGCGCGGTCCTGCCGGACGACGAGGTGGGACTCGACGTGATGGTCATGGGGCCTCCTCGGGCGGTGTGGTCCCGGACCTTACACGAAACGCATCAATTGACGCTCTCATAGTAATGTTCGGATGGTCGTGTCAAGGTTCGCTGGTGAAGAAGCGACCGCCCAAGGCAGCGCAGCGGGACCTGTCGGTGCGCTCGGCGGTGCTGAGCGTGCTCCTCGGCGCCCACCCCGAGGTCATCTCGCCTTCTCGACTGGTTGAGGCTGCTGCGTTCTTCGACATGTCGGAGTCGGGGGTGCGGGTCGCGTTGACCCGCGCAGTCGCGTCCGGCGACCTCCGTCGGACGAAGGACGGGTACGCACTGGGGGAGCGGCTGCTCAAGCGTCAACAGCGTCAGGCCGAGGCTGTCGCTCCCGACCCGTCGGCGTGGGACGGACTCTGGGAGACCGCGATCGTCGTAGCGGCCGGGCGTTCGGTCGCTGAACGTTCGAGCTTGCGGTTGCTCCTGGCCGAGCACAGGCTCGCGGAGCTGCGCGAAGGCGTGTGGCTGCGTCCAGCGAATCTGGCACGCGAACCGCGCTATGTCGATCACCCCGACCTGACCGTCTGCGAGACGCGGCACTCGACCCCCCGAGACCTGGCTGAGGTGCTATGGGACCTGGGCGGCTGGGACGACACTGGCCGCCAGATCCTCACGGAGCTCGACAGCGCCGAGAAGCCGCTCGAGCGGCTGGCTGTCGCGGCGAGGATGGTCCACCATCTCGCATCGGACCCGATCCTGCCCCACGAGCTGCTACCGGCGACATGGGTCGGAGGCGAGCTGCGCGCCGCCTATGCGGCCTATCAGCAGGAGTTGCGCCATCTCGCATGAACCCAGCCACCCTCAGGAAGGCGCGAGAGCGTCGCGAGACGTCAGAGGGGCTACGACGGTGCCGGCTTGTCGTACGCGCGGACAGCGACCTTCTGTCAGGGACGTCAGTATCCTCACCCTGCTGTCGCGGGCCGCGTCCCGCAGTAGCGCTGCGCGGGCCTCGGGAGAGACCTTGACGGCCACGCAGCGGCGCGACACGTCAGGGACGCCTCCTGCGGGACAGGCCTCACCGGCCGCCCTGACTGGTGTCAGGGCGGCCGATGGTCAAGAGGGCTGGCTCTCGGTGGTGTGACCCACCGGGACCGGCGGTGCAGTGGAGCTGGCGGGAATCGAACCCGCGTCCTCGAGCGTCGAACCAGGTCTTCTCCGGGTGCAGTCCGCGATATCGCTTTTCTCGGCCCCGGGGCTCGCACGGACGCGTCCCCGACAGGCTCAGTCATGCAAAAGTCCCGTTCAACCTGCACGACGTCAGTTGAACAGCAAGTCTCCTAGATGACGCCAGGGTCCGGGACGGAGACGGATGCCCGGTCTGACGCTTCGATCACCGCTCAGGCGGCGAGAGCGAAGGAACTGCGCTTAGCGTTGGCAGTTATGGTTTCCAGCGGTCGTTTACGAGATG
>NZ_JANNML010000129.1:0-13464 GCF_031397825.1 Nocardioides sp.
CCCCCCCCCCGCCCCCCCCCCCCCCCCCCCCCCGCCCGGGGGGGGGTGTGGGCCCCCCCCCCCCCCCCCCCCCCGGCCAGGCCTGGGGTCGGACACTAGGGTTGTCGCGTGAGTCAGGAGCCGAGCACCGAGACCGTCGCCGACGGCGTCGCCCGCATCGTCTGGGCCCCGGCGCTCGCGGAGTCCGACTGGACCACCACCCTCGACGCCGTACGACGTGAGGTCGCGGCGGCCCTCGAGGCTCACGGCCGTGTGGAGACCCACGTCCCGGCTGACGACGAGGCGGCGCAGCGGGTGGCGACCTGGTCCGGGATGCGCCGCGAGGGCATCATGCGCGGCGTCGACGGCGACCACGTGGTCTATGCCCGGCTGAGCTCCGACATCGCGGTCGACGAGCCCGGCGGGTTCCGCGCGCTGCTCAACTCCTTCCTGCCGCGCAAGCGCGCGATCAGCCAGATGCTCGTGCGCGACACCGAGGGCCGGGTGCTGGTCTGCCAGCTGACCTACAAGGCTGACTGGGACCTGCCCGGCGGTGTCGTCGAGGTCGGCGAGTCACCGCAGCTCGCGGTCTCCCGCGAGGTCGAGGAGGAGCTCGGCCTGACGATCCCGGCCGGACCTCTCGTGCTGACCGACTGGCTACCGCCGTGGGGCGGATGGGACGACGCGCTCTGCCTGGTCTTCGACGGCGGGGTCCACGAGGCCGCGATCACCGACCGGATCGTCAAGCAGGCCCGGGAGATCCGCTCGGCGGAGTTCCTCACCACCGGACAGGCCCACGAGCGCTGCGCCGACTTCACCGCCCGCCGCATCGACGCCGCGCTCGCCAACCTCGCTCACCCCGACGGGGGTCCCGCCTACACCGAGTCCGGCCGCTGAGGCAGCACCCGGACTCCGGGGACGCAGGGCGACCAGCGCGCCGAGGACGACCACGGCACCGCCGGCCAGCTCCGCGGCGGTCGGCACCTCGTGCAGCAGCAGCCATGCGGACGCCATCGCGACGACGGGGGCGAGCAGCACCCACGGCACCACGGCCGCCGACGGGTTGCGTGAGAGCAGGCCGTTGAAGATCCCGTAGCCCACGAGCGAGGCCAACCCGGCGGTGTAGAGCGTCGAGACCAGCACCTCCCAGCCGAACGACGCCACCCCGTCGGCGATCGCCGCCGGGCCGTCGAGCACCAGCGAGAGCGCGAGCAGGGGCAGCGGCACCACGAGGCCCGACCACACCGTCAGCGACAGCCCGCCACTGACCCGCGCCGCCCGCGCGACCACGTTGCCGATGCCCCAGGACAGCGCGGCCAGCAGGCACAGCGCGAGCGCCAGCAGCGGCACGTGGCCTCCTCGACCCAGGGCCACGACGAGCATGCCGAGCGAGCCGAGCCCCACGCCGACCGCCTGGGCGGCCGTCGGCCGCTCGCGCAGGACGCCTGCGGCGATCACGACGGTGAAGATCACCTGGGACTGCAGGACCAGCGCCGCGAGGCCGGGCGGCATGCCGGCGGCCATCCCGACGTACAGGAAGCCGAACTGGCCGAGCGACATGAACGTGCCGACCAGGGCGACCACCCGCCAGCTCGCGGCCGGCCGTGGCACCAGCAGGACCGCGGGGAAGACCACGAGCGCGAAGCGCAGCGCGAGGAACAGCAGCGGCGGCACACCGACCATCCCCCAGTCGATCACCACGAAGTTGAAGCCCCAGACCGTGGCGACGAGGGCAGCGAGGAGGGAGTCACGACGGGTCACGTGCTTCAGCCTGACGGGCATGACTCGTAAGCACCAGCGAATGTTGGTGTGCCTGATCGCGTAGCATCCCTGCATGATCGATCTCGCCGCCCTCGGCTCGTTGCGCGCCGTCGACACCCACGGCTCCGTGGTCGCGGCCGCCGAGGCGCTGGGGTTCACCCCCAGCGCGGTGTCCCAGCAGGTCAAGCGGCTGGAGAAGCAGACCGGCGTCCCGCTGCTCGAGCGCGTGGGCCGCGGCGTGATGCTGACCAGCCACGGCCGTCACCTCGTCGACGCCGGCGGTCGGCTGCTCACCGACCTCGAGGAGATCGAGGCGGGGCTGCACCGCCAGGCCGCGACCGTCGCCGGTCACCTGCGGCTGGCGGCCTTCTCCACCGCGATGCGCGGACTGGTCGCCCCGGTCGTGCGCACGCTGCGCGACGCCCACCCCGACCTCACGCTGAGCCTCTCGGAGCGCGAGCCGTGGGACACCGTCGACCTGGTGGCCGCGGGTCACTACGAGGTCGGGGTCGTGCACCGCTGGGGCGACGTGGCCCTGGCCATCCCCGAGCACCTCGTGGCCACCACGGTGGCCCACGACGTCGCCGACGTGATCGTGCACCGCGAGCACCCGCTCGCCGGACGCGCCCGCGTGAGCCCGCACGACCTCGTCGACGAGGGCTGGATCGCCACGCACGACGGGACGATCTGCCGCGAGTGGCTCACCCGGATGTACGACGGCACGGGGCGCCTGCCCCGCATCGCGCACCAGTCGATGGAGTTCGACAGCCACCTCGCGCTGGTGCGCGCGGGCCTCGGGATCGCCCTGGTGCCGCGCCTGGGTCGCACCGAGCTGCACACCGATCTCGTCGCCGTACCGGCTCATGACCCGGTGCCGACCCGCGAGGTGATCGCCGTGCACCGCCGCAGCATGACCACGTCGCCGGCGGTCTCCGCCGTGCTGGCGGCACTGGCTGGATCGGCGGGCTCAGCGAGCTAGAAGGAGTCCTGGCCGTCGCGGAGGTAGGGCGTACGGTGGTCGCGGGCGACGCGCTTGACCGCGGTCCACGCGTCGATCCGGGCTGCGAAGGCGAGGTCGGGCAGCAGCGGATCCTTGCCGTAGAGGCTGACCAGCGCGCGGCCGTCGTAGGTGAAGCCCTGGTAGGTGCGGGCGATGCCGTCCGGGTCCCGCTCGCTGAGCGACCAGCCGCGGTAGTCGAGCTCCTCGAGCGCAGCCAGGAAGTCGGCACGGTGCAGGGACTCCCCCTCCAGCACCACGTCGGTGCGTGGCAAGGGGAGGATCAGGAAGCCATCGCCGCTGGCCAGGTCGAGCACCGCGTGGTGCAGACCCATGTCGAGAGTGGTGAGCACATCAGCACCTGTTCGTCCGGGGGTTCGTGTGCCAGGACAACGCGCCACCGGCCCGGGGGGCACGCGTGACGAGGACCTTGTCTAGACCCGGACGTGAGGCCCGGTCGCGACGAGGTCGCGGGCCAGCATCGTGGCGCCGGCGACCGCGGCCGGCATCACCAGCACCGCCCCCAGCGGCACGAGGAACGACGCCTGCACGGCGATCCCGAAGCCGAGCACGGTCCCCCGCTGTCCTCTTGCGAGGTCGGCCCTCCCCCGGGCATCGAGACCGCGCGCCTCCAACGGCCGCCCCAGCAGGTCGCGGGCCAGAAGCCACCCCCCGACGACGAGGCCGAGCACGGCACCCAGCAGGGCCCCGACCAGGGGGAGGAATCCCGCGATGACGACCAGCAGCCCCGCGAGCGCGCTGCCGAGGACGAGCACGAGGCCGTCCCGGACGGCCCGCCACGCCCCGACCTCGGCGTCGGGCACCTCGCCCCCGAGCATCAGCTCGGTCTCGCGCCAGATGCGGGCATAGCAGGGGTCGCCGACGGCCAGGGTCACGCCCACGAAGGTCGACGCCGCCAGGGCCAGGGAGCCCAGCACGAGCGCCAACGCCAGGCCCACCCGCACCAGGGTGCGCACGAGGTCGGACGCGCCGTCGACGAAGGGCGTCAGCCATCCCACCAGCTCCGGGAGCCGGAGCAGCAGCACCACGAAGGCGGTCGCCAGGACAGCGAAGACCAGCAACGCCGGGAGCATCCCCAGCAGCATCAGGCCGGGGCGTCGCCGCCACAGGCCGAAACCGCGCAGCAGGTAGCCGGCCCCCGAGGTCACGCGGCGCTCAGAACAGGGCGGACGCGAGCGACTGGCGCCCCTTGAGGACGCGGGGGTCGTCGTTGCCCACGGCCGCGAAGAGGCCCAGCAGGTGCTCGCGGGCGGCGTTCTTCTCCTCGCCCGCGGACCGGCGCACCAGCTCGACGATGCGACCGAAGGCGTCGTCGACAGCACCGTCGAGGAGGTCGAGGTCGGCCACGAGGGTCTGTGCCTCGACGTCGTCGGGGGCCGCGTCGGCGGCGGCACGGGCGGCGGCCGGGTCGACGCCCTGGGTGCGCTGCAGCACCTTCGCCATCGCGAGGCCGCCCGCGGCCTCGACGTCGGCGGGGTTGGCGGCGACGAGCTTCTGGTACTCCGCGACCGCGGCGTCCACGTCGCCTCGACCGAGGGCGTCCTCGGCCGCGGCGTAGCGCGGATCGGCCTGCGGCTCGCCGTCGGACTCCTCGGGCGCCGGTGAGCCGGGCAGCGGCTGGTGCCGCGCGGTCATGCCCTGGGCGGCGAGACCCTGCATCACCTGGGTCAGCGTGGCGCGGAGCTCCTCGATCGGCAGGGCGTCCTGCAGCAGCGGCGCGGGCCGGCCGTCGAGGACGGCCACCACGAGCGGGATCGAGGGGATCTGCATGGCCTGCGCGATGCCCGGTGCGGCGTCGATGTCGACGAGACCGACGAGGAACTTGCCCTCGAACTCCCCCGACAGCGCCGCGAGGTCGTCGGCCAGCTGACCGCTCTCGGGCATCCGTGTGCGGGAGTAGAACGCGAGCATGACCGGCGCGGTCATCGACTGCTCGACGACGGCCTGGAAGTTCTCCTCGGTCACGTCGAGCGCGTAGGACGACGTGCCGGTCGGTGCTCCCCCCGCGCCGGCAGCGGACGCTGCCCCCGGAGCTGCACCGGGTCCGCCGCGCCCGGGGCCTCCACCTGTCGGGGCAGGCGCGGCCGGGCGCTTGAGGGCGGAGAGGTCGATCGCTCCGGGACGGGTGAACGGCTGCTGGGTCATGGGGCCAATCCTAGGGAGGCCGTCGCGCGACGCTCGGGCAGGTACGCCGAGTCGGCGCGATGTTGCAGCCCGTACGCCGAGTCGGCGCGATGTTGCAGCGCTCACGCCAGGCCCAGCCCGACCGCCTCCTCGCGCAGGTCGTCGCGCACGGACGGATGGGCGGCATGCTCGATGATCTGGCGCGCCTGCTCGCGCTGGTCGCGGCCGAAGACGTCGGCGATGCCCTGCTCGGTCACGATCGCGCTCATCTGGAAGGACGTGACCGGCTCGTCGACCAGCGCGACGACGGTGGAGCAGTCGGCCTTGGGGTGCCAGGAGCGCAGCGCGATGAAGGCCTGTCCCCCGGTCGAGTGCAGCGCACCGACGATGAAGTCGGTCTGCCCCCCGAAGCCCGAGTGGATGCGCGCGTCGATCCGCGACGCGTTGGCCTGCCCGAAGAGGTCGACCTGCAGGGCGGTGTTGACGCTGACCATGGCCGGGTTGCGCGAGATCAGCGCCGGGTCGTTGGTGACCTCGGTGCGCACCATCCGCACCCGCTCGTTGCCGTCGACCCAGTCGAGGAGCTCGGGCGAGCCGAACAGGAACGACGCGGTGATCGGCACCTGCCGCTCCAGTGCGCCGGCCCGCTCCAGCGCCAGGACACTGTCGGAGAACATCTCGGTCCAGATCCGCAGGCCCCGCCGGGCGACCAGGCCCCGCATGGTGGCGTCGGGGACCGCGCCGATCCCGGCCTGGAGGGTCGCCCCGTCCCCGACCCGCGCCGCGACCTCCTGCCCGATCCGGGCCGACGCTGCGTCGATCGGGCTCCCGGTGGCGTGCAGGAGCGGCTCGTCCACCTCGACCATGACGTCGATGTGCTCGACGTCGACCTCGGCGTCGCCGAAGGTCCACGGCATCTGGTCGTTGACCTGGGCGACGACGACACCTCCGGCGCGCCGCACGGCCTCGATCGCGGCCGGCAGCACGTTGACCTCCACGCCCAGCGACACCTTGCCGCCCCGGGGGCGGGTCGTGTGGAGGACGACGGCGTGCGGCGCCAGCGGGCCCGCGAAGAGGGCCGGCACCAGCGAGAGCCGCGACGGCACGTAGGACAGGCGAGGGCTGCGCCGCATGCCCGGACCGACGAACGACGTCTCGAGCGTGACGCCCTCACGGTCGGGCACACCGTGCTGGGCGTTCAGCACCCACAGCCGGTACGACGGCACCAGCTCGTCCACGAGACCCAGCGTCGTCCACGGGGTCGCATGGTTGCCCGTGACGACGATGCGCGGGTCGGCGGGCAGGCGGGCCAGGTGCTGGGCGAGGGTCACCCGTTGATTGGAGCAGGTGTCGGCCACGGCCGCACGCGCGACCTCAGTTGACGACGCGCGGGCCACGCAGGCCCGAGCGCTGGACGACCCGCTGGATGGCGAGGTCCCGCTCGTCGGGCCGCCCGACGTAGCGGATGTCGCGCAGCCCCTGCTCCTGCGCGGCCGACTCGAAGCAGAAGTGCCCGAAGCCGAGCACCCTCCCGTGCAGCGGACGCACGACGCTGATGTCGAGGATCCGGCTCAGCGGCATCGTCGCGAGGTGGGTCGACAGCACGCCGTGCACCCGGAAGACCCGCATGTTGGTGATCACGAAGCGGTCGCGCCGCTCGCGCAGGATCCCCCACGCGGCCCGCGCCCCGAGCACCGCGGCGACCACCAGGAAGAGCCAGCCGATGTCGACGTGCACGAAGGGCACCGCGACGACGGCGACCAGCCCCAGGAGCCCTTCGAGGCCGGGGCGCAGGTAGGCGACCCAGTGGTGGCGGACCTCGTCGACGATGACCTCCCCCTCCTCGCGCAGGAGGTGGCGGGAGATCTTCGGGTCACCCCAGGAGGTCAGCAGCCCCACGCGCAGCGCCTACAGCTCACCGAAGAAGTCGATGACCGCGCGGAAGAGCTGGCTGCCCCAGTCGGCGACCTGCCCGCCTGCGGCGCCGGTCGTGTCGGCGAGGCCACTGGGGTCGGTGAACATCCAGAAGCCGAGGAACAGCACCACCAGGGCGATGAGCACCTTGTTCACGAGAGAGTCTCCATCATGAGCCCGAGAGAATGGATCGATACATTCGTACCACTGATCACTCTGGTCACGCGGCAGGCGCGCCCTCAGCCCGTGAAGGACTCCAGCAGCCGGTCGGCGGCCGCATAGGGGTCCGACTCCCCCGCCACCACGGCGGCGGCGAGCTCGTCGAGCTCGGAGCGGCCGTGCACGTCGCCCCACCCACGGCGCAGCGCGGTGAGCGCGATCGCCTCGATCTCGTCCCTCGCCCGGCGCGTACGACGGCGCGTGAGCTCGCCGGTCGCCTCCAGCCACGCCAGGTGCTCGTCGAGGGCGGCGGCGACCTCGTCCACCCCCTCGCCCTTCTGCGCGACGGTCTTGAGGATCGGCGGCTGCCACGCGCCCTCGCGGCGCTCGGCGAGGTTGAGCATCGAGCGCAGGTCACGGCGCACGGAGTCGGCACCGTCGCGGTCAGCCTTGTTGACGACGTAGACGTCGCCGATCTCCAAGATGCCGGCCTTGGCCGCCTGGATGCCGTCGCCCATGCCCGGCGCGAGGAGCACCATCGTGGTGTCGGCGAGGCCGGCGACCTCGACCTCGCTCTGGCCGACGCCGACGGTCTCCACCACGATGACGTCGCAGCCGGCCGCGTCGAGCACGCGCAGGGCCTGCGGTGTCGACCAGGCCAGACCACCGAGGTGGCCGCGCGAGGCCATGGATCGGATGAAGACGCCCGGGTCGGAGGCGTGGTCCTGCATCCGGACCCGGTCCCCCAGCAGCGCTCCCCCGGAGAACGGGGAGGACGGGTCGACCGCGAGGACGCCGACCTGCTTGCCCTGGCGGCGCAGCTCACCGACCAGGGCATTGGTCGACGTCGACTTGCCGACGCCCGGGGAGCCGGTGATGCCGACGACGTGCGCCCGCGGGCCGGAGGCCGTGATCGGGGCCAGCGCCGCCATCACCTCGCGCAGCAGCGGCGACTCGTCCTCGACCAGCGAGATCAGCCGGGCGACCGAGCGGGCCTGGCCAGCCAGGGCTCCGGAGACGAGATCGGGGACCGACGCCGAGCGGCGTCGGCCCCCGGTGGGCTCGAGGGTCACTCAGGCCTTCGGCACGCGCACGATCAGGGCGTCGCCCTGGCCGCCGCCACCGCACAGGGCGGCCGCGCCGACACCGCCACCGCGACGCTTGAGCTCCAGCGCCAGGTGCAGCACCACGCGGGCACCGGACATGCCGACCGGGTGACCCAGGGCGATGGCACCACCGTTGACGTTGACCTTGGACTCGTCGAGGCCGAGCGAGCGGGCCGACTCGATGCCGACCGCCGCGAAGGCCTCGTTGAACTCGACCAGGTCGAGGTCGGTGGGGGCGATGCCCTCCTTGGCGCAGGCCTTGGCGGTGGCGTTGGCCGGCTGCATCTGCAGGGTGGAGTCGGGGCCGGCGACCATGCCGTGCGCACCGATCTCGGCCAGCCACTCCAGCCCGAGCTCCTCGGCCTTGGCCTTGCTCATGACGACGACGGCGCAGGCGCCGTCGGAGATCTGCGAGGACGAGGCCGCGGTGATGGTGCCGTCCTTGTATAAGGCGGGACGCAGGCCGGCGAGCGACTCGGCGGTGGTGTCACCGCGCACACCCTCGTCCTGGCTGATGACGACCGGGTCACCCTTGCGCTGCGGGATCGAGACCGGGACGACCTCGTCGTCGAAGACGCCGTTCTTCCAGGCGGCAGCGGCCTTCTGGTGCGACTGCGCGGCGAACTCGTCCTGCTCCGCACGGGTCAGGTTGGTGCCCGCGGCGTTGCACTGCTCCGTGAGCGCGCCCATCGCCTGCTGGGTGGACTGGTCGAAGAGGGCGTCGTAGGCCATCGAGTCGACCAGCGACACGTCGCCGTACTTGAAGCCCTCACGCGACTTGGGGAGGATGTGGGGCGCGTTGGTCATCGACTCCATGCCGCCAGCCACGATGATGTCGGCCTCTCCGGCGCGGATCATCTGGTCGGCCGTCGCGATCGCGTTGAGGCCTGACAGGCAGACCTTGTTGATCGTGATCGAGGGCAGCGAGAGCGGGAGCCCGGCGGCGATGCCCGCGGTGCGGGCGGGGTTCTGGCCGGCACCGGCCAGGATGACCTGGCCCATGATCAGGTAGTCGACCTGGTCGCCGGCGACTCCGGCCTTCTCCAGGGCGCCCTTGATGGCGTGCCCTCCGAGCTCGGCGGCCGTGAGGCCCTTGAAGCCTCCGAGCAGACGACCGATCGGGGTACGAGCCCCGGCGACGATGACGGATGCTGACATGGGTGCCTCCACAAGATGAGCGGTGATGTGCGGTGCCGAGATGGGTCCCTCGTGACGATACCCACGAGTCACATCGCGCCGCGAGGGTGTCCGCGACCACGCCGTGAGGCACACGTCACAACAAGTCGCGGCGACGCGCTCGCCATAAGACCATGAGCCCCATGACCGCATCGCTCGACGTCCCCGCCCACCTGTTCACCGCCATCGACCACGTCGGCATGGCCGTGCCCGACCTCGACGTCGCCATCGCGTTCTACCGCGACACCTTCGGGATGACGCTGGCCCACGAGGAGGTCAACGAGGAGCAGGGTGTGCGCGAGGCCATGATGGCGGTCGGCGACTCCGGCTCCTGCGTCCAGCTGCTCGCGCCGCTCAACGAGCAGTCGACGATCGCCAAGTACATCGACCGGTCCGGACCGGGCTGCCAGCAGGTCGCCTACCGCGTCACCGACGTGGAGCAGGTCAGCGCGATCCTGCGCGAGCGCGGCCTGCGCCTGCTCTACGACGCCCCCAAGCGCGGCACGTCCGACTCGCGGATCAACTTCGTGCACCCCAAGGACGCCGGCGGTGTCCTGGTCGAGCTCGTCGAGCCGGCCGCTGCCCCACACTGAGACAACCCGCACACTCCGCCCCACATCCGGTTACCCACCGGTATCTTTCGGGCCAATCCAGTGGGCCGGACCAGCCCGAACAGCACCATCGAGCAGAGGAAAGAGTCACCCGTGCAGAACATCCTGGACGCCATCCAAGCCGGAGACACCAGCAGCGAGGACTTCGCCAACCTGGCCCTCCCCGAGTCCTACCGGGCCGTCACGGTCCACAAGGACGAGGTCGACATGTTCGAGGGCCTCGCCACCCGCGACAAGGACCCCCGCACGAGCCTGCACGTCGAGGACGTCGCCCTGCCCGAGCTCGGTCCCGGCGAGGCCTACGTCGCGGTGATGGCCTCGGCCATCAACTACAACACCGTGTGGACCTCGATCTTCGAGCCCGTGTCCACCTTCGGCTTCCTCGAGCGCTACGGCCGTCTCTCCGAGCTCACCAAGCGCCACGACCTGCCCTACCACGTGGTCGGCTCCGACCTCGCCGGCGTCGTGCTCAAGACCGGCCCCGGCGTCACCAGGTGGAAGCCCGGCACCGAGGTCGTGGCCCACTGCCTCTCGGTCGAGCTCGAGGACCCCGCCGGCCACGACGACACGATGATGGACCCCCAGCAGCGCATCTGGGGCTTCGAGACCAACTTCGGCGGCCTGGCCCACATCGCCCTGGTCAAGTCCAACCAGCTGCTGCCCAAGCCGGCCCACCTCACCTGGGAGGAGGCCGCCTCCCCCGGCCTGGTCAACGCCACCGCCTACCGGCAGCTGGTCTCCAAGAACGCCGGTCAGATGAAGCAGGGCGACAACGTCCTCATCTGGGGCGCCTCCGGCGGCCTGGGCGGCTTCGCCACCCAGTACGCGCTCAACGGCGGCGCCAACCCGATCTGCGTGGTCTCCAACGAGGAGAAGGCCGGCATCGTGCGCTCCATGGGCGCGGAGATGATCATCAACCGCTCCGAGGAGAAGTGGCAGTTCTGGAACGAGGAGGGCACCGAGCAGAACCCCAAGGAGTGGCAGCGCCTGGGCAAGCGGATCCGTGAGCTCACGGGCGGCGAGGACATCGACATCGTCTTCGAGCACCCCGGCCGTGAGACCTTCGGAGCCTCCGTCTACGTCACCCGGAAGGGCGGCGTGATCACCACCTGCGCCTCCACCACCGGCTACATGCACGAGTACGACAACCGTTACCTGTGGATGAACCTCAAGCGCATCGTCTCCAGCCACTTCGCCAACTACCGCGAGGCGTTCGAGGCCAACCGCCTCATCGACCAGGGCAAGATCCACCCGACCCTGTCGCGCACCTACACCCTCGACGAGGTCGGCCAGGCCGCGCTCGACGTGCACCACAACCTCCACCAGGGCAAGGTCGGCGTGCTGTGCCTGTCTCCCGAGGAGGGCCTTGGCGTCCGCGACCACGAGAAGCGCGCCAAGCACCTCGACGCGATCAACCGGTTCCGCGGCGTCTGAGCCCGCATCACCCGATCATCGGTGACCCGTCCCCCATCTGGGGGGCGGGTCACCGCCCAATTTCGGGCTGCACGACGCCGCGGTCGGGGCCGAGTCGCCCTCGTCACCCTCATCCCTGAGACCGCCCGTGTGCCGGGGTGGGTTCTCTCAGCCGGATCGTGGAAGATGGCCACGTCACCCACCACCAGCGACGAGGAAACTCCCCCATGAGCGACCAGGGTCTGTCCATCTTCGACCACGAGCCCGACGCCGCGACCGACGAGCCTGACGCGGAAGCGACCCAGGTCATCCCGGTGCAGTCCGAGCAGAAGGGCGCGTCCACATCCCCGGCGCCCCAGAAGCCCGCCCCGTCGCAGGCCCGGCCCGCCGCGCAGAAGCCGGCCCAGAGGCCGGTGCTGCCGCCGCCGGCCGAGCGCACCGCCGCCCAGCCCGTCGCACCCCCAGCCGCTCCGGCCCGCGCCGCTGCTCCGATCGCGAGCGCGCCCGCCGGAGGCTTTCCCGTCGTACGCCGCGGCGGCTACGACCGCGCGGCCGTCGACACGCAGGTCAACCAGCTCGCCCGCGACAAGGCCGGCCTGAGCGCCAGCCTGACCGAGTCCGAGCGCCGCGTCCTCGAGCTCGAGGCCGAGCTCACCGACGCCAAGACGCAGATCGCCGAGAACGCGACGCCCTCCTACGCCGGTCTCGGTGGCCGCGCCAGCACCATGCTGCGCCTCGCCGAGGAGGAGGCCACGGAGATCCGTGACGTGGCCGAGCGCGACGCCAACGAGATCCGCGAGCAGGCTGCGCGCGACGCCAAGGCCATCCGCGCCGATGCCTCACGGGAGGCCGAGGACATGCGCTCGGTCCAGCTCCAGGAGCTCGACCAGACCCGCATCCGCGTGCTCGGCGACGCCGAGCAGGAGCGCACCCTGGCGAAGGCCGAGGCGGAGGACGTGCTGGCCGCTGCCCGTCGTGAGGCCGACCAGCTGCGCCTGGCCGCACAGCAGGAGACCAGCGAGATGCGCACGTCGGCGACCCGCGAGGTCGAGCAGGCCCGCGCGGCCGCGGACCGCGAGGTCCAGGAGGCGCGTCGCACGCTCGCCGTGGAGAAGGAGCGCCTGGCCCGCGAGGCCACCGACCACCACAACTCCGCCACCGCCGAGACCCGCCGCCTCGTCGAGGAGGCCGAGCAGCGGGCCGCTGCCGCCGAGGAGCGCGCCAGCCAGGCCAGCAAGCAGGCCACCGAGAACCGCGCGGCAGCCCAGGCCGAGGCCGAGGCGACGCTCTCGCGTGCCCGTCGTGAGGCCGAGCAGGTCGTGGCGACCGCGCACAGCCAGGCCGAGTCCATGGCCTCGACGGGCACCGTCGAGATCGAGCGCGAGATCGCCGCTCGTCGCGCCGAGCTCGACCGCCTCACCAAGCGTCGTGACGCGATCTCCGCCCAGCTCGCCTCCCTGCGCGACGTCGTCGCTGGTTTCGGCGAGGACGAGAGTTGAGCGACGACCCGCAGGCCGCCCAGGAGGCGGCCGAGCGGGCCGAGGCTGCGGCCGACCACGCCGAGACCGCCGCGGAGCAGGCCGAGACCGCGGCCGAGCACGCCGAGGCGGCTGCCGAGCACGCCGAGACCGTCGTCGAGCAGGTCCACACCGACGACTACGGCACGCCCGGCAAGCCCTTCGAGAAGCGCTCGCCGTTCTACCTCGGCTTCTTCGGCGCTCTCGGGGTGCTGGTCGCCTACTTCCTCTGGTCGGCGCTGCTGAGCATCGGCTCCACGCTGCTGCTCATCGTCGTCGCCCTGTTCATCGCCGCCGGGCTCAACCCGTCCGTGGAGTTCCTCGAGCGGCGCGGTCTGCGCCGCAGCCTGGCGGTGACCGCCGTCATCGTCGCCTTCCTCGGGGCGGTCGCGCTCTTCATCGTCGCGATCGTCCCGGTCATCACCGACCAGGTCACCGCGATCAGCCAGAGCGCACCCGGCTGGCTCGACGAGCTGCAGAAGAACAAGCAGATCCAGAAGCTCGACGACGAGTACGACATCATCTCCAAGGTCCGCGACTACGTTGCCAACGGCGACTTCCTGAGCGGCATCTTCGGCGGCGTGCTGGGGGTCGGACTCAAGATCCTGGGCGCCCTGTTCAACGCGTTCATCATCCTGGTCCTGACGCTCTACTTCCTGAGCTCGCTCGACAAGACCAAGAACGCC
>NZ_JANNML010000137.1:0-1501 GCF_031397825.1 Nocardioides sp.
CACGACGATCCCGGTGTCCTTCTCCAGCACGTGCAGCTGCTCGCCGTACGTCGTGCCGGCGAAGCTGCGCCCGTCGACGGCCAGCATGTTGAGCCGACCACCGCCGACCTTGCGGACCTCACGGATGACCTCGACCAGCGCGGCGCCCAGGGGCGTGCCGGCCGACCAGCGCGACGCGGCCAGCCCGAACATCAGCGCGGAGTCGACCGGGGCGGCGGCCTCCGGGATGTCGAGGGTGCGGTCGTAGAGCGAGCGGCGCGCGTTGTGCCAGTCGGCGACGCCGCCGTTGTGGCTGAACAGCCAGCGCCCCTGGGTGTACGGCGCCACGATCGACTCGTCGTGGGCGAAGGTCGTCGTGCCCGAGCGGACCGCTCCGAGGATGCACGACGAGGCGATCGTCGGGGCCAGCGACGCGAACGAGGCGTCGGTCCAGATCGGCTGCGCCCGTCGGTAGCGGACGGGCTCGTCGCGCCCGAAGGCGTACCATCCCGCACCGAAGCCGTCGGCGTTGACCACCCCGCCCAGCTGGGTGTTCGGCGACCAGGCCTGGGAGACCAGCGAGCGCGGCGGGTCGAGCAGCAGGCGCTGGAGCGTGATCGGCTCGCCGACGTAGGCGAGGTGGCGGGTGCTCACTCTCCGCCGTCGGGCTTGACGACCCGCTCGACCGCCTCGACCAGCAGCGGGTCGTCGGGCGTGGTGCCGGGGGCGAAGCGCGCGACCGGGGTGCCGGAGGCGTCGAGCAGGAACTTCTCGAAGTTCCAGATGATCACCGACGGGTCGGGGTCCTGGCCGGAGAAGCTGCGGCCGCCGTCGTCGGTGTAGTCGGTGCGCACCAGGTCGGCGTACAGCGGGTGCCGGCCCTCGCCGTTGACCTCGACCTTCTCGGTCATCGGGAAGGTGACCCCGTAGGTCGCCGAGCAGAACTCCGCGATCTCGTCGGAGGACCCGGGCTCCTGGCCACCGAACTGGTTGCACGGCACACCGAGCACGGTGAACCCGGCGTCGGCGTACTTCTCGTGCAGCGCCTCGAGGGCGGAGTACTGCGGCGTGAGGCCGCACTTGGAGGCCACGTTGACGACGAGGGCGGGCCGGCCGCCGGTGAGGTCGCCGAGGGTGGCGGGGGTGCCGTCGAGGCGGGCGATCGGGTGGTCGTGGAGCGAGTCGGTCATGAGCGGGAGCCTAGTTGGCGATTCCTCCCCCGGGGCGCGTGTGGCGCGGGAGACTGGTGGGGAGGGCAGTGAGGCCCTCCCCGACCCCCAGGGAGGCTCCCCATGAGCATCGGACTCGGCATCGCCCTCATCGTGATCGGCGCCATCTTCGCCTTCGCGATCGAGGTGAACATCCCCGGCCTCGACGGCCACGCGTTCGGTTGGATCCTCATCGCAGCAGGCGTGCTCGTGCTCGTGCTGTCGATGGTGGTGGCCAACACCAGCCGCAAGCGCCGCTCGGTCGTCGTGACCGAGCACGCCGACGGCACCGTCAGCGAGAGCGAGCGTCGCAC
>NZ_JANNML010000174.1:0-1785 GCF_031397825.1 Nocardioides sp.
GCGGCGAGGTCGGTGACGATGTCGCCGAACAGGTTGTCGGTGACGATGACGTCGAAGCGTGCCGGGTCGGTGGTCAGGAAGATCATCGCGGCGTCGACGTGGAGGTAGTCCACGGTGACGTCGGGGAACTCCTCGCCCACCTGCTTCACCAGGCGCGACCACACGGCGCCGGCGTGGACGAGCACGTTGGTCTTGTGGACCAGCGTGAGCTTCCGGCGCGGTCGCTTCTGCGCCCGGGCGAACGCGTCGCGCACGACGCGCTCCACTCCGAAGGCGGTGTTGACGCTGACCTCGGTCGCGACCTCGGCCGGGGTGCCGACGCGCAGCGCGCCGCCGTTGCCCGTGTAGGGGCCCTCGGTGCCCTCGCGTACGACGACGAAGTCGATGTAGCCCGGGTCGGCCAGCGGTGAGGTGACACCGGGGAAGATCCGCGAGGGACGGAGGTTCACGTAGTGGTCGAGCTCGAACCGCAGCTTGAGCAGCAGGCCGCGCTCGAGGATGCCGGGCGGCAGGTTGGGGTCTCCGGGCTTGCCGCCGACCGCGCCGAGCAGGATCGCGTCGTGCCCGCGGATCTCCGCGAGCACCGAGTCCGGGAGCACCTCGCCGGTCGCGAGGTAGCGCTCGGCGCCGAGGTCGTAGCGGTTGGTCTCGAGCTTGACCTCCGCCGGCGCCGCCACGGCGAGGACCTTGAGGGCCTCGTCGGTGACCTCACGTCCGATGCCGTCACCGGGGATGACGGCGAGTCGCTGGACCGAGGGCCCCCCGGCTCCCGGGGAAGCAGCGGGAGCGGAGGGTGCGGGCGGGGTGGCGGTCATGGGGCGGGAGCCTAGTTGTCGTCGGGACGGTCGCGGTCGGCGTCTCGCGAGTCGGCACCGGTCCTGGCGCCGGTGGGCGCAGCGGCCGCCCCGGCACCGACCAGCGCCGGCTCGCGCCAGTAGCGGGTGCGGCGCGTCGGGGTCTGCTCGTTCTGGTCACGGTGACGCGAAGGGCCCCACTCGGGGTAGAAGTCGTACATCGGTGTCTCCTGGAGATCTGTCGGTCCCGTCGTGGGACGGGGACCGGGAACGGTGGACGCGAGGGAGTCGACGTGCCGCGTCGGCTGCCGGTCTGCGGACCGACGCGGGCGGGCCCTCCGTGGCGAGCGATGCGATCTCGAAGGACGACGGGCGCGGGTCACGCGCTGGGGCCCTGGTCCCACGGACGTGGGAGGAGATCGGCCAGATCGCTCTGGATCTCAGGTGCGAAAGTGACTGCGTCACTCGCCGCGGAGGGTCAGGGCCCGAAGACACGCCAGACACCGCGGCGAGAGGGGCCCTGGTTAGCTGGCCTCGCCGCGGCGACTGATAAGTACGAAGGTCTTCCGCATGATGTGACCACCCTAGGGACGGCCCGCCGCCGGCGCAGCCCTCCCACCGTGACTTCCCACATGATGAGACGACGTCTCGGATGCTGGCACGACCCGGCACGAACCGGGAGCGCTGCGACACTCGTCGGCATGAGCGCACCCCCCGACGTCCCGGCCGTGGTGGAGCGCGCCTTCCAGGTCTCGCGCAAGCGTGGCTACGCCTCCTTCTGCCGCAACGAGACCGGTCGCCTCCTGGCCACGCTCGCCGCGACCAAGCAGGGCACGCTGGCCGAGTTCGGCACCGGCACGGGGGTCGGCACCGCCTGGCTGCGCAGCGGCGTACGCAACGGGGCCCGCATCGTCAGCGCCGAGCTCGACACCGAGCTCGCCGGGGCAGCGGCCGAGGTCTTCGCCGACGACGACCAGGTCGAGGTGCTGGC
>NZ_JANNML010000179.1:0-34582 GCF_031397825.1 Nocardioides sp.
CACCTCAACCCCGGCGTCATGTCGTGGGAGGAGATGAACCGTCTCAAGCCGGTCTCGCCCTCGATGGGGATGATGCTCGAGACCACGAGCCGTCGGCTCTTCGAGACCAAGGGCGAGGCCCACTTCGGCTCCCCCGACAAGGACCCCGACGTCCGCCTGCGGGTCCTCGAGGACGCCGGGCGACTCTCGATCCCCTTCACCAGCGGGCTCCTGGTCGGCATCGGCGAGACGCTGGCCGAGCGCGCCGAGACGATCTTCGCGCTGCGCCAGGTCTCGACCCAGTTCGGCGCCGTGCAGGAAGTCATCGTGCAGAACTTCCGGGCCAAGCCCGACACCGCGATGCGCCACAGCGACGACCTCGACCTCGACGACTACCGCGCCGCGATCGCGGTCACCCGGCTCGTCCTCGGCCCCAAGGCACGCCTCCAGGCTCCCCCCAACCTCGTCGACTCCTCCGAGGGGTCGGCGGAGTGCCGGATGCTGCTCGAGGCCGGCGTCGACGACTGGGGCGGGGTGTCCCCCCTGACCCCCGACCACGTGAACCCCGAGCGCCCCTGGCCCAGCCTCGAGCGACTGGCCTCGATCACCGCCGGGTGCGGCTTCGAGCTCAAGGCGCGCCTGACGGTCCACCCCGAGTACGTCCGCGCTGGCGAGCCCTGGCTCGACCCCCGCATCAGCTCCCACGTGGCAGCCCTCGCGCTGCACGACGGCCCCGACGCCGGCCTCGCGCGCCCCGGCGTACGCCCCACCGGGCTGCCGTGGCAGGAACCGGACGGCGGCTTCGCGTCGGTGGGGCGCACCGACCTGCACGCCACCATCGACGCAGACGGACCCGATGGGGGCCGCAGCGAGGACCGTCGCTCCGACTTCGGTGACGTCTACGGCGACTGGGCCTCGGTCAAGGACGCCGCCGGCTCCACGTCCCTGATCGACGGCGCCCCGGCCGTGCTGCACGCCGAGGGAGGCGACGCCCTTCGCGCCGCCGAGGCCGACCCGGGCAACCTCTCCGACGAGCACGCCCTGACCTTGATGACCGCTGAGGGCGACCTGCTGCGCCAGGTCACACGGCTCGCCGACGACCTGCGCCGCCACGCCGTCGGTGACACCGTGACCTACGTCGTGAACCGCAACATCAACTTCACCAACGTCTGCTACGTCGGGTGCCGCTTCTGCGCCTTCGCGCAGCGCCGCACGGATGCCGACGCCTACACCCTCTCCCTCGACGAGGTCGCCGACCGTGCCGCCGAGGCCTGGGACCTCGGCGCGTCCGAGGTCTGCATGCAGGGCGGCATCGACCCCGAGCTGCCCGCCACCGCCTACTTCGACCTGGTCTGCGCGGTCAAGCAACGCGTGCCCGACATGCACGTCCACGCCTTCTCCCCCATGGAGATCGTCAACGGCACCGCCCGCACCGGACTGTCCATCGAGGACTTCCTCATCAAGGCGCGCGAGGCCGGCCTCGGGTCCCTGCCCGGCACCGCCGCCGAGATCCTCGACGACGAGGTCCGCTGGGTCCTCACCAAGGGCAAGCTCCCCGCCCGCACGTGGATCGAGATCGTCTCCACGGCCCACCGCGTCGGCATCCCGACCACCTCCACGATGATGTACGGCCACGTCGACAACCCCCGACACTGGGTCGGGCACCTGCGCGTCCTGTCACGCATCCAGGACGACACGGGCGGCTTCACCGAGTTCGTGCCGCTGCCCTTCGTGCACACCTCCTCCCCGATCTACCTCGCCGGCGTCGCACGCCCCGGCCCCACCCTGCGCGACAACCTTGCCGTGCACGCGATGTCCCGCGTCCTGCTCCACGGCCGGATCGACAACATCCAGACCAGCTGGGTCAAGCTCGGCGTCGAGGGCACCCAGGCCATGCTCAACGCCGGCTGCAACGACCTCGGTGGCACGCTCATGGAGGAGACCATCTCCCGCATGGCCGGCTCCGAGCACGGCTCCGCCAAGACCGTCGCCGAGCTGCACGACATGGCCGCTGCCATCGGCCGTCCCGTCCGCGAGCGCACCACCACCTACCAGCTGCGCTGACCCGGCCCCTGTCGCCGTCATCGGCGTCCGGAACAACAAACCCTCGGACTCCTGATCGACACGATGATCGATCGATCGGCTTGTCGAACGTGGTTCGGACGTGCCCCTTCCTTGTCACGCGCCCCGGCAGTACCAGGCGATCTAGCCCATTCGTGCCATCTCGTCATCTCCAGGTAACAATCTGGCCTCGAGGTCTTTACGTGACCGCAGTCACTCATTATGTTGTGCGAGACAACAAACAGGTGAGGCCGGAGCGGGCTGGTCGCACCATCACCGCGAGGAGGCGGGTCGCATGAAGCGACAGCACACTTTGGTAGTAGCCGGACTCATGGGTGCCGCCCTGGCGCTCAGCGGGTGTGGGAGCGACGACGGCGGATCGGCGTCCGACGGCGGTGCGGCCGACGGCAAGATCGGCGTGATCCTGCCGGACACGCAGTCCTCCGTCCGTTGGGAGAGCGCCGACAAGCCGGCCCTCGAGGCGGCCTTCGATGAGGCCGGCGTGGAGTACGACATCCAGAACGCCGAGGGCGACGCCGACCGCATGACGCAGATCGCCGACGCGATGATCGCCGACGGCGTGACCGTCCTCGCGATCGTCAACCTCGACAGCGACTCCGGTGCCGCCATCCAGGAGAAGGCCGCGTCCCAGGGCGTCGCCACCATCGACTACGACCGCCTGACGCTGGGTGGATCTGCGGAGTACTACGTCTCCTTCGACAACTCCAAGGTCGGCGAGCTCCAGGGTCAGGGCCTGGCCGACTGCCTCGGCGAGGGACCGGCCAACATCGTCTACGTCAACGGCTCCCCCACCGACAACAACGCCACGCTCTTCGCCGAGGGTGCCCACGGCGTCCTCGACGGCATGGACTACTCCGTCGTCGGCGAGCAGGCCGTGCCGGACTGGGACAACGACCAGGCGGTCACGATCTTCGAGCAGCTCTACACCGCTGCCGACGGCGACGTCGACGGCGTCCTCGCCGCCAACGACGGTCTCGGTGGCTCTGTCATCTCCATCCTGGAGAAGAACGGTCGCGCCGGCGAGGTCCCGGTCACTGGCCAGGACGCCACCGTGGAAGGTCTGCAGAACGTGCTGGCCGGCACGCAGTGCATGACGGTCTACAAGTCCGCCAAGCTCGAGGCCGGCGCGCTGGCCGAAGCTGCGATCGCGCTGGTCAACGGTGAAGACGCGGAGACGACAGGCACCGTCAACGACGGCGAGCGCGACGTCCCCTCGATCCTGCTCGACCCCCAGGCGATCACCGCCGACACCGTGAAGGACGTCATCGACGACGGCGGCCAGACCGCCGCCGACGTGTGCGCCGGCGACTTCGCCGCTGCCTGCGCCGAGGCCGGCATCTCCTGACCGGCCCCTGACCTGGTCCCCCGGGGTGGCGATCCCGCCCCGGGGGACCGGCCCGGCAGGCCGCTGGGCCTGCCTGCTGCTCCACCCTCGTCACACACGTCCCCACAGCCATCCCCTGACCGGAGGTAGGTCCATGACCGAGCCGCTCCTCGAGCTCCGCGGTGTCAACAAGAGCTTCGGCGTGGTCCACGTCCTGCACGACGTCGACTTCGCCGTCTACCCGGGCCAGGTCACGGCCCTCGTCGGCGACAACGGCGCCGGCAAGTCCACCCTCGTCAAGATCATCGCCGGCATCTACGGCCGTGACAGCGGCGACTTCCTCTTCGACGGCAAGGAGGTGCACGTCAGCGGCCCTCGCGACGTGGCCGCCCTCGGGGTCGAGGTCGTCTACCAGGACCTCGCCCTGTGCGACAACCTCGACATCGTCGAGAACATGTTCCTCGGCCGCGAGGAGACCTCCGGCCTCACCCTCGACGAGGTGAGCATGGAGTCGCGAGCCCGCGAGACCCTCGCCTCCCTGTCGGTGCGCACCGTCAAGTCGGTCCGCCAGAGCGTGGCCAGCCTGTCCGGCGGTCAGCGCCAGACCGTCGCCATCGCCAAGGCTGTGCTGTGGAACTCCAAGATCGTGCTCCTCGACGAGCCGACCGCCGCTCTCGGCGTCGCCCAGACCCGCCAGGTCCTCGACCTCGTGCGTCGCCTGGCCGACCGCGGACTCGGCGTCGTGCTCATCTCCCACAACATGGGAGACGTCTTCGAGGTCGCCGATCGCATCGTGCCCCTCTACCTCGGCCGCGTGGCTGCCGACGTCAAGACCACCGACGTCACCCACAGCCAGATCGTCGAGCTCATCACTGCCGGACGCTCCGGGGACCTCGGCATGGCCGACCCCGCTGACGCGACCGTCTGACCAGGACCGGAGACCCACCATGACCGTCGGATCCGAACCCACCGCATCGACCACCTCGTCGAAGGAGCACGCCGAGAGCGACTTCTCCGCCGACAGCCACCGCGCCGTCACGTTGCGTGACTCGGCACAGGACTACCTCAACCGCCTGCGTGGCGGCGACATGGGCTCGTTGCCCGCCATCTTCGGCCTCGTCGTCCTCTTCGTGGTGTTCTCACTGGCCCACGACAGGTTCCTCTCCACGATCAACATGGCCAACCTGGTCATCCAGGCGGGCTCGATCTGCGTGCTCGCCATGGGCCTGGTCCTGGTGCTCCTGCTGGGCGAGATCGACCTGTCCGCCGGTGTCGCCGGCGGAGCGGCTGCCTCCATCACGGGGCTGGTGATGGTCGATCACGGCTACAGCTGGTGGCTGGCCACGATCATCGGGCTCCTCGTCGGCGCCCTGATCGGGCTGGTGATCGGGTTGCTGGTCTCCGAGCTGGGGATCCCGTCGTTCGTCGTCACCCTTGCCTTCTTCCTCGCCCTGCAGGCGATCCCGCTCAAGCTCATCGGCTCCGGCGGCTCGATCCGGATCAACGACGAGGTCATCCGCGGGCTGTCCATCAAGAACGTGCCGGTCGCGGCTGGGTGGATCGGTGCCCTGGCGATCGTCGTGCTGTTCGCTGCCCTGGCCCTGTGGCGCTACCGCAGCCGCTCCTCGCGGGGCCTGGCCCACAGCCCCCTGCCCCTGGTGGGCATCCAGATCGTCGTGCTCGCCATCATCGTCCTGGGGGTCACGGCCCTGCTCAACACCAACCGCGGCCGTCCGACGTTCCCCATCGAGGGCATCCCGTGGGTGCTCCCGGTGGTCGCCGTGCTCCTCATCTTCTGGACCTTCATCCTGGACCGCACCCGCTTCGGCCGGCACCTCTACGCCGTGGGCGGCAACGCAGAGGCAGCTCGCCGGGCCGGCATCAACGTGCGCCGGATCAAGATCACGGCCTTCGTCATGTGCTCGATGATGGCCGCCATCAGCGGCATCCTCTCCGCGTCCTACGCCGGCAAGGTCTCGCCGGGCTCGGGAGGCGGCAACGTGCTCCTCTACGCCGTCGGCGCGGCCGTCATCGGTGGCACCAGCCTCTTCGGTGGCCGCGGACGCGCCATCGACGCGGTGATCGGCGGTGTCGTGATCGCCACGATCTCCAACGGCCTCGGGCTGCTCAACCAGGCGAGCTACATCAACTACCTGGTCACCGGCGGGGTCCTGCTGCTGGCCGCGAGCGTCGACGCGATCTCGCGACGCCGGCGTTCCGCAGCAGGCGTCTAGGCCAACCTCATGAGTCGCCAGCGCACCGGCCTCGGCACCAACCAGGAGGCCGTCCGGCGCCACAATCTCGGGACCCTGCTGCAGCACGTCCACCGCGCCGGGCACAGCTCCCGGGCCGAGCTCACCAGCATCATGGGGCTCAACCGCAGCACCATCGCGGGCCTGGTCGGGGAGCTGGAGTCGCTCGGCATCACCGAGCACGCCCTGCCCGCCCAGGCACGTGGTGGCGCCGGACGACCCTCGTCCGGGGTAGGGCTCTCCGACAGTGGCCCGTTCGTCATCGCCGTCGACCTCGGCGTCGACCGGATGGACGTCGCCCGCGTGGGCCTCGGTGGCGTGATCCACGAGCGAGCAGCAGCCCCCATCGTCGGGGGGAGCGAGGCCTGGCAGGTCGCAGGCTCGGTGGCGGCCCTGGTGCGCCGGGTCGTCGAGGACGCCCCAGCGTCCGCTCCCCTCGTCGGCATCGGGATCAGCGTCCCGGGACTCGTCCGGCGAACTGACGGGCTGATCCGGCTCGCCCCCAACCTGGAGTGGCACGACGTCTCGTTCGGCTCGATCATCCTGGCCGCGCTCGGTGTCGACGTCCCGGTCTCGATCGCCAACGACGCCGACCTCGGCGCGCTCGCCGAGCACCACCGGGGCGCCGGCATCGACATCGACGACCTGATCTACGTCTCCGGCAACGTCGGCGTCGGTGCGGGCATCATCACCGGCGGCATGCGGCTCGAGGGCGCCGGCGGCTATGCCGGCGAGATCGGCCACCTGCGCTACAACCCCGAGGGCCGGCTGTGTCACTGCGGCAACCGCGGCTGCTGGGAGACCGAGGTCGGCGCCCACGCGATCGCCCGCGCCATCGGCATCCCCGAGGACCAGGCCGCGTCGCTGGGCGAGGTGCTGGCGGGCTACCGCGAGCCGACTCCCGAGCTGCGCCTGATCGGCAGCCACCTCGGTCACGGGCTGGCCGGGTTGGTCAACGCCTTCAACCCTCAGGTCGTCGTGCTCGGCGGTTACTTCCGCGCGCTCTTCCGCCTGGTGCGCGTGGACGTCCAGGCCGCCCTGGCCGATCGAGCGCTCCCCGCTCCCCTGGAGTCGGTGACCCTCGCCCTGCCCGGCCTCGGCGCCGACTCGGTCCTGCTGGGCGCGGCCGAGAACGCCCTCGAACCGCTCTTCATCGACCCTGTCGCCAGCCTCGGCACGGCGCTCGTCGGGGTGGGCACGAAGCTCGCGGGCTGACCTCTCGGCGTCGAGTGACGCCTCCGGCATGCTCCGGCGGCCCGTGGACGTGCTCGTCGCGTCACTCCGCGCCCGCCACCGCCACCTCGCCGGAGAACACCGCCTCCAGGGACCGCTCGGCCGCCCCGAGCGCGGCGGCCTCCATGCCCAGCGTGGAGAGCCGCAGGTCGGGGCGACGCTGGGCGGGCGAGGGCAGCCGCTGGTCCAGGGCTTCCCGGGCCGGTTGGAGCACCCGCTCCCCCAGCGCCACGAAGTAGCCACCGAGGACGACCACCTCGGGGTCGAGCACGTTGGCGAGGATCGCCAGCCCCAGGCCGACGTCGCGCCCGAGACGGGTCAGCGCCTCACCCACGCGCGGGTCGTCGTCCGCCCGTGCGGCCACGGCCTCCGCGGAGCGCATGGGCGTCTCGAGCTCGGGCATGCCCGCAGCGGCGAGCATCGCGTGGAGGCCGATGGAGGCCTCCCAGCAGCCCTGCCGCCCGCAGCCGCACGTGGCGGCGGAGTCACCGATGGGCATGTGCCCGACCTCGCCCGCGAAGCCCGTCGAGCCCCGCAGCAGCCGTCCCTCGTCGACGATGCCGGCGCCGATCCCGACGGTCCCCGTGAGGTAGAGCGCGTGGTCGGCTCCGACCGCCGCCCCGTGGTGTGACTCGGCGAAGGCCGCGCAGTTGGCGTCGTTGCCGACCGACACCGGGCAGTGGCCGTCCAGTGCCTCGTCGACGGCTGCCGCCACGAGGTCGTCGGCCACGTGCAGGTTGGGCGCCCACGCGACCGACCGGTCGTCGCCGCGCACCAGCCCGGGGACGGCGACCATCGCGCCGAGGAGGCGACCCCGCGGCCCCCGTCGTACGACGTCCTGTGCGAGCGCGACGAGCACCGGGAGGGGGTCGTCGGTCACCGGCCGCGTCTCACTGAGGCGGACCCGGCCGCCCAGGTCGAGCAGCACCGCCGACACGTAGTCGACGTTGAGCTCGAGGCCGAGACCCAGGAGCCCCTCCCCTGTCAGCGACACCGGCCGACCGGGGCGCCCGCGCGCACCCGGCGCGACCACGGTGTCGGTCTCGGACACCGCGGCCGCCTCGACGAGCGCTCCGACGATCACCCCGACCGTGGCCTTGGCCAGGCCGGTCCGCTTGGCGAGCTCGGCCCGGGTCGCGGGGCCGAGCTGTCGCAGGCTCCTCAGCACGACCGCAGTGTTGAGGCGGCGCAGCCCCTCCGTGCTGGCCGGGGCGGCTCCGGGCTGCTCGGCCACGGTCAGCGGACGCCGTAGAGGTGCTCGAGCGCGAGCTGGTCGAGCTTCTCGAAGCCGGCGCCGCGCGCGGCGAGCGCCTCGGGGTCGGGCAGGGCCCACGCCTGCAGCTGCGCCCAGGTCTCCCCAGCACCCAGCGTGGGCTCGGACAGCTCGGCCACCTTGGCCGCCTCGAGGGCTGCCTGGACCTCGGGGTCGGCACGGAAGGCCCGGGACTTCTCGCGCAGGACGAGGTAGTTGGTCATGCACGCCTCGGCCGAGACCCACACGCCCTCGTCGTCCTCGGTGCGGAAGGGCTTGAAGTCGAAGTGGACCGGGCCGTCGTAGCCACCGGCGAGCAGCGTGTCGACGACCCAGAAGGCGCCGCGCACGTTGCCGGCACCGAAGCGCAGGTCCTGGTCGAACTTGGGGCCGCCCTGGCCGTTGAGGTCGATGTGGAAGAGCTTGCCCTGCCACATCGCCTGGGCATAGCCGTGCGCGGCGTTGAGGCCGGCCATCTCCTCGTGACCGATCTCGGGGTTGACCCCGACGCTCTCGGGTCGCTCGAGGGTCTCGATGAAGGCGAGCGCGTGACCGATCGTCGGCAGCAGGATGTCGCCGCGCGGCTCGTTGGGCTTGGGCTCGATGGCGAAGCGCAGGTCGTAGCCCTTCTCGGCGACGTACTGCCCGAGGACGTCGAAGGCCTCCTTGTAGCGGTCGAGCGCCGCAGCGACGTCCTTGCCCGCGCCGGTCTCCGAGCCCTCACGCCCGCCCCAGCAGACGTAGGTCTGCGCGCCGAGCTCGGCGGCGAGGTCGATGTTTCGCATGACCTTGCGGATCGCGAAGCGACGCACGTCGCGCACGTTGGAGGTGAAGCCGCCGTCCTTGAAGACCGGGTGGGTGAAGAGGTTGGTGGTCGCGGTCGTGACGGCCAGGCCCGTCTCGGCCAGACCCTTCTTGAAGCGCTCGATGATCGCGTCGCGCGCGCCGTCGTCACTGCCGAAGGGGATCAGGTCGTCGTCGTGGAAGTTGACGCCGTAGGCACCCAGGCCCGCGAGGCGCTCCAGCGCGTAGACGGGGTCCATCGGGGCGCGCGTGGCGTCGCCGAAGGGGTCGCGCGCGGTCCAGCCGACGGTCCAGAGGCCGAAGGAGAACTTGTCCTCCGGGCGGGGTGCGGGGATCTGGAACTGGCTCATCGAGGTGCCTTTCGTGGGGTGCTGCGGACGGGGTGCGACGTGCGGTCTGCGGTGACTGAGGTCAGGACCAGGTGGCGGTGCGCTCGCGCAGCCGCGCATAGCCCTCACGGACGTACGACGTGGGCCCGTCCGTGAGCCCCGTCGTCAGCTCGACGGTGTCGGCGAGGTGCCACGTGGGCGGGGCGGGCGTGCCGGCGAGCGCCCAGGCGGCCTGGCGGGCGGCGCCGAGGGCGACGTACTCCCCCGGAGGGGGCAGCGTGACGGGCCTGCCGAGGATGGCCGGCGCCAGCGCCTGCAGGGCCGGGCTGCGCGTGGCGCCGCCGACCATCCAGATGCGCTGCGGCTCCTCACCGGTGGCACCGGCAAGGTGGTCGACGGCGTCGGCGAGCGAGCAGAGCAGCGCCTCGAAGGCGGCACGGGCGAGGTCCTCGCGCGTCGTGGCGTCGGTGAGGCCGGTCCAGGTGCCGACGGCTCCGGGAAGGTTGGGCGTGCGCTCGCCGCCGTAGTAGGGCAGGAGGGTGACGCCCCGGGCGCCGGGCTCGGAGACGAGTGCGAGGTCGGAGAGGGTGGCGAGATCGACGCCGAGCCAGCGGGCCTGGTGGTCCAGGATCCGCGCGGCGTTCATCGTGGTGACCATCGGCAGGTAGCCACCGCGCGCGTCGGCGAAGCCGGTGACCGTGCCGGTGCCGTCGGCCACCGGCGTGGCGCTGACGCACGAGGCGACGCCGGAGGTGCCCACGGACACGAGCACGTCGCCGGGACCGAGGCCCAGGCCCAGGGCGGCGCCCATGTTGTCGCCGGTGCCGGCCGCGACCACCTGGCCCGCGGCCGTGCGGCCCGCGACGGCGCCGGGTGCCGCGACCCGGGGCAGCGACGCCTCGTGGCCGAGGGCGGCCGCGAGGAGGTCGTGGCGCCAGGTGCCCTCGGCGATGGCGAAGTAGCCGGTGCCCGAGGCGTCGCCCCGGTCGGTGAAGGCGTCGGTGCCGGGAGCACAGGCGTGCCGGGACACGTAGTCGTGGGGCAGCAGCACCTCGGCCACGCGGGCCGAGGCGGTGGGCTCGTGGTCGCGCAACCAGCGGAGCTTGGTGACGGTGAAGGAGGCGACCAGGACGCTGCCCAGCGCGCTCGCGCAGGCGTCGGGTCCACCCATCTCGGCGATCAGGTCGTGCGCGGCGCCGGCGGAGCGGGTGTCGTTCCACAGCAGGGCGTCGTGCACGGGCTCGCCGGCTGCGTCCAGGGCGACCATGCCGTGCTGCTGACCGGCCACGGCCACCGCGTCGGCCCGGTCGAGGAGCCCGTCGGTCGCCTCGTCGAAGGCCGTCAGCCACGCCCGCGGATCCACCGCGGTGCCGGACGGGTGCGGCGCGCTGCGTTGCGCGACGACGGTGCCGTCGGTCGCGTCCACGAGGACGGCCTTCGTCGACTGCGTCGAGGAGTCGACGCCGAGTACCAAGCTCACGACCCCTATTAAGTACGAGACTCGAACTTAAGTCAAGGGATGCGCATGCCAGTCGTCATGTGGGGGTACCGGCGCCTCCGGGGAGCATCCCCGCCCGGCGTAGGTTGGACAGACATCAGGAGGTCAGACATGACAGCGCCGGACAACGGCCCCGCAGACGGGGACCAGGAGATCTACGACGGCTACAGCGTCGACGACGAGGACCAGCTCACCCCCGAGGACACCCTCGAGGAGGCCGACGTCGACGACGAGCTCGAGCGTGGCTACTCGCCGCCCGAGAGCTACTCCGCCGGCCAGGGCTACGGCAACACGCCCTGGGAGGAGGAGCACCGCGAGACGATCGACCAGCGGATCGGCCAGGAGGTTCCCGACCCCGACCCCTACGCGGAGACGTCCGACGACGACCTCGACGACGGCGAGGTCGGCACGGCTCGCGCCGGCCGCCTGGTCGACATCGACGAGGGCTCCGGCGAGGACACCGAGAAGGACCTCGTCGGCACCGATGTCGGGATCGACGGCGCCGCAGCGTCGGCCGAGGAAGCCGCCGTGCACATCGTCGAGGAGGAGTGGGCGCCGGACATCGACCTGCGCTGACCCCTCACCTCACGCAGCATCCTCACGCAGCACCAGCACCAGCACCAGCACCACGAGCAGCACCCGAACGACGGGGCAGACCCCGCCGCATCCCCATCCCCATCAGGAGCACAACATCATGGTCTTCATCCTCTGGATCCTCGCCGTCATCCTCGTGATCGCCGGCATCGTGCAGCTCTTCAAGGGCGAGACCCTCTGGGGCATCGTCTTGATCATCGTCGGCTTCGCGGTCGGCCCGGGCGGCTACAGCATCTTCAAGTAGGCCCCACCGCAGCCCGAGACGGCTGGAGGGCCACGAGGTCGGGGTCAGTCGGCGACGACGACCTCGACCTCGAAGCCCTCGGAGTTCTCCACGTAGAGCGCGACGTGCTGCTCGCCACCGGCATGGGGATAGCGGTCGGCGAACATCTCGTGCCACCCGTGGGCCGAGGACTCCGCACGCAGCCGGTCGAGCCGGGCCCTGCTCTCCACGTGCAGTGCCAGGTGGTTGAGCCCCGCGCGGTGCCGGTCGTGGGCCTCGTCGACCTGGTCGGACGAGCGCTCGAGGAACAGGTAGGTCCCGTCGGGGTGCACCCACGAGGCGCCCGCGACGTCGACCTCCCACTCCAGCTCGCCGAGCAGCCAGCCCCACTCGTCGACCGCGAGGCCGACGTCGCTCACCCAGAGGTCGAGATGGTGGATCGCGCGTGCCATGCGCCCACCCTAGGCCCTGGCACCGCCCCGGGCTCAGACAACAAGAACACGTTCTAGTTCGCCGCTAGGCTGTGGCCATGCGCTTCTCCATCGTCACGGCGTTCCAGCCGTGCGACCACCTCATCCCGCTCGCGAAGGCCGCCGACGAGCTGGGCTACCACGCGATCTCGATCCCCGACCACGTCGTGGACCTCGAGGAGCTCGCGACGCCCTACCCCTACACCCCCGACGGCAAGCGGCGCTGGGACATCGAGGCCGAGTGGCCAGACCCGTGGGTGCTGGTCGGCGCCCTGTCCGCGGTCACCACGCGGGTGCGCTTCTTCACCAGCATCTACGTCGCCGCGATGCGCAACCCCTTCCAGGTCGCCAAGACGGTCGGCACCGCGGCGGTGCTGTCCGGCGATCGCGTCTCGCTCGGCGTGGGCATCGGGTGGTGCCGCGAGGAGTTCGACCTGCTCGGCGCCAGCTTCGGCACCCGCGGCAAACGCACCGACGAGGGCCTGACGCTGATGAAGGCGCTGTGGGAGCCCGGTTGGACGCAGTTCGAGGGGCACTTCTACACCGCGCCCAAGCTGATGATGAACCCCTCGCCCCGCGCGCAGATCCCGATCCTGGTCGGCGGCCTGTCGGAGATCGCCTTCCAGCGGGCTGCGCGCCACGACGGCTGGGTCGGCGACATCTACACGATCGAGGAGGCCGTCGGGCACGCCGCCCGGCTCCAGGAGATCCGGGCCGAGCAGGGTGCCACGGGCGACTTCTCCGTGATCACCGCGCTGTCCGACGCCTTCCTGCCCGAGCACTTCGCCACAGCCGAGGTCGGCGGGATCACCGAGGTCTGGACCATGCCGTGGGTCTACTACCACGGCATGGACGCCACGCTGGAGCAGAAGCTCGACGGCATGGAGCGCTTCGCCACCGACATCATCGGCGCCCTCTGACGCGCCACCGACGCGCGTGTCAGTGGTCGCGCAGGGCCTCGACCAGCTCCGCCTTGGTCATCGAGGAGCGGCCCTCGACCTCGAGCTCCGCCGCCCGGGAGCGGAGGTCGGCGACCGTCCACTCGTCGTACGACGGGCTGGCACCGCCGCGCTTGCCCACCGCCGAGCGCGACTCCTGGGCCGCGGCGTTGGCGATGCGCGCCGACTTCTCCTTGCTGTTGCCCTCGTCGCGCAGCTTCTCGTAGAGCTCCGGGTCCTTGACGCTCGGTCCCGGCTTCTTCTCGGCAGGCACGGCGGTCTCCTCATCGGTGGCGTGGCCCCACGCTAGCCAGGTGGGCGACCGCGGGCTTCACCGTTGGGGGTGGACGCGTCCGGCCACGGAGCCTGGCACAGTCGGACCGATGACCTCGTCCACCGGATCCGCTGCCCCTCTCGACACCGTCGTGCTCGACCTCGACGGCACGCTCGTCGACTCCGTCTACGTCCACGTCCTCGCGTGGCGCGCCGCCTTCCGCGACGTCGGGCTCGACGTCCCCGCGGCCCGTCTGCACCGGGCGATCGGTCTCGGTGGTGACCGCCTGGTCGCCCACGTCACCGACGACACGGTGGAGCATGCCGTGGGCGACGCCGTCCGCGAGCGCCACCCCCACCACCTCGTCGCCCGTCTCCACGAGATCACGGCCACCGAAGGAGCCGGCGACCTCCTCCAGGCCCTGCACCAGCGTGGCCTGCGCCTGGTCGTCGCCACCTCCGGCGACCGTGAGATGTCCGACCGCCTGCTCGACCTGGTCCCGGGTCGCACGCTCCTGGAGCAGACGATCTCCGGCTCCGACGCCGGGCAGAGCAAGCCGGCGGGCGACCTGGCTGCAGAGGCCCTGCGTGCGGTGGGGGCCACGAACGCGGTCATGCTCGGCGACGCGACGTGGGACGCCCGCACGGCCGCCGAGGTGGGCCTGCCCTGCATCGGCCTGCTCAGCGGTGGCCTCACCGAGGCCGAGCTGCGCGACGCCGGCTGCGCGGAGGTCCACGACTCCCCGGCCCACCTCGTCGCCCGGCTCGACGCATCGCTCCTCGGGCGCGGCGCTCGCTGAGGCCCACTCGGGGCTCGGGTCAGGGCCGCGCTCGCCGCCGGCCGCGCCACCACAGGAAGGTGGCGACCAGGCCGATCAGGACCATCGCGCCGTAGGACACGGCCATCCGCGTCGTGGTCTCGCCCTCGAGCCGGCTCAGCTGCACGCAGTTGAACAGCACGACCAGCCAGACGACCACGAGCACGGCGTCGGCGACGCGCCGCTTCAGGAAGCCCTTGACGCGCTTCACGACGGCGTACGACGAGGGGTGGGGCGGGGCACGCCCGTCACCCTAGCCGCGCTCACCAGAGCGTCGGCAGGCTCCCCAGCTGTATGCGGCGCCACTCGGCCCCAAGACCCATCCGCTCGGCGTCCTCACGGGTCTTCGCGACCTCGACCGTGCAGCGTCGGGGGCTGTCCTTCGGGTCGACCTCGCCCATGTAGACCACACGGCCACCGGGGTTGGGCATGCTCGGCTCGGAAAAGGCATCACTGCAGAAGAGCCGGTCGTAGACGCCGTCGTCCGTGACGATGATGGTGTCGAACCCCTGCTCGCCGAAGACGATGTCGACGCCGTCGCCGGGACGGATCGTGTCGTCCCCCTCGTCCCCGGTGACCCCGAGGTCGCACTCCGTCGTCTGATCCGCTTGGTAGTCAGGACCGAAGCCCGGGCAGGAGTCGTCGCCCGGGCCGGCGTCGATGATGTCCTCGCCGGCACCGCCGTCGAGCTCGTCGCTGCCAGCTTCGCCGTAGACCGTGTCCTCGCCCGCGCCTCCGGCGGCCGCATCGTCGCCGGGACCGCCCCACAGCGTGTCGTTCCCCTCGCCGCCGCTCAGGGCGTCGCCGCCCTCGTCGCCGTAGAGGACGTCATTGCCCCCACCGCCCTGGACGTAGGGCAGGTAGTCGCCGGTCGCCGAGGGCTTCGGGCCGCGGTCGTCGCCCTCCCCGCCGCGGAGCACGTCCACCCCGTCGAGGCCCTGGAGCTGGTCGACGCCAGGCCCCCCGTCGGCGGTGTCGTCGTCGGGACCGGTGTTGATGCGGTCGTCGCCGAGCCCGCCGAGGACGACGTCGGCGCCGGGGCCGGTGCTGATCAGGTCGTTGCCGTCGTCACCCTGCCCCCGGTCGTCGCCAGGCCCGAGGTTGATGTTGTCGTTGTCATCACCGCCCTGACCGAGGTCGTTGCCGTCACCGCCGATGACGAGGTCGTTGCCGGCTCCTCCGACACCGGTGTCGTCGCCGAGACCGCCGTTGAGGTTGTCGTCCCCACCACCGCCCTGGCCGAGGTCGTTGCCGTCACCACCGCTGAAGAGGTCGTTGCCGGGTCCCCCGATGCCGACGTCGGCGCCGGCGGCGCCGCCGAGGTTGTCGTTGCCGGGACCACCGTCGAGGCGGTCGTCGCCCTCGGCGCCGGAGACCTTGTCGTTGCCACCCTTGGCGTAGACCTTGTCGTTGCCCAGCCGCGCGTTGATCGTGTCGGCGTTGTTGGTGCCGTAGAGCTTGTCGTTGCCGCTGGTGCCGGCGATCGTCGCGGCCGTGGCCAGCGAGGGCAGGAGGGCGAGCGCGGAGCCGGCGACGAGGATCCGCAGGCGTCGGGACGGGAGCACGGGAGCGACCATGGACTGACACTAACCCCGCACGTCCCCCGGGGTGGGCACTTTCACACAGGGAGGCCCGCTCACATCGCGGCGCTCCACGCCGGAGACGCACGGGTGGGCGAGCGGACCGCCCTGGTGGGGGCTCCCCTGGATCAGCCGCCGAAGGCCGGCGGGCGGTAGGAGCGGCTCCGACAGGGGCCGCGGTCGGGCTTCGCGAAACGCTCGCGGACACGGCACACCCGCCGCATCTGGTCACGGGCATCTGGTCGCAGCAGCCAGCCCTGCTCCACAGCGCGATCGGTGGCCGTACCCATCAGGCGTTGGTAGCGCGCGAAGGTACCGTAGCGCTGCTGGACCTCGGCGTCGCTGAACGGCACGGTGATGCCACCGAGGTTGCACAGGGTGCTCTCATAGGTCGCCACCGGCACCTCCATGGGCGCCAGTCGGATGCCACCGCGGGTGTTGCGGTCCGCGTCCTTGGCGAGCGCACCACCGGAGAACTCGTAGCGCGGCGTGAGCGCCGGTCGCCGCCCGGTGCGGACCCAGACGTTGAGCTGGTGCAGCGCGGTCGAGACGGCGTAGTGGTTAGGCATGGTCGCCCCCGCGACGGTGCAGACGTTCTGCAGGGGCGCGACCACCTGACCGTAGTTGCCTGCCTCGTTGATCAGCCGCCGGTAGCCGCTCCGGTCCTTGGCAGGGCGCCCGGCGACCCGCGGAGCCTGCCCCATGACCTGCTGCACCCCGATGAAGTAGTCGGAGTGAGCGGCGCCGGCGACCTCCCACAGCCGGTAGTTGCGGTCCCGCGTCGGCGGGGCCGGGTCGGCCTCGCGGTCACTCAGCAGGTGCAGCACCGGGACGTCCAGCGCAGCATCGAAGGTCTTCTCACCACCGCCGTGGATGAGGAAACCGTCGATCGCCGCACCCTCGCTCTGGACCTCGTTGACGTAGGAGTACAGGCGACTGGCCGACTGCGACTGCCCGGCGGCGATGATCCGCTCCACCCCGAGGCCGGGCATCGGGTCCAGACCCCGACCCTGCCCCCGCAGGGCGCGAGCCACCTGGGTGAACATGTCCGCTGCGAAGTCGTCGCCGGGATGCGAGATGGCCGCGTAACGCACCGGGTCGAGGACCTGGGGGGTCAGCGGGCTGCAGCAGAGCCCGGCAGCCTGGGCGCTGACGTGCACGAAGGCGAAGCCCTCGCGCAACAGCATCTCGCGGGCCTCGAGGCTGTCGACGGCGTTCTCGAACTGCGCCGTCACGTTGACCCAGTCGAGCATCACGGTGCCGTTGAAGTCGCGCTCGTCGCGAGGGCGCGTCACGATGATCCGGGTCGTGTACGGCGCGCGCGCGCCGTCGAGCGCGGTCGCGACGCCGGACACGAGGTACTCCCGCTGTGTGTAGCCGAACGGACCCAACAGGTGCCAGGAGTCCCACAGCGGGGAGCCGCGCAGCCCCGCCGGTGGGGCGCTCAGCCGCGGCACGGCCACGCTCGCCGGATCGAGGCGGCCCGAAGGGTCGGCGACCACCGGCATCGACCACCCCGTCGCCAGCAGCAGCACAGCGAGGAGCCCCGTCAGCGCACGACGTGATGTCATACCTGACGTAACGCACACCACATGGTGGGGTTATGCCTGGACCTGGGCTTGCTCTGGATCGTGAACGGGTCGGATCCCGAGCCTGCCTTGCTGCCCACCGCTGCCGGGATCCTTCACTCGAGGCTCCTGAGGGTGATGTGCCCAACGGAACCCGCAGACGCATGCGGCCCGGACTACTCCCACTCGATCGTGCCCGGCGGCTTGGAGGTGATGTCGACGGTGACGCGGTTGATCTCGCTGACCTCGTTGGTGATGCGCGTGGAGATGCGCTCCATCAGGTCGAAGGGCAGGCGCGCCCAGTCAGCGGTCATCGCGTCCTCGGAGGTGACCGGTCGCAGGACGACCGGGTGCCCGTAGGTGCGACCGTCGCCCTGCACGCCGACGGAGCGTACGTCGGCCAGCAGCACGACCGGCATCTGCCAGATGTCGCGGTCGAGACCGGCGCGGGTCAGCTCCTCGCGGGCGATCGCGTCAGCCTGGCGCAGGATGTCGAGACGCTCGCGGGTGACCTCGCCGATGATCCGGATGCCCAGGCCGGGGCCGGGGAACGGCTGGCGGTGCACGATCTCGGCGGGCAGGCCCAGCTGCTCGCCGACCAGGCGCACCTCGTCCTTGAAGAGCGTGCGCAGCGGCTCGACCAGCTCGAACTCGAGGTCGTCGGGCAGGCCGCCGACGTTGTGGTGGGACTTGATGGTGGAGGTGCCCGCTCCCCCGCCCGACTCGACGACGTCGGGGTAGAGCGTGCCCTGCACCAGGAAGGCGACCTTGTCGCCGTCGTCGCCGGAGACGGCGTCGGCGAGGATCTCGGCCTCGGCGGCCTCGAAGGTGCGGATGAACTCCCGGCCGATGACCTTGCGCTTCTCCTCGGGGTCGACGACCCCGGCGAGCGCGTCGAGGAACTGCTTCTCGGCGTCGACGACGACCAGGTCCACGCCCGTGGCGGCGACGAAGTCGCGCTCGACCTGCTCGGTCTCGCCCTGGCGCATCAGCCCGTGGTCGACGTAGACGCAGGTGAGCCGGTCACCGATGGCGCGCTGCACGATGGCGGCCGCGACGGCGGAGTCGACGCCGCCGGAGAGGCCGCAGATGGCCTGGCCACGCTCGCCGATCTGCGCCTGGATCTTGGCGATCTCCTCCTCGACGATGTTGACCATCGTCCAGGTCTGGCGGCAGCCGGCGATGTCGTGCAGGAAGTGCTCGAGGACCTGCTGCCCGTGCTCGGAGTGCAGCACCTCGGGGTGCCACTGCACCCCGGCCAGCCCGCGGTCGACGTCCTCGAAGGCCGCGACCGGGGTGGCTGCGGTGGAGGCGAGGACGGAGAAGCCCTCGGGCGCCTCGGTGACGGAGTCTCCGTGCGACATCCACACGACGTGGTCACCCGGGATGCCGGCGAGCAGGGTGCCGGGCTCGCCGAGGGAGACGGCCGTGCGGCCGTACTCCCGCGCGCCCGAGTGGGCGACGGTCCCGCCGAGGCCCTGCGCCATCAGCTGGAAGCCGTAGCACATGCCGAAGACCGGGGTCCCGGACGTGAAGATCGCGGTGTCGATCCTCGGCGCCCCGTCGGCGTAGACCGAGGACGGCCCGCCGGACAGGATGATCGCCTTCGGCTTGCGCGCCAGCATCTCCTCCACGGGGAGGTGGTGCGGGACGATCTCGGAGTAGACCCGTGCCTCGCGAACGCGGCGGGCGATCAGCTGGGCGTACTGCGCCCCGAAGTCGACCACCAGGACCAGATCGTGCTCCGCAGCCTGCGTCATGCGGCGATCCTATCGGCGGGCGCGGGGTGCCTCAGCCACCGGTTCCTGCGCTGGTACGACGCGCGCGGGCCGGACGGACACAGCTCGACCGACCGGTCTCGACGCGGCCGTCGAGCCTGCGTCGCTTCGCTCCGCCGGCTCGGGCCGGCTCGACCTCCTCGATGATCTGTTGCCTCCGAGCTCGCTCGGAGGCAACAGTCTCGGAAATGCACCAGGGCCCGGCCGGGGAGGGAGGGTGGCCGGGCCCTGATCGTCCACGCAGACTGTTGGACAGCGCCTGGACCGATGGAACCGGCGATTGGGAGGGAGCATGAGTGCCGGTTCCGAAGCGTTCAACGAGCCCGCCCAGCCCCGGTTACGGCCCCGGCCCGACCAATCGGGTCTTGGTCTAGACCGGGATCGCCGCGTTCAGGTGACCTGGACGATCGGCAGGCGCAGGGCACCGGGAGCGCTGGCCGGTACGACGGGCGCGACCGGCGCCACAGGGGCGATCCGTTCGTAGTCGGTGCCGAGCATCGGACGCGGGTCGGGCTCGCCCTTGTTGGGCCACAGCGCCATCGCCCGCTCCGCCTGGGCGGTGATCGTCAGCGACGGGTTGACCCCGAGGTTGGCCGAGATGGCCGACCCGTCCGCGACGTGCAGCCCGGGGTAGTTGAACACCCGCTGGTAGGGGTCGACCACACCGTTGTCGGCGTCCGTGCCGATGGCGCAACCGCCGATGAAGTGGGCGGTCAGCGGCATGTTGAACGGCTCACCGACGTTGCCGCCGGCGGTGCCGCCCAGGATGCCCGCGATGCGTCGTACGGCCTCGTTGGCGACCGGGATCCAGGTCGGGTTGGGAGCGCCGTGGCCCTGCTTGGAGGTCATGTGCCAGCGGCCGGTGACCTTGTTGCGCTTGCCGTAGGTGGTGATGGAGTTGTCGAGGCTCTGCATGACCAGGGCGATGACGGTGCGCTCCGACCAGTGCTTGAGGTCGTAGAGCTCGAAGAGGTTCTTCTTCTCGGTCCACATCGTCTTGGCCCAGGTCTTCCAGCGGGGCTCGTCGCCGTCACCGTCGGTCAGGACCGTCTGCATCAACGCCATCGTGTTGAAGCCCTTGCCGTAGCGGCAGGGCTCGATGTGCGTGTGCTCGTCGGGGTGGAAGCTGGAGGTGATCGCCACGCCGTAGGAGTAGTCGGTCGTGTCCTTGGACGGCGCGATCGCCCCGAGGATGGACTCGGAGTTGGTGCGCGAGAGGTAACCGAGGCGGCTCGAGAGCGCGGGCAGCCAGCCCTCGTCCTTCATCCGGTGCAGCAGCTTCTGGGTGCCCAGCGAGGCCGCCGCGAAGACGACGTGCTCGGCCGTGAGCTTGCGGGTGGTCGCGGCGGTGGCGCGCTTGGCCTTGGTGTACTTGATCGTCACCTCGTAACCACCACCCGTGCGCGGACGCACGCGGGTGACGGTGCTCAGCGGCATCACCCGGGCGCCGCGCTTCTCGGCGAGGTAGAGGTAGTTCTTGACCAGGGTGTTCTTGGCGTTGTGACGACAGCCCGACATGCACTCGCCGCAGTTGATGCAGGCGTTGCGCTCGGGACCCTCCCCACCGAAGAAGGGGTCGGCGGTCGTCTCGCCGGGCTGCTGGCCGGGGCCGCCGAAGAACACGCCGACCGGGGTCGGGTGGAAGGTGTCGCCCACCCCCATGTCGTTGGCGACCTTCTCCATCACGTCGTCGGCCGGGGTGCGGACGGGGTTCTCCACGACGCCGAGCATCCGCTTGGCCTGGTCGTAGTAGGGCGCCAGCTCGTCCTTCCAGTCCGTGATGCCGGACCACTGCGGGTCGGCGTAGAACTGCTCGAGCGGCTCGTAGAGCGTGTTGGCGTAGACGAGCGACCCGCCGCCGACACCGGCGCCGGCGACGATCAGGGTGTCACGCAGCGCGTCGATGCGCTGGATGCCGTAGCAACCCAGGGCCGGGGCCCACAGGTAGCTCTTGATGTCGAGGGTGCCCTGGGAGAAGTCCTTGTCCTCGAAGCGGGGGCCGGCCTCGATGACGCCGACCTTGTAGCCCTTCTCGGTCAGGCGCAGGGCGGAGACGGACCCGCCGAAGCCGGACCCGATCACCAGGACGTCGTAGTCGTAGGTGTTGTCGTTGCTCATGCTCGTCCCAGCTTCTTCATCAGTCGGAGGTTGGCGGTCATCACCTTGGCGTAGGCCTCGTCGGACATCCCGAGCATCGGCGCGAAACGGATCAACCGCTGCGTCGCCACGGCCTGGCTCTCGGTGTAGCGGTGGATGCCCTCGCTGCCCTGCCGGCGACCCATGCCGGACTCGCGCATGCCACCCATCGGCGAGTCGATGCTCGCGAAGGTGGCACCGAAGGCCTCGTTGATGTTGACGGTGCCGCACTTGATGTGACGCGCGATCGCCCGGGCCCGGGCACCGTCCTGGCTGTAGATGGAGGCGTTGAGGCCGTAGTCGCCGTCGTTGGCGCGGGCGACCGCGTCGGCCTCGTCGTGGAAGCGGTAGAGCGCGATCACCGGCCCGAACGTCTCGTGCCCGAAGCACGTCATGTCGGGGGTGACGCCCTCGAGGATCGTCGGCTCGAAGAAGAACGGGCCCAGGTCGGGACGGGCCCGACCACCGGCGAGCACGCGGGCGCCCTTGGCGACCGCATCCTCGACGTGGGCGACCACGGTGTCGAGCTGGTCCTGGGAGATCAGCGAGCCCATGTCGTTGCCCCAGTCGAGCGTGGCGCCCAGGGTCATGGCCTCGGTGCGCGCCACGAAGCGCTCGACGAACCGGTCGTAGACCTGGTCGGCGACGAACATCCGCTCCATGGAGACGCACAGCTGGCCGGCGTTGGAGAACGACGCCCGCACCGCACCCTCGGCAGCCTTCTCGAGGTCGGCGTCACGCAGGACCAGGAGGGGGTTCTTGCCGCCGAGCTCGAGCGAGCAGCCGATCAGCCGCTCGGCGCAGCCGGCCGCCACGCGCTTGCCGGTCGCGGTCGAGCCGGTGAAGCAGACGTAGTCGGCGCGGCTGATGATCGACGGGCCGATGGTGGACCCGGGGCCGGCGACGACCTGCCACAGGTCCTGCGGGAAGCCGGCGTCCTCCAGCAGCTCCTTGGCCAGCAGCGCCGAGAGCATCGTCTGGGCGTCGGGCTTGGCGACCACGGCGTTGCCGGCGAGCAGGGCGGGCAGGCCGTCGCAGAGCGCCATGGTGAAGGGGTAGTTCCAGGGCGAGATGATGCCGACGACACCCTTCGGAACGCGGTTGACCTCGACCCGCGTCAGGCCCGGGACGACGCCGAGCTTGCGCTGGGTGTCGAGGTGCTGGTGGGCGGTGCGACCGTAGTAGCGCGCGGTGAGCGCGATGTGCAGTGGCTCGTCGAAGGCGTGCTTGCGGGCCTTGCCCGACTCCCACACGATCAGGTCGATGATCTCGTCCTGGCGGTCGAGCACCAGGTCGTGCAGGCGCATCAGCATGGCGGCGCGCTCGTCGACGGTGGTGCGGGCCCAGACGGCCTGCGCGCGCCGGGCGCGCACGAAGGCCTCGGCCACGTCGGCGTCGCTCGACTGCGGGATGTTGGCCAGCGGCGCGCCGTTGAGCGGCGAGAAGACCGCGGCGGTCGTGCCGGTCGTCGCGAGCAGCCGGGCGGTGAGCGCATCGACGTACTCGGGCTCGAGGGCGTAGGACGCGGTCGGGTCGTGCTCGGGATCGGCCGGCCCCTCGGTGAGCGGGTTGACCCCGCCGGAGGGAGTGGGGCTCTGGTCACTCATGTACCGAGAGTATGTGAGCGGCGTCTCCCTGCCTACCGATTGGTATCGAAATGTGGGGCTTTACACACCGGGCTGGCATGTCAAGCGTGCCCACGGCGTCGCTGGGGTAGACCAGTCCCATGCTCATCACCCTGCGCACGGTCGTCCTCTCCGTCGCCTCCACCCTGTTCTTCTTCGCCCTCGCGCTCTACTTCGTGCTCGGCACCAGCGAGACCGCCTACGACGTGCCGCCCGCCTGGTTGCTCGGCGCCCAGGTGGTCGCCGCACTGGCGATCCACCTGCTGCTGACGGCCGTGGGCTACCGCACTCCGGCCATCGCCCCCGGCACTCCCCCGGACCAGGCCGCCACGAAGTCCGCGGCCGCGTTCTCCAGCACGACCATCCTGCGGATGGTGCTCGCGGAGTCGGTCGCCATCGTCTCCGTCGCAGCCGCGTTCATCGTGACGCGGGGCGAGTACGTCGCCTACCTCACCGGGGCGCTGCTCGCGCTCGTGCTGCTGGCCTTCCACGCCTTCCCGCGTGAGCGCACGATCAGCAAGGTCCAGGCCAGCCTGGAGCGCGCGGGCGGCACGTCCCACCTGCGCGAGAAGCTCGGCGCTCCCGCCCAGCAGACCGGCCCGATCCAGCGTCTCTGAGGCCTGCCCTCAGCCCGGCAGGGGTCCGCGCGCCGCTCGAGGGTCGCCCGGCATCGTGCTCACGGGTGCCAACGCCTCGAGGCGGCAGCCCAGGCGGTAGCTGCCGTCCTCCTCCCACGCCCGGGTGCGACCGACCGAGCGCCACGCCTCACGTGACACGTCGCGCACCCGCACGGGCCCCTCTCGCGCCGGGATCTCGTGGCGCGGGTCCCCGGGGTGCACCAGGACCTGGGGCGTGAGGTCGAGCTGCACCTCCTCGACCGTCCACGTGTAGATCAGCGCGGGCATGTCGGGCAGCGCATGCAGGTCGTCCATGAAGAAGAACGGGTCGACGGACAGGTGGATGTCACCCCTCAGCCAGGTGCCGGCGACCGGCGGCTCGAGGTCGTCCAGCACCATCCACTGCGTGTAGGCCAGCAACCCCACGTCGAGCACGAACGCACCTCCACGAGGCTCGGGGAAGCTGCGCACCAGCTCCCCCACCACGTGGTACGACGTGCCCCGTCCGGTGTGGGCGCAGCGCGGCGTGCGCTCGTGGTCGGGCGGGACGACCAGACGAGCGGCACGTCGATAGCCGAGCTCGAGGGCGAACTGCCGGCGCTCGCCGACGGCGACGTCGGTGTAGTTGCCGTCCTGGAGGATCCAGGAGTCGAGCCCGATCCACCACAGCCGCGACGTCAGCTCGGCGCCGGGCACTCCCGAGAGGTCGTCCATGTCGCCATGGTCCCCGGCTCAGCCCTCGAGGTACACCGATTTCAGCTCGGTGTACTGGCCCAGTCCCTCGGCGCCGAACTCGCGGCCGATGCCGGAGGCCTTGAAGCCGCCGAAGGGCGCGGCGAAGTCCATCGTGTAGGTGTTGACGCCGTAGGTGCCGGCCCGGACGCGGCGAGCGACGTCGAGACCAGCCTCCTGGTCGCCGGTCCACACCGTGCCGGCGAGCCCGTAGTCGGAGTCGTTGGCGATGCGCACCGCGTCGTCGACGTCGTCGTAGGCGATGACGGAGAGGACCGGCCCGAAGATCTCCTCCTGCGCGATGCGCATCGAGTTGTCGACGTCGGCGAAGACCGTGGGCCGGACGTACCAGCCCCTGTCGAGACCGTCGGGCATGCCGTTGCCGCCGGTGACGATGCGGGCACCCTCCTCCTGGCCGAGCGCGATGTACTTCTCGACCCGCTCCTGCTGCCGCTGCGCGACCATCGGGCCGATCTCGGTGGCCGGGTCGGCGGGGTCGCCCACCACCATCGCGCCGACCGCCTCGGCGAGCGCGTCGACGACGGTGGCGTAGTTGGCGCGGCTGGCCAGGATCCGGGTCTGGGCGACGCAGGCCTGCCCGGAGTTCATCAGGGCGGTGAACTTCAGCCCCTCGATGGTCTTGGCGAGGTCGGCGTCGTCGAGCACGATCGCGGCCGACTTGCCGCCGAGCTCGAGGCTGACCCGTTTGAGCTGGTCCCCGCAGATCGCGGCGATCTTGCGACCGGCGGCCGTGGAGCCCGTGAAGGCCACCTTGTCGATGCCGGGGTGGCTGACCAGGTGCTCGCCGACCTCGCGACCGGCGGTGACGATGTTGACGACGCCGGCCGGAACGCCGGCCTCCTGCAGCAGCTCGGCCATCAGGTAGGTGTCGAGCGGGGTCTCGGGCGCGGGCTTGACCACGACCGTGCAGCCGGCGAGCAGCGCCGGGATCACCTTGGACATGATCGTGAACTGCGGGACGTTCCACGGCGGGATCGCCGCGACCACACCGACCGGCTCGTGGCGCACCATGACCGGGGTCCCGAGGTTGCCGACGCGCGTCGACTCCCAGGGGTACTCCCGTGCGATCGTCAGGAACGCCTCGATCTGCATCCACGGCGCCGGAGCCTGCGCGAGGTTGGAGAACGAGGTCGGCGAGCCCATCTCGGTCGTGATGAGGTCGGCCATCTCGCCCAGCCGGCCCGCGTAGAGCATCGAGAAGGCCTCGATCACCGCGATCCGCTCGGCCGGTGACATCCGCGGCCACGGCCCCTGGTCGAAGGCACGGCGGGCGGCGGCCACGGCGGCGTCGATGTCGCCGACGCTCCCCTCGGGGACGATCGCCACGACCTCCTCGCTGTGCGGCGAGACGACCTGGAGCAGGTCGCTGCCGACCGGGGCGGCCCAGCCGCCGTCGATGTAGAACGCGTCGCGGTCGAGAGTCACGGGTGTCTCCTCAGGTGGGGCTGGATCAAGGGCAAGGGCAGGGCCAGGGCGAGGGGCAACGATCAGGGGGCCAGGTCGAACCAGTCGGCGAAGCCGCTGGGGTCGTGCCGACCGAGGGCCCCGTGCTCGAAGAGGCCCCATCCCTCTGCGGTGCCGTCAGGGCCTTCACAGGTGGCCCGGCCGACGTGGTCGATCACGCCGAACATCACCCGGCCGGCGACCTCGGGTGCGGTCACGTCGTAGGTGAGGCGCTCGGTGAACGCCGGGCCCTTCCACATGCCGTGCGTCCAGTCGGAGTCGCCGCCGTAGCCACCACCGACGTGGATCGGCACGGCCAGCTTCGACTCGACCTCGAGACGCAGGGTCTCACCGCGAGGGGTGGTGCAGGTGATGGTCGCGCCCGTGGGGACCCGGGTGCCGGAGGCGTAGTGGATGGTGACGTGGGGCCAGCCGAGCTGCTCGACCCGCCCGTCCTTCCACACCCGGGTGCAGTCGTTGAGCCCGCGATAGCCCGACGGGTCCTCCTGGAGGATCAGGATGATCGCGAAGTCCTCGAAGGCCATCGGGACGTAGAGCCACCACATCCCCTCGAACTCCGGGACCGGCGGTGCGCCGGCCGGCACGGCCTCACCGACCGGTCGGATGCCCCACGAGCGGTCGCGGGTGCCGATCCAGGTGTCGGGGGTGACCGCGACGTCGGTCCCGTCGATGCTGAGCGTGCCCTCCCAGGTGCCGACCTGGGCGAAGCGTTGGGCGTCCAGCGTCACGCGCGACTCGGCGCGCATGACGTGCCGCTCCTCCTGGAGCACGGGGAAGAGCCCCTCCCAGGTGAGGTCCATCGCGACCCCCTCGGTCTCCTCGAGCACCAGGCGCAGCTTCTGCAGGGGCTCGACGACCTCGATGCGGTAGGCACCGATGTGCTGGTCGAGACGGTCGTTGCCCTGCGGGTCGAGTGCGTCGGAGAGATGGACCGCGGTCTGCTCGTCCCCCCGCCGCACCAGCACGAAGGCGTCCTTGGTGCCCAGGTTGGGATAGAAGCCGGCGCCGGTGATGACGAAGATGTCGCCGGTGCGGTCGTGGGCGTTGAAGTAGCAGCGGTCGTAGAAGTTGCGGTCGCTGGAGCCGGCCCAGGTGACCGGGAGCGGCAGCTGGTGTATGGGGTACTCGTCGAGCGGTCCGACCATGGCTCAGGCACCCGCCCCGTCGAGGATCGACTCCATCAGCGGCTTGTGGTGCATCAGGGTCTCGATGTCGTCGGGACGCTCGATCTCCCCGAAGTGGATGGACCGGGCCCCGGTGCGCATGAAGACGATGCACCACTGCACGGCGTTGTAGACGTGGTACCAGGTGAGGTCCCCGACCCTGGCGCCGCTGGCCTGCTCGTAGGTCGCGACGATGTCCTCCTCCCGGAGGAAGTGCGGCATCCCGGGCAGCTCGAGCATCCCGGTGATCGACTCGAAGACCCGGTGGGCGAAGACGATCCACGAGAGGTCGAGCTCGCGGGGACCGATGGCCGCCATCTCCCAGTCGAGGACGGCCACGGGGGTGAAGTCGCGGTAGATCACGTTGCCCACGCGCGAGTCGCCCCAGCACAGCACGGTCTCGCCCGTCTCGGCCTCGGCGAGGTGCTCCTCGAGCCAGGCCAGACCCCGCTCGGCGAGCGGCGAGCGACCGATGTCGGGGACCGCGAAGTCGTACCACGCGCGGGTGCGGGCCAGGTTGCGCGCCAGCGGGGTGTCCCCCGCCTGGTGCGGGTCCAGGAAGGCGAACGTCGAGCCGGCGTCGGGGATCGCGTGCAGCGCGGCGATCACCTCGACGGTGCGGTCCTGCAGTCGACGCTGGTCGGCGTGGTCGGCGTCGTGGAGCCAGTTGTCGCCGAAGTTGTAGGGCAGCACGTCCTGCGGGATCACCCCGTCGACCCGGTCCATCAGGAAGAACGGCGTGCCGAGCACCGAGCCGGTCGGCTCCATCCAGCGCACGGCGGGGACGGGCACGTCGGTGAGCTCACCGACGAGCCGCATGGCGTCGTACTGCTCCTGGAGGGCGTAGGACGGGAAGACCGGGAAGTCGGCGGCGGCCGGCGCCACCCGGGCGACAAACTCACCGCGTCGCGGCTCGCCGTCCTCGGTCCAGGTCGCGTCGAGGATCATCGTCTCCGACGACATCCCGTTGGCGTCGATGCCGGAGTGGAGCACGACGTGCGGGTCGGCGCCGGCCGGCAGCAGGGTGGCCAACCAGTCGGCCAGCAGGGCGGGGACCGTGGCGGCGTCCCGGCTCGAGCGTTGGAGCTTCATGTCGGCGGGCGGGGGTGCCTGGGTCACGCGCTGACTCCTGTGACGTAGGTCTCAAGTTGACAGGTGTCAGCATCACTGGAACGTGTTCTAGTTGTCAATGGCGGCCGGGCCGCGCGCGGCCTCGACCGCCTCGGTGAGGCCGCGGGCCGCCAGTCGGTCGGCCAGCTCGTTGTCGGGGTGCCCTGCGTGGCCCTTGACCCAGTGCCACTCGACGTCGTGCTCCTCGCACGCCGCCACGAGCAGCTGCCAGAGGTCTACGTTCTTCACCGGCTGCTTGGCCGAGGTCCTCCAGCCGTTGCGGGACCAGCCCTGGACCCACGTCATGATGCCGTTGCGCACGTAGGTGCTGTCGGTGTGGATCTCGACGACCGAGCGCCGCTTGAGCATGCCCAGCGCCCGGATCGGGGCCGTCAGCTCCATGCGGTTGTTGGTGGTCTCCCCGGCCTCGCCGCCACATATCTCCAGCTCGTGGCTGCCCTGACGCAGGATCGCGCCCCACCCACCCGGGCCGGGGTTGGGGATGCAGGCGCCGTCGGTGTGGATCACGACGGGCGGCCCGCCTGCAGCGGGTGCGGTCTCGGGGACGGTGCTCACTACTCGACGACGACCTCGACCCGCTGGAACTCCTTGAGGTCGGTGTAGCCGGTGGTGGCCATCGAGCGCTTGAGCGCGCCGATGAGGTTCATCGTGCCGTCGGCGACCCGGGAGGGCCCGAACAGGACCTCCTCCAGGCTGCCGACCTGCTCGAACTCGACGCGCTGGCCGCGCGGGAGGTCGGCGTGGTGGGCCTCGGCGCCCCAGTGGAAGCCGCGACCCGGGGCGTCGGTGGCCCGCGCGAGCGGCGAGCCCACCATGACCGCGTCGGCTCCGCAGGCGATCGCCTTGGCGATGTCGCCGGACTTGCCGATGGAGCCGTCGGCGATGACGTGGACGTAGCGACCACCGGACTCGTCGAGGTAGTCACGCCGGGCGGCGGCCACGTCGGCGACCGCGGACGCCATGGGGACCGCGACACCGAGCACGGTGCGGGTGGTGTGGGCCGCTCCCCCACCGAAGCCCACGAGCACGCCCGCCGCGCCGGTGCGCATCAGGTGCAGCGCCGCCTGGTGGGTGGCGCAGCCGCCCACGATGACCGGCACGTCGAGCTCGTAGATGAACTCCTTGAGGTTGAGCGGCTCCGCCTGCGAGGAGACGTGCTCGGCGCTGACCGTGGTGCCCCGGATGACGAACATGTCGACGCCGGCGTCGACGACGACCTTGGCGAACTCCTTGGTGCGCTGCGGGGAGAGCGAGCCGGCGACCGTGACGCCGGCCTCGCGCACCTCGCGCAACCGCTCGGTGATCAGCTCGGCCTTGACCGGCTCGGTGTAGATCTCCTGCATCCGCGCCGTCGCGTCGACGCCGCGCAGCCCGGAGACCTCCTCGAGCAGCGAGAGCGGGTCCTCGTAGCGGGTCCACAGTCCCTCGAGGTTGAGGACCCCGAGGCCTCCGAAGCGGCCCAGGGCGATCGCGGTCTCGGGTGACATGACCGAGTCCATCGGGGCCGCGAGGACCGGCAGCGAGAAGCGGTAGGCGTCGATCTGCCAGTCGATGCTGACCTCTTCGGGGTCACGCGTGCGGCGCGACGGCACGATGGCGATGTCGTCGAAGGAAAAGGCACGGCGGGCGCGCTTGGCGCGTCCGATCTCGATCTCGGTCACCGGCGCAGGCTACTAGAGCCGGCTGCGCGACCCCGCCGGCGCGTCAGTCGCTGCTGTAGCCGTAGCGCCGGACGATGTCGTGCAGGCCGTTGCGCAACCACACGGCGTACGTCGACGCGGGCCGACCGAGCTCGACGGTGAACGCCAGGTAGCACTCGCCCGTGGTGAGCGCGTAGATCGTCTCCGCCAGCCCCTCGTGGGTGTCGACGACCTCCTCGTCGACGCCGAGCAGCAGGGCCGCCATCCGGCGCGACGTGGCCAACCGGCCCTGCTGCAGCCCCTTGACGACGTCCGCGGCCTCCTGGTCGGCGTCGGCGGCGTGCTTGAGGGCCGGGACCAGCGGCGCGAGGCCCGCGAGCGCGGCCGTGGCGAAGCTGACGAGGGCCTCGATGCGCTCCTCGACCGTGCCGAGGTCCTCGAGGCCGAGCGTGCCGACGGCCGCGTCGAGGTCGGGGTTGGGTCCGAAGCCGGCCCGACGGAAGGCCGTCAGGAGCAGGCGGACCTTGCTCCCGAAGCGCTTGAGGACGAGCTCCTCGGACACCTCGGCGCCGGCAGCGATGTCGGCGATGGTGGCGCGCGTCCACCCGAGCTCGACGAAACGACGCGACGCGACGTCGAGGATGCGCTGCTGGCGCTCCTCGGCAGCCTGCTGCCGCTTGGTGTTGTCGTAGGGCCGCCGGACCCGGTGCGAGCTCATCTGGCCTCGTCTCATCTCCCCGAGTAGTTGGGGGCTTCGACGGTCATCTGGACGCCGTGCGGGTGGCTCTCGGTCAACGACGCCGAGGTGATGCGCACGAAGCGGCCCTTCTCCTGGAGCTCGGGGATGGTGCGGGCGCCGACGTAGAACATCGACTGGTTGAGCCCGCCGATGAGCTGGTGAGCCACCGCCCCCAGGGGGCCGCGGTAGGCGACCTGGCCCTCGATGCCCTCAGGCACGATCTTGTCGTCGCTGGAGACCTCGGCCTGGAAGTAGCGGTCCTTGGAGTAGGACTTCTTGCCGCGGCTCGACATCGCGCCCAGCGAACCCATGCCGCGGTAGGACTTGAACTGCTTGCCGTTGACGAAGACCAGCTCGCCCGGGCTCTCGTCGCAGCCGGCCAGGAGCGAGCCGAGCATGACGGTGTCGGCCCCGGCGACCAGGGCCTTGGCGATCTCGCCGGAGTGCTTCATGCCGCCGTCGGCGATGACCGGCACGCCCGCGGGCTTGGCCGCCAGCGACGCCTCGTAGACCGCGGTCACCTGCGGGGCACCGACCCCGGTCACGACCCGGGTGGTGCAGATCGACCCGGGTCCGACCCCGACCTTGACCGCGTCGGCGCCCACGTCGACGAAGGCCTGGGCGCCCTCGCGGGTGGCGACGTTACCGCCGATGACCTGCACGTGGCGGGTGGCGGGGTCCTTCTTGAGCCGCTCGACCATCTCCAGCAGCATCCGGACGTAGCCGTGGGCGGTATCGGCGACGAGGACGTCGACCCCCGCCTCGATCAGGGTGGTGGCGCGATGCCAGGCGTCACCGAAGTAGCCGATGGCGGCACCGACGAGCAGACGCCCGTCGGCGTCGTACGACGCGTTCGGGAACTGCTCGGACTTCACGAAGTCCTTGACCGTGATCAGCCCGGCGAGGCGACCCTGGTCGTCGACCAGCGGGAGCCGCTCGCGCTTGTGCTTGCGCAGCAGCAGGGTGGCCTCGTCGCGCGAGATCCCGACCGGGCCGGTGATCAGCGGCATCGGGGTCATCACCTCGTCGACCTTGGTGGTGGCCCACTCCGCGACCGGGGTGAACCTCAGGTCGCGGTTGGTGATGATGCCGAGCAGCCGGTCGTCGGGGTCGACGACGGGCAGGCCGGAGACGCGGTACTCCCCGCACCGCTGGTCGAGGTCCTCGAGCGTCGCGTCCGGACCGATCGTGACCGGGTTGGAGATGATGCCGGTCTGGGTGCGCTTGACGAGATCGACCTGGTAGGCCTGGTCCTCGATCGAGAGGTTGCGGTGCAGCACCCCGATGCCACCCTCACGGGCCATCGCGATGGCCATGCGCGACTCGGTGACGGTGTCCATGGCGGCGCTGATGAGCGGGACCTTCAAGGACAGCTCACGCGTGAGCCTGGAGGTCGTGTCGATCTCGTCGGGCGCCAGATCGGAGTGTCCTGGCAGCAGGAGGACGTCGTCGTAGGTCAGGCCCAGGGCGGCGAACTTGTCGGGGAGTTCCACCATCGCAGTCTAGTCTTCGCTCCCGCCCCGAGATCCCCGAGGCCGGCCACCAACAGGCTGGGCGGGCAAGAATTCACGACCCCTTCACAAGACGGTGCGGCACGAGGCAGGTCGAGCCGGAAGGGTCAGGGGCGACAGGGCGTCAGCGGCTTGAGGTCGCGCACGCCGATCCGCACCGTCAGCACCTCGCCGGCCATGCGGATGCGGCCGCGCAGCCCCGACGCCATCACCATCGGCATGACGGCCTGGTTGTCCGAGCGCGTCGTGAGCAGCACGGCCTCGGCGCCGAGGGCCGCGGCCAGTCGGGCCGAGTCACTGAGCAGCCGCGTGCCGATCCCGCGTCGCTGCCAGGCAGGGTCGACCTCGAGCTCGACCGCGTGCGTCCCGGGCTCTGCCGGGTCGGCCGGCAGCACGGTCGCGACCCCGACCTTCACCTCGTCGATCGTCACGATGACCGAGTGACCCTGGACGCCGTACTCCGGCGTGCTGCCGCCCGTGCCTAGGCGTCGACTGTCGGAGATGGCCACCGCAGGGTGCGGGTGCGCCTCACGGCCCAGCACGTCGCTCACCAGCTCGGCCATGGCCATCCCGCGAGCGTGCTCGGTGGCCGTGAAGGGCGCGCTGCGCCGGATCTGCACCTGCACCTCGCCGACGGTCATGTCCATGACGTCCTGGGCGGTGCCCGTCACCCCCACGTCGGCGTCGAAGAGTGCCGCGACGACCTCCGGGAACGACGAGGGTCGGTCGAGGATCGCGCGCGCCGCCTGGACGAAACGGGTGGGCTGGTCGGTCAGGGCGGCCTCCGTGCAGACGGCCGCACTCACCGACGCACCTCCGGATCGGCCGACCAGGTCGCTGATGTCGGACTCGCCCCAGGTCCCCGGGGTGCTCAGCACGAGCTCGTCGGTCACCGCCTCGACGCCCGGGAACACCTGCACACCGAGGATGTTGACGCCCGCAGCACCGCACTCGGCCGCCAGGGCCGCCAGGGCGCCAGGTCGTTCGGGCAGGGTCGCACGCACTCTCCACAACATGGCGCCAGCGTCTCCCGATGGCGTTGCCGATCCACGTCGCCCGTGTTTCCTGCGTGCAACAGATGCCTGTCGTGGCTTCGGTCTCCGACAGATCTCGCCTAGATGACACCGACCCGCCACAGAGTCTGTGACGGGTCGGCGGGTGGAGCGGGTGGATCAGTGACCGTGGCCGTGGCCGTGGCCGCCCGCGGGAGAGTTGTCCTCTTCCTCGGGCTTCTCGACGATCAGCGTCTCGGTCGTGAGCAGCATGCCCGCGATCGAGCTGGCGTTGACGAGGGCCGAGCGGGTGACCTTGACCGGGTCGAGCACGCCCTGGGCGACCAGGTCGCCGTAGGAGTCGGTCGCGGCGTTGTAGCCGTTGCCGACACCGAGCTCACGGACCTTGGTGGTCACGACGTAGCCGTTGACGCCGCCGTTCTCGGCGATCCAGCGCAGCGGCTCGTCGGCGGCCTTGCGCACGATGCGCACGCCGACGGCCTCGTCACCGGTCAGGCCGAGGTCGCCCTCGAGGACCTTCACCGCGTGGATGAGGGCGGAGCCGCCACCGGCGACGATGCCCTCCTCGATCGCGGCGCGCGTCGCGGAGACGGCGTCCTCGATGCGGTGCTTCTTCTCCTTGAGCTCGACCTCGGTGTGAGCGCCGACCTTGATCACGCACACGCCACCGGCGAGCTTGGCGAGACGCTCCTGGAGCTTCTCGCGGTCCCAGTCGGAGTCCGGGTTCTCGATCTCGGCCTTGATCTGGTTGACCCGGCCCTCGACCTCGGCGGAGTCGCCTCCGCCGTCGATGATGGTCGTGTCGTCCGTGGTGATCACGACACGGCGGGCGGTGCCCAGCACGTGGAGACCCACCTGGTCGAGCTTGAGGCCGACCTCGGGAGCGATGACCTGGCCACCGGTGAGGGTGGCGATGTCCTGCATCATCGCCTTGCGGCGGTCACCGAAGGCGGGAGCCTTGACGGCGACCGCGTTGAAGGTGCCGCGGATCTTGTTGACGACCAGGGTCGACAGCGCCTCGCCGTCGACGTCCTCGGCCAGGATGAACAGCGACTTGCCGGCCCCGATGACCTTCTCGAGCAGCGGGAGCAGGTCGGCGACCGCGGAGATCTTGCCCTGGTGCAGCAGGACGTAGGGGTCCTCGAGGACCGCTTCCATCCGCTCGGGGTCGCTCACGAAGTACGCCGAGATGTAGCCCTTGTCGAACTGCATGCCCTCGGTGAACTCCAGCTCGGTGCCCATGGTGTTGGACTCCTCGACGGTGATCACGCCGTCCTTGCCGACCTTGTCGAAGGCCTCGGCGAGCAGCTCGCCGATGTGCGAGTCGCGGCTGGAGATCGTGGCGACGGACGCCATGTCCTCCTTCGAGTCCACGTCGCGCGCGGCCTCGAGCAGCGCGTCGCTGACGGCCTGGGCTGCGGAGTCCATGCCGCGCTTGAGCGCCATCGGGTTCGCGCCGGCGGCCACGGCGCGCAGGCCCTCGTGGACCATCGCCTGCGCGAGCACGGTCGCGGTCGTCGTACCGTCACCGGCGACGTCGTTGGTCTTGGTGGCGACCTCCTTGGTCAGCTGGGCGCCGAGGTTCTCGAACGGGTCGTCCAGCTCGATCTCACGGGCGACGGTGACACCGTCGTTCGTGATGGTCGGCGCGCCCCACTTCTTGTCGAGGACGACGTAGCGGCCCTTGGGGCCGAGCGTCACCTTGACGGTGTTGGCGAGGGCGTCGACGCCGCGCTCGAGCGCGCGACGGGCGTTCTCGTCGAACTCCAGGATCTTGGGCATGGTGCTCCTCTAG
>NZ_JANNML010000180.1:0-2168 GCF_031397825.1 Nocardioides sp.
GGCCTCGCGCATGTAGCGCTCGACGGGGAAGTCGCGCGTGTAGCCGTAGCCGCCGAGCACCTGGACGGCGTCGGTGGTGACCTTCATGGCGTTGTCGGTCGCCACCAGCTTGGCGACCGACGCCTCCCGGCCGAAGGGGCGTCCGGCGTCCTTGAGCCGCGCCGCGTGCAGCGTCGTGGCCCGTGCCGACTGGACGGCGGCCTCCATGTCGGCCAGCACGAAGGCCAGCCCCTGGTGGTCGATGATGCGCTTGCCGAAGGTCTCGCGGTGCTTGGCGTAGGCCACGGCGTGGTCGAGGGCGCCCTGGGCCAGCCCGGTCGCGACCGCGGCGATGCCCAGCCGCCCGGAGTCCAGACCCTCGAGCGCGATCCGCAGCCCGTCCCCCTCGTCACCGAGGAGGCGGTCGGCGTCCACGTGCACGCCCTCGAGTCGCAGCGTGGTGGTGGCCGAGCCGGTCAGGCCCATCTTGCGCTCGGGCGGGTCGGCGCTGAGGCCCTCGGCGTCACCGGGCACCAGGAAGCAGGAGATCCCGTTGCGGTCGGCGGAGGTCCGGGCCATCACCTTGTAGAAGTCGGCGTGACCCCCGTGGGTGATCCAGGCCTTGGTGCCGGAGAGCACGTAGCTCCCGTCGCCCTGCCGGACCGCCTTGGCGGTCATGGCCGCCGGGTCGGAGCCGGCGTGCGGCTCCGACAGCGCGTAGGCCCCGAGCAGCTCACCGGAGAGCATCTCGGGCAGGAAGCGCTGCTTCTGCTCCTCGGTGCCGCGAGTGAAGAGACCGAAGCAGGACAGGGCGTGGACACTCACGCCCACCCCGACCGAGGACCACACCGACGCGATCTCCTCGAGCACCTGGAGGTAGACCTCGTAGGGCTGCTCGCCGCCGCCGTACTGCTCGGGGTAGGGCAGGGACAGCAGCCCGGCGCGGCCCAGCGTGCGGAACACCTCGCGGGGGAACTCCTCGTCTGCCTCGGCCTGCGCCACGCGCGGGGCGAGCTCGCCCTCGACGATCTCGCGGGTCAGCCGCAGCAGGTCGGCGGCCTCCTCGGTGGGCAGGACGCGGGTCGCGGGCACGGGTTCCTCCAGCGGGTGATCCAGAACGCCTGGTGGCGATCTGGCGGGACGGATGACGGGCAGGACGGGGGGCGGTGCGGGTGCGTCGACCGGTGCTCAGACGGTACGCCGCTCCTCGGCGAGGAGCCGCATGATCACGCGAGGGAAGCCGCCGGAGACCGCGTCGGTGTCCGAGACCTTGGTGAAGCCGGCGTTCTCGAAGAGCGCCCGGGTGCCGACGTAGGCCATGGTGAGGTCGACCTTGGCGCCCTGGTTGTCGGCCGGGTAGCCCTCGACCGCCGGGGCGCCCTGGTCGAAGGCGTAGTCGGCGGCACCGGATACCAGCACGCGCGCGATGCCCCGGCCCCGGTGACCCGGACGGACCCTGACGCACCACAGCGACCACACCGGCAGGTCGTCGACGTGCGGGATCTTCTTCGACCGCGCGAAGGGCAGCTCGGAGCGGGGCGCGACCGCCGCCCACCCCACGACCGTGCCGTCCTCGTCGTGGGCCAGGACGCCCGGGGCGACCTCGCGCGCGCACAGCTCGCGCATGAACTCGCCGCGGGCCGGGCCGACCAGCTCGCGGTTGGTGCGGGAGTCGACGCGGTGGCTGAGGCACCAGCAGACCGACGACGTCGGGTTCTTCGGGGCGAGCATCGTCGCGACGTCGTCGAAGGCATGAACGGGCCGGGTCTCCACGGGCACCTCCTCAGACGTTGCGGCGGTACTGCCCGCCGACCTCGAAGAACGCCTCCGTCACCTGCTGCAGCGAGCAGACCCGGGCGGCGTCCATGAGCACCGCGAAGACGTTCTCACCCTCGATCGCCGACCGCTTGAGGCGCTCCAGCGCCTCCTCGGCCTCCGAGCGGTGGGTCTCCTGGAAGCCGTGGACGCGGTCGAGCTGCGAGCGCTTCTCCTCCTCGGTGGCACGCGCCAGCTCGATGGTCACGGGCGCCTGGTCGGACTCCGGTGCGACGAAGGTGTTGACGCCGACGATGGGCAGCGTGCCGTCGTGCTTGCGGTGCTCGTAGAGCATCGACTCGTCCTGGATGCGACCGCGCTGGTAGCCGGTCTCCATCGCCCCCAGCACGCCGCCGCGCTCGGTGATGCGGTCG
>NZ_JANNML010000188.1:0-8159 GCF_031397825.1 Nocardioides sp.
TTCCGCAACCCCGACCTGGCCGACACCCTCACCGCCATCGGCCGCCGCGGCACGAGGGCGGCGTTCTACACCGGCCCTCTCGCCCGCCTGATCGCGCGCACCGTGCAGGACCCGCCGAAGAGCGAGGCCACCACGCTGCCCGTGCCTCCGGGGTTCCTGACCACCCGCGACCTGCGCGACTACCGGCTGCGCGTCCAGGCGCCGACCCGCTCGAGCTACCGCGGCTACACCGTCTTCGGCATGGCCCCGTCCTCCAGCGGCGGCTCGACGGTCGGCGAGGCGCTCAACATCCTCGAGGGCGTCGACCTGTCCGAGACGGACGAGCCACAGGCCCTGCACCGCTACCTGGAGGCCAGTGCCCTCGCGTTCGCCGACCGCGGCGCCCACGTCGGGGACCCGGCGTACGTCGACGTGCCCCTGCGCGACCTGCTGGCCGACCGGTTCGCCGCCGAGCGCGCCTGCCAGATCGGCAACACCGCGATGGCCAAGCCGACCGAGCCCGGCGACGTCGACGACTACGACGGCACCTGCGGGGCGGCCGCGACCACGACGGAGCCGGCCGAGGACACCGAGAACATCTCGACCACCAACCTCACCGTCACCGACCGGTGGGGCGACGTCGTGGAGTACACGCTGACCATCGAGCAGACCGGAGGCTCGGGCATCGTCGTGCCCGGCAAGGGCTTCCTGCTCAACAACGAGCTGACCGACTTCACGACCGTCTTCGACCCGGCCGACCCCAACCGCATCCAGCCCGGCAAGCGCCCGCGCTCGTCGATGTCGCCGACGATCGTGCTCAAGGACGGCAAGCCGTTCCTGGCACTGGGCTCCCCCGGTGGCTCGACGATCATCACCACGGTGCTGCAGATGCTGGTCAACCACCTCGACCTCGGCATGAGCCTGCCCGAGGCGATCGCGGCCCCGCGTGCCTCGCAGCGCAACACCGCCACGGTCACCGCCGAGCCGGCGTTCATCGCGGCCTACGGCACGATCCTCGAGGACGTCTACGGCCACGACCTGGTGCCGTCGGGCGACGGACTGACCAGCGCCTCGGACATCGGGGCCGCCACGGCGATCCGCTTCGGCCGCAAGGGTCGGGTGGTCGCCGTCGCCGAGCCCGTACGACGTGGCGGGGGCGCGGCGTACGTCGTGCGGCCGGCGGGCCAGTCGGGCTAGGTCGCCTCGGGCTCGTCGGGCGTCTCCTGCCCGGCGCGCTCGTCGCGGTCGGCCCACTCCAGCAGCGGCGCGATGTCGAAGACGTCTCCGTCGATCCCCGCGTGCAGGTCACCCAGCTCGGCGAACCGGTCGGGCACGGTGAAGATCGTGCAGTCGCGGGGGTCGACGTCGTCGACCTCGTCCCAGCGGATCGGCGTGGAGACACGGGCGTCGGGCACGCCGCGCACGGAGTAGGCGGCGGCGATCGTGTGGTCGCGGGCGTTCTGGTTGTAGTCGACGAAGAGCTTGCGGGGGTCGCGGTCCTTGCGCCACCAGGTCGTGGTCACGTCGTCGGCGGCCCGGCGCTCGACCTCGCGGGCGAAGGCGAGCGCGGCGCGGCGTACGGCCTTGTGACCGTGGTCGGGCCGGATCCGGACGTAGACGTGGAGGCCGGAGCCGCCGCTGGTCTTGGGGTAGCCGACCGCGCCGAGCTCGTTGAGCACCTCGTGGGCGACGTGCGCGACCCGGCGCACCTGGGCGAAGTCCGACTCCGGTCCGGGGTCGAGGTCGATGCGCCACTCGTCGGGGCTCTCGGGGTCGTCACGACGGCTGTTCCACGGGTGGAACTCCACCGTCGACATCTGGACCGCCCAGATCACGGCTCCCAGCTCGGTGACGCAGAGCTCGTCGGCGGTGCGGTTCCAGCGGGGAAAGTGCAGCTGCACGGTCTCGATCCAGGGCGGGGCGCCCTGCGGGACCCGCTTCTGATGCACCTTGTCGCCCGCGAGGCCCTTCGGGAAGCGGTGCAGCATGGTGGGTCGCTCGAAGAGCGCGTTGACGATGCCGGGGCCGACCGCGAGGTAGTAGTCGACCAGGTCGGCCTTGGTCGCGCCCGACTCCGGGAAGTAGACGCGGTCGGGATTGCTCACCCGGACCACCCGGTCGTCCACCTCGACCTCGAGGGCGGGCGACGAGGACTTCCCAGCGGCCATGGGTCAGACCTTACGGAAGAGCGCCATGAACATCGCGTCGGTGCCGTGGCGGTGCGGCCACAGCTGGACGGTCCCCGGGAGCCGACCCTCGCAGTCGGGTACCTGCGGGAGCAGGGCGCGGGCGTCCTCGAGGACCACGTCGTCGCGGCCCTGGAGCACCGAGCTGACGACGTCGTCGGTCTCGGCGGTGACCGGCGAGCAGGTTGCGTAGAGGACCACTCCCCCGGTGCGCGTCAGCGCCAGGGCGGAGGTGAGCAGCTGGCGCTGCAGCAGCACCAGGGTGAAGAGGTCGTCGGGCTTGCGCCGCCAGCGGGCCTCGGGCCTGCGACGCAGCGCGCCCAGGCCGGTGCACGGGGCGTCGACCAGGACCCGGTCGAAGCTCCCGGCTCGCAGCGGGGGTGCCGTGCCATCGGCCGTGAGGATCCCGAGGACGCCGGGCGACCCGGCCAGCGCCCTCGCGACGAGGCGGGCGCGGTGCTGCTGGCGCTCGACGGCGAGGAGCTCGGCGCCACGCTCCCCCGCGAGGGCGGCGAGCAGTGCCGCCTTGCCACCGGGACCGGCGCACAGGTCCAGCCACCGCTCGTCGGGGCCCTCGACCTCGGCAGCGGCCAGCGCGGCCGCGACCAGCTGGGAGCCCTCGTCCTGCACTCCTGCTCGACCGTCCTTCACCGCGGCGACGGCGCCGGGGTCGCCGCCCTCGAGCACCACGCCGTAGGGCGAGTAGGCCGTGGCCTCGCCGGGAAGCTCCTCGACGGTGGCCCGACCGGGGCGCGCCACGAGCGTCACCCGCGGTGGCTCGTTGTCGGCGGCCAGCACGGCGTGCAGCTCGCTCTCCCCGACGGCCTTGCGCAGCTCGTCGACGATCCACACGGGGTGGCTGAAGGCGACCTCCGCATAGCGGCTGGGCGGCTTGCTGGGAGCGACGCGGGTGATCCACTCCTCCAGGTCGTGCTCGGAGACCTTGCGCAGCACGGCGTTGGCGAAGTTGCCGGCGCCGGACGTGCCCTTCGTGCGCACGAGGTTGACAGACGTGCTGATCGCGGCGTGGTCGGGCACCCGCATCGAGAGCAGCTGGTGGGTGCCCAGGCGCAGGGCGTCGAGCACCTTCTCCTCGATCTTGCGCAGGGACCGGTCGGCGCACGCGGCGATGATCGCGTCGTAGGTCCCGCGGCGCCGCAACGTGCCGGAGGCCAGCTCGGTGGCGAACGCCGCGTCGCGGGCGTCGAGCCCGAAGTGACGGATGACCGCCGGCAGGACCAGGTTGGCGTAGGCGCCGTCGACGCGCACCGCCTTGAGCACCTCGTAGGCCGCCTGACGGGCTGGGTCGATCTCCTGGCGAGCGGCCGCCTTGCCGGAGACCGGGCGACGGGGGGCCGGAGGCCGGGCAGTGGGCCGAGCGGCAGGCCGCGCCCGCCCCGGCCCCGGGTCAGCCATCGAGGTGCTCCCGCACGAGGCGCTTGGGTGCCTTCGACGCCCACGCGTCGGTGATGATCTCGGCGAGCTCGTCGCGGCTGATCTCCCCCAGCCGCGACTGCTGCACGAGCACGGCGGAGTAGCCGCGGAAGTGGTCGATCGTGAAGAACGGCAGGGCGGGGTCGTCGACCAGCGCCTGCTTCTCCGCCTCGGTCGGGGTCGTGATGACCAGCAGGTCGTCGTAGGGCTCGCCGGTCTCGGGGTCGATCGCGGTCCTGCCCGGTGCCCGGTGGAGCAGGAAGCCCTTGCCCTTCTCGCCCCGCGGCACCTTGTACGTCGGCCGGTCGCCCCAGGAGGTGCCCAGCTCGACCTCGGGCAGGGCGAGGCAGATCTCGGCGATGTCGTCGGGGGTCGCCGGGCGGCTCATGACCGCCAACCTAGGCGAACCCGTGACCCCGCGGTCACGCAACACCGAGCCTCGCGCCCGACTCGAGACGCGCTCCGCGGGCCCAGTCGGCCGCGGCCATCTGCTTCTTGCCGAACGCCTTGACCTCTCCGAGGAGGACGGCATAGGTGCCCGTGCCGACCAGGACGTGGTTCTTGCGCACGTCGATGACGCCGGCCGGCACCAGCTCGTCGACGACCGTGACGCGACCGATCTTGATGCGCTCGCCCTCGAAGAGCGACCAGGCGCCCGGGGCAGGTGTGCAGGCCCGGACCTGGCGGTCGATGAGGTGACCGGCCATCGTCCAGTCGATGCGGGCGTCCTCGACGTTGATCTTGGGAGCGAAGGACACGCCGTCCTCCGGCTGCTCGCGGGCGACGATCGAGCCGTCGGCCAGGCCGTCGATGGTGGCGACCAGCAGACCGGCTCCGCCCTCGGCGAGTCGGGCGAGCAGGTCACCGGCGGTGTCCTCGTCGCGGATCCGCTCGGTCATGACCCCGAAGGTCGGGCCTGCGTCGAGCTCCTTGACGATCCGGAAGGTGGTGGCGCCGGTGACCTCGTCGCCGGCCCAGATCGAGTGCTGGACGGGCGCTGCGCCGCGCCAGGCCGGCAGGCAGGAGAAGTGCAGGTTGACCCAGCCGTGCGGCGGGATGTCCAGCGCCGACTGGGGCAGGAGGGCGCCGTAGGCGACCACGGGGCAGCAGTCGGGCCCGAGCGCACGAAGCTCGGCCTGGAAGTCGGGCTCGCGCGGGTGGGTCGGCTTGAGCACCGGCAGCCCGAGCTCCTCGGCGCGCTGGGCGACGGGGCTGGCGACCAGCTTGCGGCCACGACCCGAGGGCGCGTCGGGACGGGTGATGACACCGACGACCTCGTGGTCGGAGGCGAGCAGGGCATCGAGAGCAGGGACGGCGACCTCGGGGGTGCCGGCGAAGACGAGCCGCATCAGATCCCCAGCCCCCGCGTCGCGTGAGGGCTGAGCTTGACGGTGGGCCGCTCCAGGCCGAACCACTCCGACTCGCGGATCTCCTTCATCGCCGCCTTGCGGGCGACGGTGTCGAGGCGGTCGATGAAGAGCACCCCGTCGAGGTGGTCGGTCTCGTGCTGGATCGCCCGGGCGAGCAGGTCGGAGCCCTGGATGGTCACCGGCTCCCCGTGCATGTCGAACCCGTGGGCCACGACCGACATCGCCCGCTGGCACTCGTAGGTCAGCTCGGGGAGCGACAGGCAGCCCTCGAGACCGTCCTGCAGCTCGGCCGACAGCTCGAGGCGCGGGTTGATCAGGTGGCCGACCTCGCCGTCGACGTACCACGTGAAGGCGCGGAGCCCGACCCCGATCTGGGGCGCGGCCAGGCCTGCGCCGGGGGCGTCGAGCATGGTGTCGGTGAGGTCCTCGACCAGCTTGCGCAGCTCCTTGTCGAAGTCGACGACCTCGAGCGCGGGCTTGCGCAGCACGGGGTCGCCGAAGAGACGGATCGGCTGGATGGGCATGGCACCAGTCTAGGGAGCGGGTGGGTCAGAGGCTGACGGGGTCGACCTGGATGCGCACGGCGTCGAGCTTGCGCGCGGAGCGCACCCGCTGGAGCTCGCCCAGCGCCGCCGACAGCGCCGGCCCCTGGGCCCGCGGGACGCGGACGACGACGCGGCTCTCCTCGTCGTCGAGGTCGACCGGACCCAGCACCTCGGCAGCGTCGGGCGCCGCCAGCAGGGTCACGGCGTCGTCGACCGCTCCGGCCTCACCGATGATGGTGGCGAGGCGCGACGCGGGTGGCAGGTGCGCCTCCTGACGCTGGGTCGACTCCCGCTCGGCGAAGCCGCCCGGGTCCCACCGCACCAGGGCCTGGAGCGCCGCGTGGGCCGGGTCGCCGACCACCACCGCTTCGCCACCCGGGCGCACGAGGGCCACCGCGTTGCACCAGCGACGCAGCGCCTCCTCGTCGGTGCGCAGGTCGGTGCGTCCGAGCAGCAGCCAGGTGTCGAGCAGGACGACGGCGGCGTAGCCGGAGGCGGCGATCGGCTCGGCACCGGGCGTGGCCACCACGATGCTGTGGCTGTCGTCGACCTCGGCCAGGACCCGCTCGCCCGACGAGGTCAGCACGCGGGCTCCCGGGAAGGCGCGGCCGAGCTCCTCGGCGGTGCGGGCGTCGCCCAGCACAGGGGCGCGCAGGCCGCGGTGGCCGCACTCGCCGCACGCCCAGGCCTGGTCTGCCGTGCCGCACCAGCGGCAGGCCGGAGGCCGGGTGGGGCCGCTCAGCACGAGGGGGCCCTGGCAGGTGGTGCAGCGCGCAGGGGTGCGGCAGCGCTCGCACGCCAGGGCGGTGACGTAGCCGAGGCGTGGTGTCTGCACCAGGACCGGTCCCTGCCCCAGGGCGCGCCCCACGACCTCGTGCACCTGGCGCGGCATCCTGCTCGACCGGGCAGCGGGGTCGCGCTCGAGCTCCCACTCGGACGCGCCGGCGACGGTCACGGTGACCGCCCGGCGCAGTGCCTCGCGACTCGGGGCGAGCTCGTGGGCCCACCCCGAGCGCAGCAGGTAGGAGGCCTCGACGCTGCGCGCGAAGCCACCGAGAAGGACGGCCGCGCCCTCCCGCTCCGCGCGGAGCAGGAGCGTCTCGCGGACGTGGGGGTAGGGCGCGCGTGGCTCGGCGTGCAGGTCGTCGCCGTCGTCCCACAGCACGATCAGGCCGAGGTCGTGGACCGGGGCGAAGGAGGCGCCGCGGGTGCCGACGACGATGCGGCGGGCCCCCCGGCTGATCGCGAGGAACTCGCGGTAGCGCGCCGCCGGGCCCCGCCCTGCGGTCAGCGCCACGTGGTGGCCGGCGCCGAGTCGATCGGTGAGCGCACGGTCCAGCCGGGCGACGTCCTTGCCGTCGGGCACGCAGACCAGCACTCCCCGACCTCCGGCATAGGTCTCGGCGGCGGCGTGGGCGACCAGGTCGGGCCAGTCGGCGCCCGGCGCGGCGCCCCAGACCGCTCGGGGCGCACCGCCTGCACGCAGGTGCGCGAGGAAGGCGGCGGCGTGAGGGTGGTCGTCCCACCCTGCCGGTGCCGGCGGCAGCGCCGACAGCGGTGGCGCCGGCTCGGAGGGCTCCTTCTCGGCGGTGGCGTGGCGAGGTGGCACGGCCAGGCGCAGCACGTCGGAGCGGGTGCCGGCGTAGCGCTCGGCCAGGTCGTCGGCCAGCGCGGCGATCGCCGCGCTGAGCACCGGTTCGTCGCTCACCAGCCGACGCAACGGGGCGAGGGTGCCGGGGTGCTCGGAGGTGGCAGCGCGCTCGACGACGTAGCCGTCGAGGTCCTGCCCGGCGAAGCGCACCTTGACCCGCACGCCCGGTCGGACGCCGGCGTCCATCGCCTCCGGCACGGCGTAGTCGAAGGTGCGGTCGAGGTGGGCCAACGGCACGTCGACGAGCACCCGGGCGACGGGGTCGTGCGTGGCCACCGCGGCCTCGGCCGCGTTGCGCGCCTTCGTCGCCCGCGCCTTGGCCTGGGAGGCCCTGACCGTCGCCCGCACCATGCCGGGGATCAGCTCGGGCTGCTCCTCCGGTCCGGTCATGGGCAGATGTCTACCAGCGCCCGCCGACGGCGTCGTACGCCGTGTCCTCGGCCTGCTTCCCGGCCCGCCGCCTGCTCCACGAAATGCCGCACGGCCCACCCGTCGCGCTCGCGAGAGGTGGGCCGTGGGTGGTGCCGGTCGGCGACTAGCCGGCGACGGCAGCCTTCAGAGCGTCGGCGCGGTCCGTGCGCTCCCAGGTGAACTCGGGGAGCTCGCGACCGAAGTGGCCGTAGGCCGCGGTCTTGGCGTAGATCGGACGGAGCAGGTCGAGGTCGCGGATGATCGCGGCCGGGCGCAGGTCGAAGACCTCGAGCACGGCCTCCTGGATCTTCTCGTCCGGGACGGTGCCGGTGCCGAAGGTCTCGATGAAGACACCCACGGGCTGGGCCTTGCCGATGGCGTAGGCGACCTGGGCCTCGCAGCGACGGGCCAGGCCCGCGGCGACGACGTTCTTGGCGACCCAGCGCATGGCGTAGGCAGCCGAGCGGTCGACCTTCGAGGGGTCCTTGCCGGAGAAGGCGCCGCCACCGTGGCGGGCCATGCCGCCGTAGGTGTCGACGATGATCTTGCGACCGGTCAGGCCGGCGTCGCCCATGGGGCCGCC
>NZ_JANNML010000189.1:0-37567 GCF_031397825.1 Nocardioides sp.
GCCGAACACCCGTCGAGACCCGGTGGGGTGCCTGCGACCGTCGGCACGTCGGACGGTGGGGTCTCGACGTCTCGTCGCTTGCGCTTCTCGGGCTCGACCCACGACAGCCTTTCGGTGGTCGAGCAGCGAGGAGCGCCGGCGACGAACGCCCGTCGAGACCCGGTGCGGTGACCGCGACCTCACCCCACGACGTACGACGTGCCCCGCGCCGCGCGCGTCCAGACGACGTCGCCGTCGGCCGAGGCGCCCTGCGCGGAGAGCTGCCGCTTGAGGACCTTGTTGGTGGCGGTGCGGGGGAGCGCGTGGACGATCCGGACGAAGCGCGGCCAGGCCTTGGGGGACAGGTCCTCCTGCGCCGCGAGGAAGAGCTCGAGCTCCGCGGGCGAGAGCGGTGCCAGCAGGTCGATCGCCGCCATCACCTGATCACCCACGGACTCGTCGGGGACGGCGTAGACCGCGGCCTCCGAGATGGCCGGGTGACGCAGCAGGATCCGCTCGATCGGAGCGGCGCCGAGGTTCTCCCCGTCGACGCGCAGCCAGTCGGCGGTGCGGCCGGCGAAGTAGACGAAGCCGTCGGCGTCGCGGTAGGCGAGGTCGCCGGACCAGTACATCCCGGCGCGCATCCGCTCGGCCTCGGCGTCGGGGTCCTTGTAGTAGCCCGAGAACGCGCCGGCGCCCTGGGTGTTGACCAGCTCGCCGGTCGCCTCGTCGGCGTTGAGCAGCTCACCGCTGGGTCCGAACACGGCGTCGACCGTCTCCTGCATCGTCTCCGCGTGCAGCACCTTGACCCCGTCGAGCGGCAGGCCGAGGCTGCCGGGCGGCATCTCGGGCACGCGCTGCACGACCACGGCGTTCTCGGTGGAGGAGTAGGAGTCGACCACCACGCACCCGAAGCGCTTGCCGAAGGCCTCGATGTCGCGGTCGTTGGCCTCGTTGCCGAAGACGACCTGGAGCGGGTTGTCGGCGTCGTCGGGCTGCTCGGGCGTGCCCATGACGTAGGTCAACGGCTTGCCGACGTAGTTGGCGTAGGTCGCGCCATAGCGGCGCACGTCGGCCAGGAATCCCGAGGCGCTGAAGCGGGGAGCCAGCGCGATCGTCGTGCCCGACGCGAGCGCCGGGCCCCAGCCGGCCATGATCGCGTTGGAGTGGAACATCGGCATCGACAGGTAGGCCGTGTGCTCCGGTCCCAGGCCGAAACGGTCCGAGAGGAAGAGCCCGGGGAAGGCGATCTTGACCTGCGTGACGTTGACGGCCTTGGGGTTGCCTGACGTCCCCGAGGTGAAGATCAGCATCATCAGCGTCTCCATCCCGACCTCGACGTCGGGCACCGGCGCCCCCGCGTGAGCGGCGAGCAGCCCCGCCCACTGCGCGGAGTCGACCCGCAGCACCGGGACGTCCACGTCCTCGAGCAGCCCGGCGTAGGACGCGTCGGTGACGACGACCTGGCAGTCGGAGCGTCGGACGTCGTCGGCGAGTGCCGGCCCTCGCCGGGTCGTGTTGAGCCCGACGACGACCTGACCGCCGAGGGCCGCCCCCCCGAGCAGGAACGCGAACTCCGGGGTGTTGTCGAGCAGCACGCCGACGTGCGGCGGCGCTTCGCCGCTCAGCAGCGACGCCATCAGCGCCGACCGCACGCAGCTCTCCTGGACCACCTCGTCCCAGGTCCAGGAGTCGTCACCGGAGAGCAGTCCCGGGTGGGTCTCCCCGCGTCGTGCCAGCAGCTGGTTGCGGACCGTGATGTCCTCGCTCATCAGGCCGGCTCGGAGGCCAGGATCTTCCCGATGGCCAGGGCCTGCTCGGTCGCCCCGCCGAAGAGGAACTCGAAGCGCTTGGCCGTCGTGAAGTAGCGGTGCGCCTCCCCGTCGAGGTCGATGCCGACCCCCCCGTGCACGTGCACCGTGGTGTGCGCGAGACGGTGTCCCGCATCGGCCGCCCAGAGCTTGGCCGTGGCCACCTCGACCTCGGCAGGCAGCCCCTCGGCGAGGCGCCAGGCGGCGTGCCAGAGCGTGAGCCGCTGGCCGAGCACGTCGATGTAGCCGTCGGCGAGGCGTTGCGAGACCGCCTGGAAGGTGCCGATCGGGCGCCCGAACTGCTCGCGCACCTTGGCGTACGACGCCGTCAGGGCCAAGGCACCCTGCGTGACGCCGAGCTGCTCGGCGACCGAGCACACGGTGAGCAGCTGGCCGAGACGCTGCGCGGCCTCGCCGTCCGCGGTCCCGAGCAGGTCGGCGGGGGCCGAGGTCAGGTCGACGCGGGCGACGACGTCGCCGTCGCTGGTGCGCTGCTCGACCCGCTCGACGCCCGCAGCGGTGGCGTCCACGAGGAACACCCCGACCCCGTCGGGCGCGGTGGCGGTGACCAGCAGCAGGTCGGCGGACGTGCCGGCCCGGACGATCGCCTTGGAGCCCGACAGGGTCCAGCCGTCACCGTCGACACCAGGAGAGGCGGTCACGGTCGGCCGGAGGGGCAGGTGCGTGCGCTCCTCGGCGACGGCGGCGGTCAGGACGCTGGTGCCGGACGCGGCGCCGGGCAGCCAGGCCGACTGCTGCGCCTCGGTGCCCACCTCCGCGAGCAGCAGTGCGGCGGCGCCGTGGACGGCGAGGGGGACGGGCGCGACCGTGCGGCCGACCTCGACCAGCACGCGGCACAGCTCGACCAGGCCGAGACCCGCCCCACCGTGCTGCTCGGGCACGGCCAGCGAGAGCAGCCCGGCCGAGGCCAGGTCGGCCCAGAGGTCGCGGTCGAAGCGGTCGCCGGCGGCCTCGACCTGCTTGAGGCGGTCGGTGCCGGTCTTGTCGGTGAGGATCTCGGCGGCCAGCGCCGCGGCCTCGTCCTGCTCGGGGGTGAAGGTGAAGTCCATGGTCTGGTCCGTCCTGGTGGTCAGCGCTTGGCGGCGGGCAGGCCGAGGCCGACGTAGCCGATGATGTCGCGCTGGATCTCGTTGGTGCCGCCGCCGAAGGTCATGACGAGGGCGCTGCGGTGGAAGCGCTCCAGGCGCCCGGCGAGCACGGCGCCGTCGGAGGAGCCGGTGATGCCCGCGTTGGGACCCACGACCTCCATGAGGGACCGGTAGACGTCGGTGGCCAGCTCGGAGCCGTAGATCTTGGTGGCCGAGGCCTCGGCGGGGGAGAGCGGGATGCCGGCGTCGGCGTCGGCGGCGAGCTTCCAGTTGATCAGGGTGAGCATCTCGATCCGGGCGTGCGCGCGGCCGAGGGCGATCTGCACCCACTCGGTGTCGATGACCCGCTGGCCGTCGGGGTTCTTGGTCTGCTGCGCCCACTCGCGCACCAGCTTGAGCGACTGGGTCAGGGGGGCCGACGACGTGAGCGCCACGCGCTCGGCGTTGAGCTGGTCGGTCATCAGCGACCAGCCGCCGTTGAGGTCGCCGACCAGGTTGCCGACCGGGACGCGGACGTCCTCGTAGTAGGTCGCGCTGGTGCTCACGCCCGCGACGGTGTGCACCGGCGTGTAGGAGAAGCCCTCGGCCCCCGCCGGCACCATGATCATCGACAGGCCCTTGTGGCGGGGCAGGTCGGCGTCGGTGCGGCAGGCCAGCCAGATCCAGTCGGCGTACTGGATCAGCGAGGTCCACATCTTCTGCCCGTTGATGACCCACTCGTCGCCCTCGCGCACGGCGCGGGTCTTGAGCGAGGCCAGGTCGGTGCCCGAGGCGGGCTCGGAGTAGCCGATCGAGAAGTGCAGCTCACCGGCGAGGATCTGGGGGAGGAAGAACTCCTTCTGCTCCTCGGTGCCGTAGCGCATGATCGTGGGCCCGACGGTGTTGAGCGTCAGGTAGGGGATGGGCACGCCGAAGTCGGCGGCCACGTCGGTGAAGATCAGCTGCTCGATCATCGAGCGGGCCTGGCCGCCGTACTCCTTGGGCCAGCCGATGCCGAGCCAGCCGTCGGTGCCGAGCTGGCGGATGACCTCCTTGTAGACCCCGGCCTCGCCGAACTCCCCGGTTGCCGATGCCAGCCCGGCGCGCCGCTCGGGCGTCACCAGCGCCGCGAAGTACTCCTGGAGCTCTTCCTTGAGCTGGACGTGCTCGGGGTTCAGTGCGACGTGCATCGGTCTTCTCCTCGCCGGGCGGTCGGTGGCCCCATGACCACATCGCCAAAACTATAACGTGTTCTAGGTTTGCTGTCAGGAGGCGCCGAGGTGCCGTTGCAGGAAGCGCACCTGGTGCTCGACCACCGCGTCGAACCAGTGCTTGCCGGGCCACACATCGAAGTGGTCGCACGGGTAGTGGCGCACCTCGGCCCGAGCCTTGAACGCGGCCTTCATGGCGGCGTGCGGGGGAGCGCTGCGGTCGAAGTCCGCGACCTGCACGAGCATCGGGCAGGTCACCTGGGCCGCCAGCCTGCCGGGGCGGTGCCCGCCGAGCTCCAGCCCGACGGCCGCGTCGACCTCGTTGACCCACGTGGGTCCGGCGATCGCGACGTAGTCCTCGTAGAGCCCGTCCAGGGTGAGCGCGGCAGTCTCGCCGGGCCGACCGACCACCGGCATGGTGACCGGCGCCCTCCCGCGTCCTGCCGCGACCTTGCTGCGCACGCCGGCGGCCGTGGAGCGCAGGAGGGCCGACGGCGTGTGGGACCTGAGCGCGTGACGCCCCGCCGCGACCCCGTCCACGAGGGGCGTGAGCGACACGACGGCGGCTACGTCGTCGCGACCGGCGCCGGCGGCGATGACGTGCCCCCCGGCGAGCGACACGCCCCAGAGCACGATCCGCGCGGGGTCGACGCCCGGGAGGCCGGCCGCCGCGGTCATGGCGGCTCGGTAGTCGGCGAGCTGGCCCTCCATCGAGACCCGCTGACGCGGGGAGCCCTCGCTCGCGCCGAAGCCGCGGTAGTCGAAGGCCAGCACGTCGAGACCGGCGTCGGCGAGACGCCGTGCGAAGGGCTCCAGGCCGGAGTCCTTCGTGCCCGCGAGCCCGTGGGCCATGACGACGACGGGCCGCCCGGCCGGCGAGGCGAAGGCGTCGCCCACCCCACCCACCTGAGCGGGGAAGTGCCAGGCGTCGCACGCCGTTCCCTGGGAGTCGAAGCGGACAGTGGTGTGGACGCTCATGGCGTGGTCCTTCCGTAGATGGTGCGGAGCCAGATCTCGACGACCGCCTCCTGGATCTGGGGACGCGTGAGCGCGCCACCCAGGGCGAGCCGTTCGAGCATCCGATCGTTGAGGTCGAGCAGGACGGCCGCGATGCTCGTGGCGTCGACGCCGTCCGGGGCCCTGCCCTCGGCACGCTCGGCCTCGATCATCGCCGCGACGGGGGCGATGAAGGAGTGCCGGTCGTTGTCCCACAGCTCGCGGACCGCGGGACTGGTCGCCTTGGCGTCGAGCATCGCCCGGAAGACGTGCTGGTGGCTCTCCCAGGCGTCGAAGAGCCCGCTGATCGTGGCCGCGATGTTGTCCTGGGGGGTCGCGTCGCCCGAGAGCTCACCGGTGGCGGCGAACGCCGCGTCGTACATCTCCTCCATGAGGGCCGCGACCGCAGCCTGCTTGTTCTCGAAGTAGAAGTAGAACGCCGACCGGGTCACCCCGGCCCGACGCGAGATCTCGGCGATGTTGATGGAGTCGAGGCTGCCCTCGTCGAGGCTCTGCTCGCGCAGGATCTCGTCGAGCGACTCCAGCAGGGCGGTCCGGCGCGCATCCCCACGCTGCGCGGTGGTCACCTGTGCACCCGGGCCCGCTCGAGGCCGGCCGGGATCTCCTTGGTGCGCATGTCGTGCTCGTAGAGGAAGTAGTCGACCTGCTGGGTGTGCCGCGGCCGGTCGAGGACGTGGCCGGTGTACTTCTGCTGGTCGGCGACGATCACCCGCTCCATCTCGTCCCGTGAGGGCAGCCGGTAGCGCCCCGCGGCGTAGGCGCCGAGCAGTCGTGCCTGGGACTCCACGAAGGGGAAGAGCGTGGGCGTGGCCTGGGCGAAGCCCATGAAGACCAGGTCGTCGACGCCGGGCTTGAACATCCGCTTGAAGAGCGGGATCGCGTTGTCGGGCGCGCTGATGAAGTCGGGGTCGAAGAACGGGAAGGTGATGTTGTAGCCCGTGGCGTAGACGATGATGTCGAAGTCGCTGCTGGTGCCGTCCTCGAAGTGGACGGTCTCCCCGTCGAGCCGCTCGACGTTGCCCTTCGGCGTGATGTCGCCGGACCCGAGCCGCAGTGGCAGCTCCACCGACTGCGTCGGGTGTGCCTCGAAGAACTTGTGGTTGGGCTTGGGCAGGCCGTAGAGCTCGGGGTTGGACCCGGCCATGAACTGCATCTTCTGGAGGAACTTCCGCTGCCAGGCCAGCGGGAGGTACGGCGTCGTCACGTAGTACTTGTCGGCCGGCAGCCCGCCGGTGTACTTCGGGACGATCCAGGCGCTCGAGCGCGTCGAGAGGGTCACCTCGTTCTGCAGGGCCTTGCTCGAGAGCTCGACGGCGATGTCGGCCGCGCTGTTGCCCAGTCCCACGACCAGGATCCGCTTCTGCTTGAAGTCCAACGGGTCGGAGGGGTCGATGTAGTGGTGGGAGTGGATCGACTCGCCGGTGAACTCGCCGGGGAAGTCGGCCATCCGCGGATCCCAGTGGTGCCCGTTGGCCACGACCAGCAGGTCGAAGTGCCGGGTCGCACCGGCCTGGTCGAGGATCTCCCAGCCGCCGTCCGGCAGTCGCGTCGCGCTGGTCACGCCGTTGCGGAACTCGATGCGCTCCTTGAGGTCGAACGCCTCGGCGTACGACTCCAGGTAGGCCTTGATCTGGGTGTGGTGCGGGAAGTCGGGATAGTCGGCCGGCATCGGGAAGTCCTTGAAGGACAGCCGGTGCTTGGAGGTGTCGATGTGCAGCGAGCGGTAGGCGCTGCTGTGCCCGTTGGGGTTGCCGAAGGCCCAGTTGCCGCCGATGCGGTCGGAGCTCTCGAAGCAGGTGTAGTCGATGCCGTAGTCGCCGAGCATCTTGCCGGAGGTGAGGCCGCTGATGCCGGCGCCGATCACGGCGGTGGTGGGGCTGGACGCGAGTCCGGGCATGGAGACGCCTTTCGGGGGCTGCGACGGCGCGGAGGTCCTGGACCCCTTGCCATGACGGGTGACGCACGGCACGCTAGGCCCACATTTGACACGCGTCAACTATCTGCGGTCTGCCGGGGAGGCACCCATGGACGTCCCACTCGACCCTCTCGACCAGCCGAGCCGCGTCGCCCTCGTGATCGGCGGTGCCTCCGGCATCGGCGCCGCGATCGCGGTGGCTCTGGACCACGACGGGTGCACGGTCGTGGTCGGCGACCTGGCGACGAGTCCTCCGGTGGACGTCACCGACGAGGCGTCGGTGGAGGCCCTGCTGGCCGGTGTCGTGACCGAGCACGGCCGCGTCGACGTGGTGGTCAACAGCGCCGGCGTCAGCACGCTGGGGCTGCTCACCGAGCTCGACGTGGCGGAGTTCCGCCGTGTCGTCGACGTCAACCTGACCGGTGCCTTCCTGGTGCTCAAGCACGCGGGGCGGGTCGTCGCCGACGGGGGAGCGATCATCTCGTTGACCTCGCTCAACGCCCGCCAGCCCGGCACCGGCATGGGCGCCTACTGCGCGGCCAAGGCGGGGCTGGCGATGCTCACGGAGGTCGCCGCCCTCGAGCTCGGCGCCCGCGGGGTGCGGGTCAACGCGATCTCCCCGGGGCTCGTGATCACCCCGCTGACCGCGCCGGCGATGGACATCGCCGGCATCGAGGACGACTACCTCGACAACACGCCCCTGGGCCGCGCCGGTCTGCCGGAGGAGGTCGCCGAGGCGGCGGTCTACCTCGCCAAGGCGCAGTGGCTCACCGGTGAGGTGCTCGACCTCAACGGGGGAGCGCACCTGCGGCGCTACCCCGACATCCACGGCCACGTGGTGAAGGCGTTCGGGTGAGCGGCCCCAGGCTCGACCTCGCCGGCAGGCAGGCGATCGTGACCGGTGGCGGCTCCGGGATCGGTGCCGCGCTGTGCCAGGCGCTCGTCGCGGCCGGTGCCCACGTCGTCGTCGCCGATCTCGACGGCGCCGCCGCACGTCGTACGACGGAGCGCGTCGTGGGTCCCGGCAGCGCCAGCGCCGTCGTGCTCGACGTGACCGACGCCGCGGCCGTGCAGGCGGTCGTCGACGAGGTGGTGGGCCGCGCCGGACGTCTCGACCTGATGTTCAACAACGCGGGGATCACGCTGGGCGGCGAGACGGAGGAGCTGACCCTCGAGCACTGGGACTCGATCATCGACGTCAACATCCGCGGGGTCGTGCACGGCGTCGCTGCCGCCTACCCGCTGATGGTCCGGCAGGGCGCCGGGGGCGGCTTCGGCGGTCACATCGTCAACACCGCCTCCATGGGCGGGCTGATGGCCGCGGGTCTGCTGACGAGCTATGTCATGACCAAGCACGCGGTCGTCGGTCTCTCGCTGGCGCTGCGCTCCGAGGCGGCCGCCAAGGGTGTCGGCGTCACGGTCGTGTGCCCGTCGGCGGTCGACACCCCGATCCTCGACAAGGGAGCGATCGGTCGCTTCCACGGCCGCGACTACTTCCTCAAGGGGCAGGGCGTGCGCCGTCCGCACGACCCGGCCCGGCTGGCCGACGAGGTCCTCGAGGCCGTGGTCACGGGGCGCGCGATGCTCGTGGCGCCGCGCAGCGCACGGGTCACCTGGCTGGTCGGCAGGCTCGCACCCCGCTTCACCCAGCGGATGTCGATCGGCTTCGTGGCCAAGCAGCGTGCGATGCAGGCCGCCCGCGCCGAGGAGGCGGCCAGGCTGGCCTCCGGCTCGCAAAAACTATAACCTGTTCTTGTTTTGCAGGACACGACCCGAGCACGACCACGGCCGACCACTGGGAGAGGCACACCATGAGCGACACCCGGTTCCTCGACAAGGGCGCACCGCCCGAGCGTTTCGCGCGCGGCTGGCACTGCCTGGGCCTGGCCCGGGACTTCGCCGACGGCAAGCCCCACGGCATCGACGGCTTCGGCGGCAAGCTCGTGGTCTGGCAGGACACGCAGGGCAACCTCAACGTGCTCGACGGCTACTGCCGTCACATGGGTGGCGACCTCACCCAGGGCACGGTCAAGGGTGACGAGATCGCGTGCCCGTTCCACGACTGGCGCTGGGGCGGCGACGGCAAGTGCAAGGCGATCCCCTACGCCCGCCGGGTCCCGCTGCGGGCCCGCACCCAGAAGTACCCCGCGGTCGTCCGCAACGGCCAGCTCATGGTCTGGCACGACGTCGAGGGCTCCGAGCCCGACCACGACATCCTGCCTCCCGAGCTGCCCGGGGTCGGCACGGACGCCTACACCGACTGGACCTGGGAGGTCCTCGACGTCCCCACCGCGCACTGCCGCGAGATCATCGACAACGTCGTGGACATGGCGCACTTCTTCTACATCCACTTCGCCTTCCCGACGAACTTCCGCAACGTCTTCGAGGGCCACGTCGCCACCCAGTTCATGGAGTCGACGGGCCGCCCCGACATGGACGGCGCGGGCTACGGCGACGAGGGGCTGGTGCTCAAGTCGGAGGCCAGCTACTTCGGGCCGTCGTACATGATCAACTGGCTGCACGTGGACTACAAGGGCTTCGAGACCGAGGTCATCCTCATCAACTGCCACGTGCCGACCGGGCCCAACTCGTTCAAGCTCCAGTACGCCCTGTGCGTCAAGAAGCCCGAGGGCGTGGACGACGCGACCGCCGACTACATCGGCAAGCGCTACTCCGAGACCTTCAAGGAGGGCTTCGAGCAGGACGTGCACATCTGGCTCAACAAGGCGCCCGTGCAGAACCCGCTCCTGTGCGAGGAGGACGGTCCGGTCTACCAGCTGCGCCGGTGGTACGAGCAGTTCTACGTCGACAAGGCCGACGTGACGCCCGAGATGACCGATCGGTTCGAGTTCGAGGTCGACACGACCAAGGCCAACGAGTACTGGCGCGAGGAGGTCGCGGCGAACCTCGCGAAGAAGGCCGAGGAAGACGCGGCGACCCCCGAGACCGCCGACGCCTGATGGCGAGCTTCGTCCCCACCAGCGCCGACACGCTGGAGGACCAGCGTCGCTACACCCAGGCCCGGCTGACCGAGGTCGCCTGCCTGGACTGCCTGGCCAGCGTCGGGGTCAAGAAGAACAGCGAGCACCACACCTCGATCCAGTGGAACGCCGCAGCACTGGAAGCGTGCCCGGAGTTCGCCAGGCGGGACGCGTCACCGAGCGGGCGTGAGATCCACCAGGGTTGTCCTCGCCTGGTCGCCAGCATCGACGCCGCGGTGCGCGAGGGCCACATCCACATCGGCGCTGAGGACGGTTACTGAACCACCCATGGACACCGCATCCTTCGAGCTCACGGTCAGCGAGGTCGTCGAGGAGACGGCCGACGCGCACTCGATCACCTTCGCGGTGCCCGAGGACCACGCCGAGCTCTTCGACTTCAAGCCCGGCCAGTTCCTCACCGTCGCCGTCCCGAGCGACCAGACCGGCGTGGCGGCGCGCTGCTACTCGCTGTCCAGCAGCCCGCTGACCCGGGGCGACGGGCTCACGATCACCGTCAAGCGGACCGCCGAGGGCTACGCCTCCAACTGGATCTGCGACCACCTGCGCCAGGGCGACACCATGCGCGTGCTGCCGCCGAGCGGCATCTTCACCCCGGCGTCCCTCGACGCCGACCTGCTGCTCCTCGCCGGCGGGAGCGGCATCACGCCGATCCTCTCCATCACGCGCACGGCGCTGGCGCAGGGGAGCGGTCGCGTCGTCGTCTTCTACGCCAACCGCGACGAGCGCTCGGTGATCTTCGCCGGCGAGCTCACCCGGCTCGCCGCCGAGCACCCCGACCGCCTCCAGGTGGTCCACTGGCTCGAGTCCGTCCAGGGCCTGCCCACCGGCGAGCAGATGAAGGCCTTCGTGGCCCACTACCCGTCCCACGACGCCTTCGTCTGCGGGCCTGCACCGTTCATGAAGATGACGACCACGGCGCTCAAGGAGCTGGAGGTGCCGCGCGAGCGTCGCCACCAGGAGAAGTTCGTCTCGCTCGGGGGCAACCCCTTCGGCGACCTGCACGACGTGGAGGTCGCCGAGTCCGAGATCGCGGCCGCCGAGTCCGACGAGCAGGACGCCGCCGCCGACGCGGCAGCCGCCTCGCGGGCGCCCGTCCGGCTCGAGGTGGAGCTCGACGGCGAGCAACACTCCTTCGACGACTGGGACCCGGGCACGACGATGCTCGACCACCTCGAGGCCCAGGGCGTCAAGGCGCCCTTCTCCTGCCGCGAGGGGGAGTGCTCGGCCTGCGCCGTCCGGCTCCTGGAGGGCGAGGTCAAGCTCCTGCACAACGACGTGCTCGACGCCGAGGACCTCGCCGAGGGCATCCGGCTGGCCTGCCAGGCGGTGCCGGTCACCGACACCGTCAAGGTCACCTACAGCTAAGCCAGCTCGGCGGCGCTGACCGCCAGCAGGTCTCGCAGCTGCAGCATCCCGTCCCGGATGCGGGTCTTGGCGGTGCCCAGCGGGATCTGCAGGAGTCTCGACACCTCCACGTGGGTGTGCCCGCCGAAGTAGGCCAGCTCGATGGCCTGGCGCTGCGCGCCCGACAGGGTCGCGAGGGCGGCGTGCACCCGCTCGCCCTCCAGCGTCGCGTGGACGGCTGTCGCCGTCTCGTCGTACGGCGCCCGGACGTCGAGCTCCACGTGCTCGGTGTCACGGCGACGCACCGACTCGCTGGAGCGCACCCGGTCCACGGCCCGACGGTGCGCCAGGGTCATGACCCAGGTCATGGCCGAGCCGCGGGACGGGTCGAACTGCGCGGCGGTCTGCCACACCTGGAGGAACGCCTCCTGGGTCACCTCCTCGGCCTGGTGCGCGTCGCGCAGGATCCGCAGGGTGACGCCGTGGACGCGGGGGGCCAGCTCGTCGTAGAGCGTGGCGAACGAGTCCTGGTCGCCGCGGCCGGAGGCCAGGAGCAGGTCCGTCAGTGAGCACGAGTGCTCCATGGTCGGTCCTCGGGAGCGTCGCGCCACGGGGCTCATCCTCCTGGTCAACGTGCGGTCGAACCCCATGCGCCAGGTGCGTGTGGACACGTGACTTGTGCACAAGATAGCGCACTGCGTGCCAAGATGAGGACATGGCAGACCCGGACACCCCGCCCCTGGCGGACCAGCTCTGCTTCGACCTCTATGCCGCCTCGCGGGCCGTGACCGGCGCCTACCGGCCGGTCCTGCAGGAGCTCGGCCTGACCTACCCGCAGTACCTCGTGATGCTCGTCCTGTGGGAGCGAGGCACCTGCACCGTCCGGGAGCTGGCCGACGCGCTGATGCTCGACCACGGCACGCTCACCCCGCTCCTGCGCCGGATGGAGGGCAACGGCCTCGTGGCGCGTCGCCGCGCCGTCGGCGACGAGCGGTTCGTCGAGGTCTCGGCGACGGCGGCGGGGGACGCGATGCGGGTGCACGCCACGCGGATCCACTGCGGGATGAAGGACGTGCTGGGGCTCGGGGAGGCCGAGTTCGTGGCGCTCCAGGAGACCCTGCGGCTGCTCACCTCGCGGGTGACGACCCAGGCCTGACATAACTACAGGCCTGTAGTTCACCCGGAATGGTTGTGTGACTGGTGTGACTGGTGTGAACTAACGCCGCTGCCCTCACCCACCTGAAGGAGAACCACCGTGGCTTCCCCCACGGCTTCCCGCCTCCTGTCGTCGCTCCTGGGTCTCCTGCTGCCCACCGCGCTGGCCGTGACGCTGCTCGCCGCCCCCTCCTCGGTCACGACCGACGCACCGCCTCCCGCGACGCCGTCCACCGGCCTGCGTCCAGCCGCCCAGGCGCTGGCCTCGCCGACGTACCAGACCTTCACGATCAACATCAAGCACGACCTCAACAGGACCAAGGCGCTCGCGGACATGAGGCGCGCCCTGACCCTCGGTGACGCGGGCGGCATGCAGGAGATGTCCGACGCGGAGGACCGCGAGTCCCTCATCGCGCTCTGCAAGGCCGAGGACTGGGGCTGGTACATGCCCAACGACGGCGGTGTCGCCATCCCGATCGTGTGGAACCGCGACCGCTTCCGGCTGATCGACGGCCACACCGTCAAGGTGCACGGCCCGCAGAACGGCGTGACGCCGAGCCGCTACATCAACGTGGTGCGGCTGCGCGAGATCGCAACCGGCAAGGTGTTCGGCTACATCAACACCCACGTCATCTCCGGCGCCTCGCGCGACGCGCAGCTGTCCAACATGCAGCGGATCCCGCGCCTGCGCCTGCACCTCAAGATGCTGCGCCAGGAGATCCAGGCGCTCTTCAACCACACCGAGCACGTCTTCATCAGCGGCGACCTCAACGTCAACTACCTCGCCGACAGGCGTCGGCAGAACCCCGGCCTGCCAACCGACCGTCTCGGCGACCTGGTCAACTTCGACATGCCGCTCACCGGCTCGTTCAACCCCACGTCGCTGCTCGACTACGGCATGTCGGTCAAGCGCAACGGCGGCTTGGTCAAGACCGACGCGAGCATCGTCAAGGGCTTCAACTCCGACCACTGGGCGATCCGGTTCACCTACCGGGCCATCGACCTCTTCGAGACCGGTCCGCTGTTCAACGCCCCGGCGGGTGACCTGCTGGACCGCCGCCGGAGCCTCGACCGCACCGTGCGCGCCGTCCAGGACGCCGAGACCGGTGACCTGGTCCGCGTGGCCACCAGCCGCCTGGACGACCCGGACCTGCTGGGCGCGCTGACGTCGGCGTACGCCGAGGGTGCGGCCGTCCAGGTCGTCGTCGGGGCCGGCACGCCCACGGCGGCGGAGCAGCAGCTCGAGACCGCCCTGGGCATCGACCAGACGCAGCCGTCCTGGCTGCGTCGCTGCGTCGGCAGCTGCCTGGGCGGAACCGGGCGGCAGGAGGCCAACTTCGTCCTGGTCAGCCGCGCAGGTGGGACCACCGAGCTGGCGATGATCTCGTCGGCTGCCTTCGAGGCCGGCAGCACCAGCCGCTCCACCGACGTCTTCCGTTCCTCCTCCGCCGCGGTCTACGCGACTTATGGCGCGGTCTTCTCGCGGATGTCGCTCGACACCACCGACACCTCCAAGGTGCGCACCGTCGAGATGGGCACGGGCTACACCGCCCAGCTCTACCCGGTCCCGGCCCTGCCGTTCCGCGACCCCGTCCTCAAGGCCCTCAAGCCCGTCGGGTGCACCGAGGCCAGCGGCCTGCGCACCGACGACGGTCGCACCGACATCCGCGTCGCCGTCCAGGCGTGGTCCGGCGTGCGCGGCCAGCGGGTGGCCACCCGGCTCGCGGCGTTGAGGCGCAAGGGCTGCGACGTCGTGGTGGTCGTGGGGCCCCACGTCCGCAAGGGCATCCGCACGGTGCTCGCCGACGGGGGAGTACCGGTGCGCACGTCGGCCGTGGGCCAGAACCTGCTGGTCATCGACGGCCGCCACGCCGGCACGGCGGGCGCCCACCTGGCCTACACGGGCGGGCCGGGCTGGACCGACCTGGGCGTCGGGAGCGACGGCGTCACGCTGGTCGCGTCCTACGCCGACGCGGTGAGCGACTACCTCGACGGGTGGTCACGCACCTGGCAGCGCGGTGCCTGAGAGCCCTCTCAACCACACCATTCGGCCACAAAATCCACAGAACGGTAACAATTCGGGACCCCAAACCCTGGTCTAGAACAGAAAATCAACTTCTCGGTAACGCGTGACGTATGCCCCTCCGGACAGGTTCACTGGGTCAAGACAGCATTTCCGAGGTCGTGATCGTCCCCCCCAACTGGGCACCCGCCCAGGCAGGCGATCACATCGCGGGAGGAGGGGTCATGACCATCATCATCACCATCACGTGCCTGGCCGCACTCACCATCGGTCTCGCCGTGACGGCGTCGGCACCGGCGTCGAAGCGCAGCCGGTCGCGCGACCTCGGTCGCCGGATGCGGCACGTGTCGCGTCACCCCCAGCAGGTCAACTCCGGTGACATCCTGCGTCTACTCATCGCCGAGGGCGTCTCCTCCGACGAGGCCTCCCTGGTCGTCGAGAAGGCTGCTGCCCGGGGCATCAAGCCCTTCACGATGCTGCTGTGGATCCAGCAGTACGACGCCGGCACCCTGTCGGTCGTCGTCGCTGCCGACCTCGGCCACCACGACCTGCTCGAGCACCTGGCCAACCACACCGTGCCCGACCTGCGCGAGCTGGCGCTCTTCGCCTCGCTCAGCGGCCTCCCGGTCGCGGCCCAGGCCATGCGCACCCCCGTCGGCGTGACCGTCGTCCGTGCTCCCTCCGTCACGCTGACCGGCCGCCGGCCCTCCACGGCGGCCGCCCCCCTGCCGGCGATCTTCGAGCCCGGAGCCTGGCCGAAGTTCGAGGACCTCATCGGCGAGGAGCTGCTGGCCGGGGACGTGCTCCCCGAGGACCTGCTGGCCTGGGACGTCCCGGGTGCCGACGTGATCGAGCCGACCGACTGGCACATGGCCGAGCTCGACGTCGACGTCGACGACGACGAGAACGGCGACCTCGCGGCCTGAGCTGCACCAGGTCCGGACCTGGGCTACCAGCCGCGCTCGCGCCACTCCGCGAGGTGGGGCCGCTCGGCGCCGAGCACCGAGTCGCCCCCGTGACCGGGGTAGAACCAGGTGTCGTCGGGCAGCGTGCCGAAGACCTTCGTCTCCACCTCGCCCACCAGCTGGACGAAGGCGTCGGCGTCGCCGAAGGTGTTGCCGACGCCGCCCGGGAACAGCGAGTCACCGGTGAAGAGGTGCGGGTGGCCCTCGGGATCGCGGTAGACCAGCGCGATCGAGCCGGGCGTGTGCCCCGCGATCGCGATCACCTCGAGGGTGCAGTCGCCCACGGCGACCGTGTCGCCGTCGCCGACCGTGCGCGTCACCGGCACCCCGGTCTGCTCGGTGATGGCCGCCGCGTCGGGCGTGCCGGCGACCACCTCGGCGCCCGTCGCCTTCACCACCGCGTCGAGAGCCCGGTGGTGGTCCCAGTGCTGATGCGTGGTGACGACGGTGGTCAGCCCGGCGTCCCCGACCAGCGGGAGCAGCGTCTCAGGCGCCGCGGCCGCGTCGATGAGCACCTGCTCGCCGTTGGTGCGGCAGCGCAGGAGGTAGCAGTTGTTGGACATCTGCTCGTCGACGGCCACCTTGGTGATCGTCATGTGCGCGAGCTCGCGCACCTGGGCGCCGCCGCCGACCGTCACGTCTCCGGTGTAGCTCGTGTCGTTCACCAGGTCTCCATCCTCGGCAGTGTGCCGTCGCTGCTCGTCAGTCCGTCGCCGGTGCCGCGTCCGGTCAGCCACCATCCCAGGTCGGCGATGGTGCCCGTGACGACCGGGCCGGCGCTACGGGCACCAGCCTGCCAGGTGCGGTCGAGGTCCGTCGGTGCGACCGCGAACGACGCCTCCACCCCGGGCCGGTCCAGCAAGGAGGCCACGAGGAACGCCGCGAAGTCGAGCGGCCAGTCGGCACGCGTGTATCCCGAGGCCAGGTCGGCGTGGTGGATCTCCACCTCGCGCAGCCGCATGCCGGTGACGGCACGGACGGGGAACGTGCGGTCGCTGCCACGGGTGCGTTCCACCACGGCCCCGAGCCGGTCGCCCGGCACGAGGCCGAGCGCGTCGACGAGGGAGGTGGTGCCACCCAGCAGCCGAGCGCGCAGCTCCTGCGGTGCGGCCGACCCCAGCTCGGCGATGTCAGCGTCCCGCCGCTCCTGCGAGGCATACATCGGGGGCACGTCGCCCTGGGCGACCCCGAGCAGCACGGCGGCGAGCGCCTCGCCGTTCAGCGCCAGGTGGGCGACCACGTGGCCCCGCGTCCAGCCGGGCAGGGCGGAGGGCTCGGCGTACGCCTCGTCGGGGAGGGCGTCGACCGTGCGGACGAGGCGCCGGTCGGCGGACGTGAGCTGCTCCAGGAGGGTGGGACCGGTGGTGTCGTCCATGTCACCCATCCTCACCCAGGGGCGACCCGTGGGGGTGTGACGCAGCGGTCATGCTCGTGAAATCGTGGCGGTTGGGGTCGCGTGAGAGTCTGGTGCGTCGGCGCGCCAGGCTTGCGCCCACGCGCTGCGTGACGAACACTTGTTCGAACGCAGCACCATTCCAGACCGGTCGAGCCCGAAGGACGGCAGTGGCGGATCAGCTCATCATCCGGGGAGCCCGGGAGCACAACCTCAAGGACGTCTCCCTCGACCTCCCGCGCGACTCGCTCATCGTGTTCACGGGGCTGTCCGGCTCCGGGAAGTCCTCGCTGGCCTTCGACACGATCTTCGCCGAGGGGCAGCGCCGCTACGTCGAGTCGCTGTCCGCCTACGCGCGTCAGTTCCTCGGGCAGATGGACAAGCCCGACGTCGACTTCATCGAGGGCCTCTCACCCGCGGTGTCGATCGACCAGAAGTCCACGTCGAAGAACCCGCGCTCCACGGTCGGCACCATCACCGAGGTCTACGACTACCTCCGCCTGCTCTACGCCCGGGCGGGTCGGCCGCACTGCCCCACCTGCGGGGCGCCGATCGAGCGGCAGACGCCGCAGCAGATCGTCGACAAGATCCTCACGCTCGAGGAGGGGCGGCGCTTCCAGGTGCTGGCCCCGGTGATCCGGGGCCGCAAGGGCGAGTACGTCGAGCTGTTCAAGCAGCTCCAGACCCAGGGCTTCAGCCGTGCCCGCGTCAACGGCGAGACCCACACGCTCGACGAGCCGCCCGTCCTCGACAAGCAGAAGAAGCACACCATCGAGGTGGTCGTCGACCGGCTCGCGGTCAAGGAGTCCTCCAAGCGGCGCCTCACCGACTCGGTCGAGACGGCGCTCAACCTCGCCGGCGGGCTGGTGCTCTTCGACTTCGTCGACCTCGACGCCAAGGCGCCCGACCGCGAGCTGCGGTTCAGCGAGAAGATGGCCTGCCCCAACGACCACGCCATCGACACCGACGACCTCGAGCCGCGCTCGTTCTCGTTCAACTCCCCGTTCGGTGCGTGCCCGGTCTGCAGCGGGCTCGGCACGCGCATGGAGGTCGACCCCGAGCTGGTCGTGCCCGACCCGACGGCCACCCTCGGCGAGGGCGCCATCCAGCCCTGGAGCCAGGCCCACGTCGCCGACTACTTCCTCAAGCTCATGTCCGCGCTCGGTGACGAGCTCGGCTTCGACCTCAACGTGCCCTGGCAGGACCTCCCGGCCAAGGGTCAGAAGGCGCTGCTGGAGGGCCACTCCGGCAAGGTGCACGTCGTGACGCGCAACCGCTACGGACGTGAGCGCGCCTACTACGCGCAGTTCGAGGGCGTGCGCCCCTACATCGAGCGCCGCCACCGGGAGGCGGAGTCCGACACCAGCCGTGAGCGCTTCGAGGGCTTCATGCGCGAGGTGCCCTGCGGGACCTGCAAGGGCAGCCGGCTCAAGCCGGTCTCGATGGCGGTCACGGTCGGGGGACGCAACATCGCCGACGTCTGCGCGATGCCGATCAACGAGGCCGCCGACTTCCTCACGACGCTCGAGCTCTCGACGCGGGAGCGTCAGATCGGCGAGCAGGTGCTCAAGGAGATCCAGGAGCGGCTCAACTTCCTGCTCGACGTCGGCCTCGACTACCTCTCCCTCGACCGCCCCTCCGGCTCGCTGTCGGGAGGCGAGGCCCAGCGGATCCGCCTGGCCACCCAGATCGGCGCCGGCCTGGTCGGCGTCCTCTACGTGCTCGACGAGCCGTCCATCGGCTTGCACCAGCGCGACAACCACCGCCTGATCGAGACCCTGGTCCGGCTCAAGGACCTCGGCAACACCCTGATCGTCGTCGAGCACGACGAGGACACCATCAAGGTCGCCGACTGGGTCGTCGACATCGGGCCCGGTGCCGGCGAGCATGGTGGCCAGGTGGTCCACAGCGGCACCGTCCAGGGCCTGCTCGAGCACCCCGACTCGATGACCGGGCAGTACCTGTCGGGTCGTCGTGAGATCCCGGTGCCCGAGATCCGGCGTCCCCGCACCAAGGGCCGCGAGCTGACCGTCCACGGGGCCCGCGAGCACAACCTGCAGGACATCGACGTGTCGTTCCCGCTCGGGATGTTCGTCGCCGTCACCGGCGTCTCGGGCTCGGGCAAGTCGACGCTGGTCAACGACATCCTCTACACCTCGCTGGCCAAGCAGATCTATCGCTCGCGCACGATCCCGGGTCGCCACCAGAAGATCACCGGTCTCGACCACGTCGACAAGGTGATCCACGTCGACCAGTCGCCGATCGGTCGCACCCCGCGGTCCAACCCGGCGACGTACACGGGGGTCTTCGACCACGTGCGCAAGCTCTTCGCCTCGACGCCCGAGGCCAAGATGCGGGGCTACCTCCAGGGCCGCTTCTCCTTCAACGTCAAGGGCGGGCGCTGCGAGGCGTGCTCCGGCGACGGCACGATCAAGATCGAGATGAACTTCCTGCCGGACGTCTACGTCCCGTGCGAGGTCTGCCACGGCGCGCGCTACAACCGCGAGACCCTCGAGGTCCACTACAAGGGCAAGACCATCGCCGAGGTCCTCGACATGCCGATCGAGGAGGCCCTGGACTTCTTCGCGGCCGTGCCGCCGATCGCCCGGCACATGCAGACGCTCGTCGAGGTCGGTCTCGGCTACGTGCGTCTCGGCCAGCCGGCGACCACGCTGTCCGGTGGTGAGGCCCAACGGGTCAAGCTGTCCTCGGAGCTGCAGAAGCGCTCCACCGGGCGCACCGTCTACGTCCTCGACGAGCCGACCACGGGCCTGCACTTCGAGGACATCCGCAAGCTCCTGCTCGTGCTGGGTCGTCTCGTCGACCAGGGCAACAGCGTGCTGGTGATCGAGCACAACCTCGACGTCATCAAGACCGCCGACTGGCTGGTCGACATGGGGCCCGAGGGTGGCTCGCGCGGGGGGATGGTCGTCGCCGAGGGCACGCCGGAGCAGGTGGCCGCACATCCCGACAGCTACACCGGTCAGTTCCTCAAGCCGCTGCTCGAGGGCCGCGAGGCCGCCCAGCCCAAGCGCGTCCTGCCCGCCACCGAGGCGCCCGCGCCCCGCGGTGCCAAGGCGACGGCTGCTGCCAAGCCGACGACGAAGACCGCGGCCACGAAGGCGGCTGCGAGGAAGTCCGCGGCCAAGCGGAAGGTGACCAGCAGGAGCTGAGCGAGTCCGACCTGCGCGCTCTCAGGTGGCCCTCACCCTGCTCGGTAGTCTTCTCTTCAACCAATCCCGAGGTCTCGAGGAGCATGTCATGAGCGCATCAGGACTGAGCCGGCGCCGAGCGCTCTCGAGCGCCGCGGGGGTCGGTCTCGGACTGCCGGTGCTGGCCGCCTGCGGCGGTGACGGCACCACCACCAGTGCGAGCGACCCGAGCCCGACACCGGCCGGCCCCAGCCCGTCCGCCAGCCCGTCCGCCAGCGCGACGCCGGAGGTGCCGACCGGCGGCTTCGCGTTGACCGCCGACATCCCGGTGGGCGGCGGGGGCGTGTTCGAGGAGCAGCAGGTCGTGGTGACGCAGCCGACCGAGGGGGAGTTCAAGGGCTTCTCGTTCGTGTGCACGCACTCCGGGTGCCCGGTCAACCAGGTCACCGACGAGATCCTCTGCCCCTGCCACGGCAGCAAGTTCTCCATCACCGACGGCTCGCCCACGGCGGGGCCCGCGTCCTCGCCCCTTGCCGCGGTCGAGCTGGTCGTCGACGGCGACAGCATCAGCCTCGCCTGAGCCCCATCCACCCCATCTCCCGGAGGCACCGATGTCTGATCGCCCCTCGTTCCGGCCCACCCGTCGCATCGTCTTCCACGGCCTCGGTGCCATCGGCGTCGCGGCCGCGCTCGCCGGGTGCGGCGGCGGCAGCTCGGAGCCGGCGGCACCGGAGGCCGCGGCCGGCGACGAGCTCGCGGCGACGTCGGAGGTCCCCGTCGGTGGTGGCCTGATCCTGTCGGACCAGAAGATCGTGATCACCCAGCCGACCGAAGGGGACTTCAAGGCCTTCACGGCCGTGTGCACCCACCAGGGCAACACCGTGACGGCGGTGGAGGGCGCCACCATCGAGTGCAGCTTCCACGGCAGCTCGTTCAGTGCCGAGACCGGCGAGGTCGAGGGCGGCCCGGCCGGCTCCGCGCTCGCCGCCGTCGCCATCGACGTGCAGGGCGACAGGATCCTCGCTGCCTGAGGCGCTGGCTGTCCCCGGCGTTCCGTAGGGTTGGCCCGTGCCGCCGACCCGCTCCTCCCGATCCGCCCGCGGGCCGCTGTCCTACCGCCCCGAGCCCGGCTCGATCCCGACCCAGCCCGGGGTCTACCGCTTCCGCGACGCCAAGGGCCGCGTGATCTACGTCGGCAAGGCCAAGAGCCTGCGCCCGCGCCTGTCGTCCTACTTCCAGGATGTCGGCAACCTGCACCAGCGCACGGCCACCATGGTCACGACCGCCGCCAGCGTCGAGTGGACGGTCGTCAACACCGAGGTCGAGGCGCTCCAGCTGGAATACAGCTGGATCAAGGAGTTCGACCCGCGCTTCAACGTCAAGTACCGCGACGACAAGTCCTACCCCTGGCTGGCCGTCACCGTCGGTGACGAGTTCCCCCGGGTGATGGTCGGTCGCGGCGCCAAGCGCAAGGGCACGCGCTACTTCGGGCCCTACAGCCACGCCTGGGCCATCCGCGAGACCGTCGACGTGCTGCTGCGCGTGTTCCCGATGCGTTCCTGCAGCAACGGCGTCTTCAAGCGCTCGGCCCAGATCGGTCGGCCCTGTCTCCTGGGCTACATCGGCAAGTGCTCGGCGCCCTGCGTGGGTCAGGTCTCCCCCGAGGAGCACCGCGCGATCGTCGATGACTTCTGCGACTTCATGGGCGGCCAGACCCGGCCGTTCGTCCGTCGCATCGAGAAGGAGATGTACGCCGCCTCGGAGGCCGAGGACTACGAGCGGGCGGCCCGGCTCCGAGATGACCTGGGAGCGCTCGAGAAGGCGCTGGAGAAGCAGGCGGTCGTGCTCGGTGACGGTGCCGACGCCGACGTGATCGCGCTCGCCGAGGACCCGCTCGAGGTCGCCGTGCAGATCTTCTACGTGCGCGGTGGTCGCATCCGTGGTCAGCGTGGCTGGGTCGCCGACCGGGTCGACGAGGGCGGCACTGCCGAGCTGGTCGACGACTTCCTGCTCCAGCTCTACGCCGGCGGTGAGGCCGACTCGATCCCACGCGAGATCCTGGTGCCTGCCCTGCCGCCCGACGCCGACACCTACGAGGCGCTGCTCAGCGACCTGCGGGGCAGTCGCGTGCAGATCCGGGTGCCCCAGCGCGGTGACAAGAAGACCCTTCAGGACACGGTGGCCCGCAACGCCGGTCAGGCCCTGGTCCTCCACAAGACCAAGCGCGCCAGCGACCTCACCACCCGCAACCGGGCGCTCGAGGAGATCCAGCTCGCGCTCGAGCTCGACGAGGTCCCGCTGCGTATCGAGTGCTACGACGTCTCCAACCTCCAGGGCACCGAGGTCGTGGCGTCGATGGTGGTCTTCGAGGACGGTCTGGTCCGCAAGGGCGAATACCGCCGCTTCGTCATCAAGGGTGTCGAGGGTCAGAACGACGTCGCGTCGATGCACGAGGTGATCACCCGCCGCTTCCGCCGCCTCCTCGACGAGCAGGCACGCAGCCAGCAGGTCTCGACCGAGAGCGGTCCGATGCTGGTCGACCCCGAGACGGGTCGGCCTCGCAAGTTCGCCTACGCCCCCGGCCTCGTGGTGGTCGACGGGGGTCCACCGCAGGTCGCGGCCGCCCAGCAGGCGCTCGACGAGCTGGGCATCGACGACATCGCGATCTGCGGGCTGGCCAAGCGCCTCGAGGAGGTCTGGCTGCCCGGGCAGGAGGACCCGGTCATCCTGCCGCGCTCGTCGGAGGGTCTCTACCTCCTCCAGCGGGTGCGCGACGAGGCCCACCGCTTCGCCATCAACCACCACCGCTCGCGACGCTCCAAGACGATGGTCGAGAGCATGCTCGACGACGTCCCCGGCCTGGGTGAGGTGCGCCGCAAGACCCTGCTCAAGCACTTCGGCTCGCTCAAGAAGCTGCGCCTGGCCACGGTCGAGGAGATCGCGATGGTCCCGGGCATCGGCGAGCGCACCGCCACCGCCATCAAGGACGCGGTCGCCCAGGCGTCGTCGACCGGCAAGACTGTCTCCGTCAACACGGCGACCGGAGAGATCGAGGAGTCATGACCGAGGAGACAGCGCCCCCGACCCGTGGTGAGCTGGTCGTCGTCACGGGCATGACCGGTGCCGGTCGCAGCACGGCGGCCAAGGAGCTCGAGGACCTCGGCTTCTACGTCGTCGACAACCTCCCGCCCAGCCTCCTGCCCGACGTCGTCCAGCTGGTCGACGACAGCCTCGGTCCCACCCAGGGCATCGCCGTGGTTGTCGACGTCCGCTCGGGCTCGTTCTTCCACACCCTGCACGCCAACCTCGCCCAGGGCGCGACCGGTCGACGCACGACGCTGCTCTTCCTCGACGCCTCCGACGAGGTGCTGGTGCGCCGCCAGGAGGCGGCGCGACGGCCGCACCCGCTCCAGGCGAGCGGCCGGCTCCTCGACGGCCTGCAGCGGGAGCGCGCCGTGCTGGCCGACCTGCGCAGCGACGCCGACCTGATGATCGACACCACGGCACTCAACGTTCACCAGCTCACCGACCGTGTGGCCGAGGCCTTCGGCACGGTGCACTCGACCCGCCTCAAGGTCAACGTCGTCAGCTTCGGCTTCAAGTACGGCATCCCGGTCGACGCCGACTTCGTGGCCGACATGCGCTTCCTGCCCAACCCCTTCTGGGTGCCCGAGCTGCGCGCCGGCACCGGACGTGACGCCGGGGTCGCCGACTACGTCAAGAGCCAGCCCGGGGCCGCGGAGTTCCTCGACGGCTACGTGCCGGTGCTCGCCGGGGTCTCGGCCGGCTACCTGCGCGAGGGCAAGCGCTTCATGCGCGTCGCCATCGGCTGCACGGGGGGCAAGCACCGCAGCGTCGCGATGAGCGAGGAGGTCGGCCGTCGGCTGATCGACCGGGGCCTGGAAGTGCGGGTCACCCACCGCGACCTCGGGCGCGAGTGACGGCGATGAGCGACCTTCGTGCCCAGTCGGTCGTCGCCTTCGGTGGTGGCCACGGACTGTTCGCCTCCCTCTCCGCGCTTCGGCTGCTCGTCGACGACCTCACGGTCGACGACCTGACCGCCGTCGTCACGGTCGCCGACAACGGCGGCTCCTCGGGGCGCCTGCGCGGCGAGTTCGGGGTGCTGCCGCCGGGTGACCTGCGCATGGCCCTCGCGGCGCTCTGTGGCGACGACACCTGGGACGTCACGTGGTCGCGGGTGCTCCAGCACCGCTTCGCCGGTGAGGGCGAGATGCGCGGACACGTCGTCGGCAACCTCCTCATCGTCAGCCTCTGGGAGCTGCTCGGTGACCACGTCGACGCGCTCGACTGGATCGGCCGGCTGCTCGGCGCCAAGGGGCGCGTGCTGCCCATGGCCCTGACGCCGATGGTGATCACCGCCGAGGTCGCCGGTCTGCTCGACGAGCCCGACGAGCTCGTCACGGTGCGCGGCCAGGTGGAGGTCGCGATCACCTCGGGCACCATCTCCTCCATCGCGCTCGAGCCCGCGGACCCCACGGTCTGCCCGCAGGCCGTCGAGGCGATCGGCGCCGCCGACTGGATGGTGCTCGGCCCCGGCTCCTGGTTCACCTCGGTGATCCCGCACCTGATGATCCCCGCGCTCCGGGAGGCGATCGTCACCAGCGAGGCCCGGCTCATCGTCGTGCTCAACCTCGAGGAGCAGCCCGGTGAGACCCACGGGCTCGGCCCGGGCGACCACCTCGCTGCCCTCATCGAGCACGCGCCCGACCTGGCGCCGGCCGTCGTGCTCGCCGATGCCCGCTGCGTCGGCGACGACGCACCGGCCCTGGAGCAGACGGTCGCCTCCTACGGCGCGCGGCTGGTGCTCGCGGACGTCATGGCCGACGACGGGACGCCCCGCCACGACCCGGTCAAGCTCGCGGCCACCTATGCACACATCATGAGCGGTGACTGAGCCGGGGGAGTGGTCGTGGGTTGTTGACTCCCGTGCGAGGATCACGCCATGGCGATGACGGCCCAGGTCAAGGCGGAGTTGTCCAGCACCCAGATCACGAAGACCTGCTGCCGCAAGGCGGAAGTGGCCTCGATGTTGAGGTTCGCGGGCGGTCTCCACATCGTGAGCGGCAAGATCGTCGTCGAGGCCGAGCTGGACACCGGTGCCGCTGCGCGTCGGCTCCGCAAGGACATCGCCGAGGTCTACGGCCACAGCTCCGACGTCGTGATGGTGCAGGGCGCCGGCATCCGCAAGGGCAGCCGCTACATCGTGCGGGTCGTCAAGGACGGCGAGGCGCTCGCGCGTCAGACCGGTCTGCTCGACCAGCGCGGACGCCCGGTGCGCGGTCTGCCCCCAGCGGTCGTGTCCGGTGGCGGCTGTGACGCGGTGGCCGCGTGGCGCGGCGCGTTCCTCGCCCACGGGTCCCTGACCGAGCCGGGGCGTTCGTCCTCGCTCGAGGTCACCTGTCCCGGACCCGAGGCGGCGCTCGCCCTCGTCGGTGTCGCCCGCCGCCTGGGCATCCAGGCCAAGGCCCGCGAGGTCCGTGGTGTCGACCGCGTCGTCATCCGTGACGGGGACGCCATCGGACAGCTCCTGACCCGGCTCGGCGCCCACGAGTCGCTGATGGCCTGGGAGGAGCGGCGCATGCGGCGTGAGGTCCGCGCGACGGCCAACCGGCTCGCCAACTTCGACGACGCCAACCTGCGGCGATCGGCTCGCGCCGCCGTGGCCGCCGGTGCTCGCGTCGAGCGCGCCCTGGAGATCCTCGGCGAGGAGATCCCCGACCACCTCCAGCTCGCCGGCACCCTCCGTCTCGAGCACAAGCAGGCCTCCTTGGAGGAGCTCGGCCAGCTGCACGAGCCCGTGCTGACCAAGGACGCGATCGCCGGCAGGATCCGTCGGCTCCTCGCGATGGCCGACAAGCGGGCCGAGGAGCTCGGGATCCCCGACACCGAGGCGTCGTTGACCCCGGAGATGCTCGCCGACGAGGTCTGAGGTCCCCTCGTCGGGGGACCGAGGTCCGTTACCCGTGCGTACGTCGGGACGCGGCGGCTCCTGACCGTCACCAGGCGATAGGGTCGGAGCGACGCGGCCTGATGAGACCCCGAGGGCCGCCCCACCAGCGCACCGCTAGGAGCATTCGCAGTGACCGTTCGTGTAGGTATCAACGGATTCGGCCGCATCGGCCGCAACTTCTTCCGGGCCGTCGTCGCCTCCGGCGCCGACATCGAGATCGTCGCCGTCAACGACCTCACCGACAACCAGACCCTCGCCACCCTCCTCAAGTACGACTCGATCCTGGGACGTCTCGACGGGGACGTGACCGCGACCGACACCGAGATCACCGCCGCGGGCCAGACCTTCAAGGTCTTCGCGGAGCGTGACCCGAGCGCCCTGCCCTGGGGCGACCTGGGTGCCGACGTCGTCATCGAGTCGACCGGCTTCTTCACCGACGCGACCAAGGCGAAGGCCCACGTCGACGGCGGCGCCAAGAAGGTCATCATCTCGGCCCCGGCCAAGAACGAGGACGTCACGATCGTGATGGGCGTCAACGAGGGCGACTACGACCCCGCCACCCACACGATCATCTCCAACGCCTCCTGCACGACCAACTGCCTCGCCCCGATGGCCAAGGTCCTCAGCGACGAGTTCGGCATCGTCAAGGGCCTGATGACGACCATCCACGCCTACACCGGCGACCAGAACCTGCTCGACGGACCGCACAGCGACATGCGCCGCGCCCGCGCCGCCGCGCTCAACATCGTGCCCACCTCGACCGGCGCCGCCAAGGCGATCTCGCTGGTCATGCCCGAGCTCAAGGGCAAGCTCGACGGCTACGCGCTGCGCGTGCCCGTGCCCACCGGCTCCGTCACGGACCTGACCTTCGAGGCCGGTCGCGAGACCACCGTCGAGGAGGTCAACGCCGTCATGAAGGCGGCCGCCGACGGTCGCATCCTGCGCTACAGCGAGGACCCCATCGTCTCCAGCGACATCACCACCGACCCGGCGTCGTGCATCTTCGACGCGCCGCTCACCAAGGTCATCGGCAACCAGGTCAAGGTCGTCGGCTGGTACGACAACGAGTGGGGCTACTCCAACCGCCTCGTCGACCTGGTCAACCTCGTCGGCGAGACCCTCTGACCGTGTCCGGCATCGACTCGCTCGGGGACCTGCGCGGCAAGCGCGTCCTGGTCCGCTCGGACCTCAACGTGCCGCTCGACGGCCCCGACGACGCCAAGGTCATCACCGACGACGGCCGTATCCGGGCCAGCGTCCCCACCATCCGGGAGCTGGCTGACGCCGGCGCCCGGGTGGTGGTCACCGCGCACCTCGGACGTCCGAAGGGTGCACCGGAGGACCGCTACTCCCTGCGCCCGGTGGCAGCCCGTCTCGGCGAGCTGCTCGGTGGGGAGGTCGCGTTCGCGACCGACACCGTCGGCGACTCCGCCCGCGGGGTCGTGGACGGGCTGGCCGACGGCCAGGTCGCCGTCCTCGAGAACGTCCGGTTCAACCCGGGCGAGACGAGCAAGGACGACGCCGAGCGTGGTGCCTTCGCCGACCAGCTGGCGGCCCTGGCCGATGCCTTCGTCTCCGACGGCTTCGGCGTGGTCCACCGCAAGCAGGCGAGCGTCTACGACGTCGCCCAGCGGCTCCCGCACGCCATGGGCGGCCTGGTCTCCCGCGAGATCGACGTCCTGCGTCGACTCACGGTCGACCCGGAGCGCCCCTACGTCGTGGTGCTGGGGGGATCGAAGGTCTCCGACAAGCTCGGGGTCATCGACAACCTCCTGGGCAAGGCCGACAAGCTCATCATCGGTGGCGGCATGGTCTTCACCTTCCTCAAGGCCCAGGGCCACGAGGTCGGCAAGAGCCTGCTCGAGGAGGACCAGCTCGACGTCTGCCGGTCCTACCTGACGCGGGCCGAGGAGTCGGGGGTGCAGATCCTGCTGCCGACCGACATCGTCGTGGACACGACCTTCCCCTCAGGTGACGCCGAGCCCCACCCCGTGGTGGTCGGCGCCGACGCGATCCCCGCCGACAGCCTGGGTCTCGACATCGGCCCCGAGTCCGCGGCGGCGTTCGCCGCCGCGCTCCACGACGCACGCACGGTCTTCTGGAACGGCCCGATGGGTGTGTTCGAGGTCGGCGCGTTCGCCGAGGGCACCCGCGCGGTCGCGCAGGCCCTCACCACGGTCGACGGCCTCTCGGTCGTGGGTGGTGGCGACTCCGCCGCCGCCGTACGCACGCTGGGCTTCGACGAAGCAGCGTTCGGGCACATCTCCACCGGTGGTGGAGCCAGCCTCGAATACCTCGAGGGCAGGGAGCTGCCCGGCATCACGGTTCTGGAGGACTGACGACCATGGCCAAGGCCACCCGCACGCCGCTGATGGCGGGCAACTGGAAGATGAACCTCAACCACCAGGAAGCGGTGGTGCTCGTCCAGAAGCTCGCGTGGACGTTGTCCGACAAGCGCCACGACTACGGCAAGGTCGAGGTGGTCGTCGTGCCGCCGTTCACCGACCTGCGCTCCGTGCAGACCCTGGTCGACGGCGACCGCCTCTCCGTCAAGTACGGCGCCCAGGACGTCTCCACCCAGGACTCCGGGGCGTTCACCGGCGAGATCTCCGCGGGGATGCTCGCCAAGCTCGGCTGCTCCTACGTCGTGGTCGGTCACTCGGAGCGGCGCGAGCTGCACGGCGAGACCGACGACGTCGTCAACGCCAAGGCCCACAAGGCCCACGCCGCCGACATGGTCCCGATCGTGTGTGTCGGCGAGGGTCTCCCGGTGCGTCAGGCCGGCGAGCACGTCGCCCACACGCTCGCCCAGGTCGACGGCTCGCTGGCCGGCTTCACGGCCGAGCAGGTGGCCGGCCTGGTCGTCGCCTACGAGCCCGTCTGGGCGATCGGCACCGGCGAGGTGGCCACACCCGAGGACGCCCAGGAGGTCTGCGCCGCCATCCGCGCACGGGTGCGCGAGGTGCACGGAGATGCTGCTGCCGACAGTCTGCGCATCCTCTACGGCGGTTCGGTCAAGGCCAACAACGTTGCGGGGATCATGGCCAAGGAGGACGTGGACGGCGCCCTCGTGGGGGGCGCGAGCCTGCAGGTCGACGAGTTCGGCGGCGTCTGCCGCTTCTACGACATGCCGGTCATCTGATCTCTCACCCCCTGACGTAGGATTCCCCACTGTGACAACGATCTTCACTGCTCTGCTCATCGCCACGAGCCTCCTCCTGATCGGCCTCGTGCTGCTTCACAAGGGGCGCGGTGGCGGACTCTCGGACATGTTCGGCGGTGGCGTCAGCAGCTCGTTGGGCGGCTCGTCCGTCGCCGAGCGCAACCTCGACCGGTTCACGGTCGGCATCGGCGTCATCTGGTTCGCCTGCGTGATCGCGCTGGGCCTGTTGCTCGCCTACCAGAACTGAGAGAGGGACAAGACACGTGGCTGGTGGAGGAAGTGCCATTCGCGGCAGCCGAGTTGGCGCCGGACCGATGGGTGAGGCGGAGCGCGGAGAGGCCGCGCCCCGTCAGCCGGTGAGCTACTTCTGCTCCCGGGGACACAGCTCGGTCGTGACGTTCTCGGTCGAGGCCGTCGCGCCCGACTCGTGGGACTGCCCCAAGTGCGGACTGCCCGCCGGTCGTGACTCGGAGAACGCTCCGCCGGCGACCAAGGTGGAGCCCTACAAGACGCACCTCGCCTACGTGAAGGAGCGTCGCTCCGACAAGGAGGCGGCCGACATCCTCGACGAGGCCGTCCAGCTGCTGCGCTCGCGCCGCAAGTCCGGCGACATCATCTTCTGACGGCTGGTCCTCACCCACCGGTTTCAGAGGTGTGAGGCCGCTTCGCGGTCGAGGAAGTACGTCGTCTCGTGACGCCCGTGGGCCCCTCGCGCGGGGGTGTCGCGCACCGTGCCCTCGACGTCCAGCGCCGCAGCCACGGCCTCGGCCTTGCCCTCACCGCTCGCGATCACCCACAGGGCCCGCGTGCGGTTGAGTGCGCCGAGGGTGAAGCTGATCCGCTCCGGCGGGGGCTTGGGGGAGTCGGTGACCGCGACCACGATCCGGTCGTCGACCTCGAGCTGGGGGAAGCCGGGGAACAGCGAGGCCACATGACCGTCGGGGCCGATCCCGAGCATCACGACCTCGAACTCGCCGCTCCCGTGCTCGCGCACGGTCTCCTCGAAGGCCAGCGTCGCGACCTCGAGGTCGGCACCGTCGTCGGTCGACGGCATCTCGTGCACCTGGGTCGCTCCGACGGCGTCCAGGAACGCCCGACGTGCCTGACCGGCGTTGCGGTCGGAGGAGTCGGACGCCACGAAGCGCTCGTCGCCCCACCACACGACCACGCGGGACCAGTCCACCGAGGAGCCCGGGCTCAGCCGGGCGAGCTCGTGGTGCAGCGCGTCGGCGATGGTGCCGCCGGTGAGGGCGATCTGGGGCTCGCGTCCGGCCTCCTGGGCGTCGGCGAGTCGGGAGAGGAGCTCGCCCGCCACCGTGGTGGCCAGGGCGCCGGCGTCGGGATGCACCTCGACCAGCGGCGCGTTCATGCGTGCATCTTGTGGAGCCGGCGCGTGACCGCGGCATAGACGTCGTCCTCGTCGAGACGTCGCAGCTCCTCGCCCAGCAGCTCCGGCACCGTGCGCCGCTTGAGGGCGATGGGGCGGTCGGGTCGTCCGGGCGAGGCGTAGGTCGCGAGCTTGCCGTCGGTGCGGCTGATCCGGATCGGTCCCTCGGCGGTCTCGAGCACGACCTCGGTGATACCCGGGCCCTGCGAGCTGGAGCGGGTGACCGTGACCTTGAGCCGGTCGGTGAGCCACGCGGCCAGCAGGTCCGCGCTGGGGCTGATCCGCTCGGCCGTGACGGAGGCCGACGTCACCTTGAGGTGGTGCTGGTCCAGGGCCGCGGCGAGCAGCGCGCGCCACGGCGTGAGCCGCGTCCAGGCGAGGTCCGTGTTGCCCTTCACGTACGACGAGCACTGGACGCCGAGGGCCTTCGCTCGGCCCTTGGTGGCCGAGGCCGCGTCGGTGATGCGTCGCTGCGCGAGCGAGCCGAGCAGGTCGCCGGCCGGGTCCTCGGGTGCCGACGTGGGCCACCACACGGCCACGGGGGAGTCGGGCAGCAGCAACGGGAGCACGACCGAGGCAGCGTGCTTCACGACCTCGCCCTTGAGCCGGATCAGCGCGGTCTCGCCGGTCCACCCGTCACCGGTGCCGACCTGCGCGTTGACCTGGCTGGCACCCCGGGCGTCGCCGAGGATCACGCCGAGCACCCGGGCGGGGTGCTCGTGGGAGGCGGCCTGGGCCGACTCCATGGCGGCCTCCGCCTCGTCCTCGTCCACGACGATCATCAGGGTCATGACCATGCCCATGGCGGGGCTGCCGGCGCGCTTGCGGGCGCGCACGAACTCGGCGGCGATCGCCGCCGACGTGGTGTCGATGAGCTCCCTCATCAGGGCCTCCTCCAGACGCGTCCGTCGCGGGCCAGCATCTTGTCGGCCGAGGCCGGGCCCCACGTGCCGGAGTCGTAGGCCTCCGGCGTGCCCTTGCGCGCCCAGGCCTCGAGGATCGGGTCCAGGATCTTCCAGGACAGCTCGACCTCCTCGTGACGTGGGAAGAGCGGCGGGTCGCCGAGCAGCACGTCGAGGATCAGTCGCTCGTAGGCCTCGGGGCTGTCCTCGGTGAAGGAGCCGCCGTAGGCGAAGTCCATGTTGACGTCACGGATCTCCATCGCGGTCCCGGGCACCTTGGAGCCGAAGCGCAACGTCATGCCCTCGTCGGGCTGGATCCGGATGACCAGGGCGTTCTGGGTGAGCTCCTCGACCGCCGACTTCTCGAACGGCAGGTGTGGTGCCCGCTTGAAGACGACCGCCACCTCCGTGACGCGACGCCCGAGGCGCTTGCCGGTGCGGAGGTAGAACGGCACCCCGGCCCACCGTCGGTTGTCGACGTGGAGGGTGATGGCGGCGAACGTCTCGGTCGCCGACGTGCGCTTGATGCCCTCCTCCTCGAGGAAGCCGGACACCTTCTCGCCACCGGCCCAGCCGGCGGCGTACTGCCCCCGGGCCGTCGTCAGGTCGAGCCGCCGCGGCAGCCGCACGCTCGAGAGCACCTTCTGCTTCTCGATGCGCAGCGCCTCCGCGTCGAAGGAGGTCGGCTCCTCCATGGCCACCAGCGACATCAGCTGGAGCAGGTGGTTCTGGATGACGTCACGGGCGGCACCGATGCCGTCGTAGTAGCCGGCGCGGCCGCCGATGCCGACGTCCTCGGCCATGGTGATCTGCACGTGGTCGACGTAGTTGTTGTTCCACAGCGGCTCGAACATCATGTTGGCGAAACGGGTCGCCAGGATGTTCTGCACGGTCTCCTTGCCGAGGTAGTGGTCGATCCGGAAGATCGATCCCGACTCGAAGACCTCGGCCAGCGTCTCGTTGAGCTCGATGGCCGACTCGAGGTCGTGGCCGAACGGCTTCTCCACGACCACGCGCCGCCACGAGTCGGTGTGCGGGTCGACGAGGCCGTGCTCCTTGAGCTGCCCGGCGACCGCGCCGAAGAAGCTCGGCGGGATGGCGAGGTAGAACGCGTGGTTGCCCTCCGTGCCGCGGGTGCGGTCGAGCTCCTCGATCGTCATGCGCAGCTGCTCGAAGGCGTTGTCGTCGTCGAAGTCGCCGGAGACGAAGCGGAAACCCTCGGCCAGCTGCTTCCACACCTCCTCGCGGAACTCCGTGCGGGCGTACTGCTTCACCGAGTCGTGCACGATCTGCGCGAAGTCCTGGTCGGCCCAGTCACGACGGGCGAAGCCGGTGAGGCTGAAGCCCGGCGGCAGCAACCCACGGTTGGCCAGGTCGTAGATCGCCGGCATGACCTTCTTGCGCGACAGGTCGCCCGTGACGCCGAAGAGCACCATGCCGCACGGCCCGGCGATGCGCGGCAGCCGTCGGTCGAGCGGGTCGCGCAGGGGGTTGGTCCAGGTGGAGGCCTTCGGGGTCACGCCAGCACCTCTCGTACGACGGCGAGGTCGCTCGGTGCGCTGACGTGCAGGCGCAGGACCGGTCGGCCCTTGTCGGCCAGCACCTGTCCGTCGCCCACGGCCTGCGCGGTGAGGAACTCGTGAAAGGTGAAGGGTCGGTCGGGCACGGCCAGGTCGGCTTCCGGCTGACCGGTGACCTGCAGGTAGACCCCGGTCGCAGGCCCGCCCTTGTGGTACTGCCCGGTCGAGTGCAGGAACCGCGGTCCCCACCCGAACGTGACCGGACGGCCGGTGCGGAGGGCCAGCGCGTCCCGGGCGCCGGCGAGGGCGGCGTCGCGGTGCCGGTCGAGATAGGCCTGGACCGCGACGTAGCCGGTCAACTCGTCCAGCTGGTCGAGCAACGATGCCACGGCGTCGGCGACCGTCGTGGTGCCTTCCGGCAGCCAGCCTGGGGAGGCGTAGACCGTCACGTGGCCGTCGACGAAGACGGGCGTGGGTGCGCTGCCACCACCGTCCAGGAGCTCGCGTGAGGCTGCCTTGGCGCTCTCGACGTCGGGCTGGTCGAAGGGGTTGATCCCGATGACCCGTCCGGCGATCGCGGTGGCGTGCTCCCAGAGCAGCATCTGAGCGCCGAGGGCCGCGTCGACGCTGACGCCGAAGCCGGAGGCCGGTCGCAGGGACGAGAAGACCTCGACGCTCGAGCCGCCGTCGGGACCGAAGACCGCGAGGACCTCGTCGGCCGTGTCCGTGCCGGGCGAGAAGTTGGGGGAGTCGAGGGCGTCCACGACCACGGGCAGGATGCCCTGGCCGTCCTTGCCGGTGGACTCGGCGACGAGCTGCTCGGCCCAGTCACCGAAGCCGGCGAACGGGGCGCCCGCGTTGGCGAGCACCAGCTTGTCGACGCCGGCGAGGTTGGCGGCGCCGAGCAGGCCGCCCAGACGCAGGCCCGGGTTGTCGACCGAGTCGGCCTGGAGCGCCGGGCGGATCGCCTCGGCCTCGTCGAGGAGCGCGCCGATGTCGGCGCCGGCCAGGCCGCTGGGCACCAGGCCGAAGGCGGTGAGCGCGGAGTAGCGACCCCCGACGGCCGGGTCGGCGAGGAACACCCGGTAGCCGGCGGCGCGCGCCGACTCCTCGAGCGGGGCGCCCGGGTCGGTGACGACGACCATCCGCTCGGCGGGGTCGATGCCGACATCGGTGAAGGCCTTCTCGAAGGCTCGGCGCTGGCTGTCGGTCTCGACCGTGCCCCCGGACTTGCTCGACACGACGACGACGCTGGTGGCCAGCCGGTCCTCGAGCGCCTGGCGCACGAAGTCGGGGTCGGAGGAGTCGAGGACGGCGAGCTCGACGCCCGCGGCCCCGCAGATGACCTCCGGGGCGAGCGACGAGCCGCCCATGCCGCAGAGGACGACCTTCGTCAGCCCCGATGCGGCGAGCTCCTCACGCAGCGCGACGACCTCCGCGACGAGCGGCCGCGACCGCGTGGGGAGCGAGACCCAGGAGAGGCGCTTGCACGCCTCGTCCTCCGCCGCTGCGCCCCACAGGGTGTGGTCCTGTGCGCCGAGGCGGCTGGCCACCCGGTCGGCGACCAGGCCCTCCACCGTGGAGGCGAGGGCCGCCTCGGCGGGATAGCCGAAGAACAGCTCGAAACCGTCCCCGTTGACAGTGTTCCAAGCCGTCTGGCTCATGACGTCGCCTTCTCCATCTGCCCGCTGACCGTCTCGACGAGCTCGGTCCAGGACTTCTTGAACTTGTCGACGCCCTCCGTCTCGAGGACGAGCAGCACGTCGTCGAAGTCGATGCCCACCGCGCTCAGCCGGTCGAAGACCTGCTGAGCCTCGTCGCCCTTGCCGGAGACGGTGTCGCCCACGACCTCGCCGTGGTCGGCGAAGGCGTCCATCGTCTTCTCCGGCATCGTGTTGACCGTGTCGGCCACGACGAGCTCGGTGACGTAGAGGGTGTCGGAGTAGTCGGGGTTCTTGACCCCCGTCGAGGCCCACAGCGGGCGCTGCGCCTGCGCACCGGCGGCCGCGAGCTGCTGCCACCGGTCGCTGCCCACGACCTCGGCGAAGGCGGCGTAGGCGAGCCGGGCGTTGGCCACCGCGGCCTCCCCACGCAGGGCCAGGGCCTCGTCGGTGCCGATCGTCTCGAGCCGGCCGTCGACCTCGCTGTCGACGCGCGAGACGAAGAACGACGCGACCGACTGGATGCGGCTCAGGTCGATGCCGGCGTCACGGGCCTGCTCGAGCCCGCTGAGGTAGGCGTCCATGACCGCGCGGTAGCGGTCGATGCCGAAGATCAGGGTCACGTTGACGCTGATCCCCTGGGCGATCACGGCGGTGATCGCGGGCAGGCCCTCGAGCGTCGCGGGGATCTTGATCAGCGCGTTGGGACGGTCGACGGCCTTCCACAGCGCCTGCGCCGACGCGATGGTGCCGGCCGTGTCGTTGGCGAGGTCGGGCTCGACCTCGATCGAGACCCGCCCGTCGGCGGGGGAGGTGTCGGCGACCGGCGCGAGGATGTCGCACGCGTTGCGGACGTCCTCGGTGGTGAGCTCGAAGATCACCCGGTCGACGGGCTCACCCTGCTCGACCAGGCCTCGGACCTGCTCGTCGTAGCGCTCGCCGTCGGCGATCGCCCCGGCGAAGATCGTGGGGTTGGTGGTGACCCCCACGACGGACTTCTCGCGGACGAGCTCGGCGAGGTTGCCGCTCTCGATGCGCTCGCGGGACAGGTCGTCGAGCCAGATGGACACCCCGGCGTCGGCCAGGGCCTTCAAACGATCACTCATGGGTGCTCTCCCGGAGGTTAGGTAGCGGTGGTGGTCAGCCGGCGAGGCTGGCCAGGCTGTCGCGTGCGGCCGCGGTGACGGCCTCGGCAGTGATGCCGTACTCCCTGAACATGGTGGCGGCGTCGGCCGATGCCCCGAACCGGTCGACCGAGACGATCCGGCCGGCGTCGCCGACGACCTCGCGCCAGCCCATCGCGACCCCGGCCTCGATCGAGACACGGGCCTTGACGGTGGGGGGCAGCACGGACTGGCGGTAGCCCGAGTCCTGGGCGTCGAACCACTCGCGGCAGGGCATGGAGACCACCCGGGCCTTGATGCCGTCGGCGGCGAGGGCGGTGCGCGCCTCGACGGCGTGCTGGACCTCCGAGCCGGTGCCGATCAGGATCACGTCGGGCTCGCCGCCCTCGGCGTCCAGGAGCACGTAGCCGCCGCGGGCGACACCGTCGGCGTCTCCCCACACCTGGCCGTCGGCGTCGGTGCCGCGGGGGAAGGTCGGGACGTTCTGGCGGCTCAGCGCCAGCCCGGCGGGCCGGTCGGCGTTGTGCATGATCGCGCGCCAGGCGGCGGTCGTCTCGTTGGCGTCGGCGGGGCGGACCACGTCGAGGCCGGGGATCGCCCGCAGCGAGGCGAGGTGCTCGACCGGCTGGTGGGTCGGTCCGTCCTCGCCGAGGCCGATCGAGTCGTGGGTCCAGACGTAGGTCACCGGCAGGCCCATGATCGCCGCGAGCCGCACCGAGCCGCGCATGTAGTCGGAGAACGTGAGGAACGTGCCGCCGAAGACGCGGGTGTTCCAGTGCAGGGCGATGCCGTTCATGATCGCGCCCATGGCGTGCTCGCGGATGCCGAAGTGCAGCACGCGGCCGGCGTAAGGGTCGGCGTCCCAGGACTTCGTCGCACGGTCGGCGGGCAGGAACGAGCCGTGCTTCTCGATGGTGGTGTTGTTGGACTCGGCCTGGTCTGCCGAGCCACCCCACAGCTCGGGCACGGTGGCCGCGATCGCGTTGATCACGGCACCGGACGCCTTGCGGGTGGCGAGGCCCTTCGGGTCCGCATCGTACGACGGCAGGTCGGCGTCCCACCCGTCCGGGAGCGCGCCGATGTTGAGCCGGTGGAGCAGCTCGGCCCGGTCGGGGTGGGCGGCCGACCACACGGCGTACTGCTCGTCCCACGCCTTGCCCTGGGCGGCGCCACGGTCCCGCAACGAGCGGGTGTGCGCGATGACGTCGTCCGGCACCTCGAAGGCCTGCTCGGGGTCGAAGCCGAGGATCCTCTTGGTCGCGGCGACCTCCTCCTCGCCCAGCGCGGAGCCGTGGGCGGCCCCGGTGTTCTGCGCGGAGGGTGCGGGCCAGGCGATGATCGTGCGGAGCTTGATGAAGCTCGGGCGGTCGGTGACGGCGCGCGCGGCCTCGATCGCGGCGTAGAGCGCCGGGACGTCCTCGCGGTAGCCCTCGCCACCGTGGGTCCAGTCGACGGTCTGGACGTGCCAGCCGTAGGCCTCGTAGCGCGCGGCGACGTCCTCGCTCAGCGCGATGTTGGTGTCGCCCTCGATCGAGATCTCGTTGGCGTCGTAGATGACCGTGAGGTTGCCCAGGCGCTGGGTTCCGGCGATGGAGGAGGCCTCGGCGCTGACGCCCTCCTCGATGTCGCCGTCGCTGCACAGCACGTAGACGTGGTGGTCGAACAGGCTCTCGCCGACCGGGCTCTCGGGGTCGAGCAGGCCGCGCTGCTTGCGCGCGGCCATGGCCATGCCGACGGCGTTGCCGACGCCCTGGCCGAGCGGGCCGGTGGTGACCTCGACGGCC
>NZ_JANNML010000216.1:0-3062 GCF_031397825.1 Nocardioides sp.
ATTATTGACTTGCCCTACTTTTACAATTATATAATCCGAGTGGTCTGGACCAGCGGGCGTCGTACGACGGGCGGCGCACGCCTGGGCGATGAGTCCCGGGCGGGGCCGGAGTCTGATCAGGGGAATCCCTGATGCGGACCGTCCCCGCTCCCTGAGAGGCTCCCGCCATGCACCGACAGATCGCCGGCAGGCTCACCGGCAGAGTCACCAAGTGGATCGTGCTCCTCGGCGCGGTCGTGGTCGTGGGCCTCATGGCCCCCCTCAACGCCCAGCTCATCGACGTCCAGAACAACGAGGCCTCCTCCTGGCTGCCGGAGTCCGCCGAGTCGACCCGGGTGCTGGAGGAGCTGACCGGCACGGTCGACCCCAACGACATCGACACCCTCGTCGTCTACTACCGCGAGGGCGGCCTCACCCCCGAGGACCTCGCGGCGATGGACGCCCACGCCGCCGAGATCGCGAAGGTCGACGGGGTCACCGCGGAGGGCGTGCTGTCGCCCAACGTCGCCCAGCAGGCCGGGATCCCCTTCCCGCTGGTCTCCGAGGACGGGGAGGTCGCCAACCTCGCCTTCACCTTCAACTTCGGCGCCGACGGATGGCTGAGCATCCCGGACGCGGCGACGGAGGTGCGCGACATCGCCCGCATCGACGGGGTCACGGTCCACCTCGCGGGCTACGGCGGGCAGGCCGCTGACGCATCGGCGGCCTTCGAGGGCATCGACACCAACCTCATCCTCGCGACGTTGCTCGTCGTGATCCTGATCCTGCTGTTCACCTACCGCAGCCCGATCCTGTGGCTGCTCCCGATCATCTCGGCCGTCTTCGCCTACATGATCTCCGGCGGCGTGGTCTACCTCCTGGCCAAGTACGCCGACCTCACGGTCAACGGGCAGAGCCAGTCCATCCTGGGCATCCTGGTGATCGGCGCCGGCACCGACTACGCCCTGCTCCTCGTGGCGCGCTATCGCGAGGAGCTGCGCCGGCACGAGGACCGGCACGAGGCCATGGCCTTCGCCCTCCACCGCGCCACCCCGGCCATCCTCGCCAGCGCTGCGACCGTGGTCATCGGTCTGCTCTGCCTGGTCTTCTCCGACCTCAACTCGACCGCCGGCCTGGGCCCGGTGCTGGCCGTGGGGGTCGCCGTCACCTTCCTGGTCATGGTGACGCTCCTGCCGGCCCTGCTGGTGATCTGCGGCCGCTGGATCTTCTGGCCCAAGCGCCCGACCTTCGGCTCGGAGGAACCCACCGGCACGGGCATCTGGGCCACGGTGGGATCCGCCATCGCTCCCCGCCCGCGTCGCGTCTGGATCGTGACCACCGGGCTGCTGCTGCTGGCCTGCCTCGGGCTCTTCAAGCTCGACCCGTCGGGCCTGGCGCAGGACGAGCAGTACACAAAGGAGTTCGACTCCATCAAGGGCCAGGCCCTGTTGGCCGATCACGGCCTCGCCGACTCCTCCAACACGATCCAGGTCGTGACCGACAGCGAGGAGGTCCCGGCTGTCGCGGACGCCCTGTCCGGGGTGCCCGGGCTCGGGCAGCCGAGCGAGGCCCTGGACATCGGCGACGGTCGCTCGTTCCTCACCGCGACGTTGGGCAGCGACATGTCGTCGACCGCCTCCTTCGACGCGGTCGAGTCTGCCCGCGAGGCCGTGCACGACATCGACGGTGCCGATGCGCTGGTCGGCGGCGGGTCGGCGTTCTACCTCGACACCAAGATCGCCTCCGAGCGCGACAACGTCGTGATCATCCCGATCGTCCTGCTGGTCGTGCTGCTGATCCTGATGATCCTGCTCCGCGCCCTGGTCGCGCCGCTGATCCTGATTGGCACCGTGATCCTTTCCTTCGGTGCGGCGCTGGGCATCTCGGCCGTGCTGTTCACCGAGGTCTTCACGAGGATCGGGCTCTTCGAGGTCAACGACGGGTTCGCCCACGCCGACCCGGGCTTCCCGCTGTTCGCGTTCGTCTTCCTGGTGGCGCTCGGCATCGACTACAACATCTTCCTGATGACGAGGGTGCGCGAGGAGACCGCCCAGCACGGCACCCGCAAGGGCTCCCTGATCGCCCTGTCGTCCACCGGGGGCGTCATCACCTCGGCCGGACTGGTCCTGGCGGCGACGTTCCTCGTCCTGGGCTCGTTGCCGCTGGTCTTCCTCGCCCAGCTCGGCGTCGCGGTCGCCCTCGGGGTGCTGCTGGACACGATGATCGTGCGCTCGGTGCTCGTGACGGCCATCAATCTCGACCTGGGTGGTCGCGTCTGGTGGCCGAGCAACCTGGACAGGGCCGGCCACGAGGTGAGTCCGCCCGAGGCGGTCAGCGAGCGTGAACGCGTCGGTGTCTGACCCGGCGCACTTCTAGAACACGTTCCACCTGGTGGGCCGGGGAATCACCCCGGCCCACCGCTGGTTAGCCTGACCACAGTGACCGAGCAGCCCACGACCCAGCAGATCCGTCGCGCTCTCGCGCGGGCGGAGCGCGGGGCTGCGCTCGACGTGGCCGAGGCCGCGGCACTGCTGGCCGCGACCGGCGCCGACCTCGACCGGCTGACCACCGCTGCAGCGCGGGTGCGTGACGCAGGACTGGTCGCCGCGGGTCGCCCCGGTGTCGTGACCTACTCGCCCAAGGTGTTCATCCCGGTCACCAAGCTGTGTCGCGACCGGTGCCACTACTGCACCTTCGTGGAGTCGCCCGGCGAGCTGCGCCGCGCAGGGCACACCATGTTCCTGTCTCCCGACGAGATCCTCGACATCGCCCGCCAGGGCGCCGAGCTCGGTTGCCTCGAGGCTCTCTTCACGTTGGGCGACCGCCCCGAGGACCGCTGGCCCGAGGCGCGCGCGTGGCTCGACGAGTCAGGCTACGACTCCACCCTGGCCTACGTGCGGGCGATGGCGATCCGGGTCCTCGAGGAGACCGGGCTGCTGCCCCACCTCAACCCCGGCGTCATGTCGTGGGAGGAGATGAACCGTCTCAAGCCGGTCTCGCCCTCGATGGGGATGATGCTCGAGACCACGAGCCGTCGGCTCTTCGAGACCAAGGGCGAGGCCCACTTCGGCTCCCCCGACAAG
>NZ_JANNML010000184.1:0-2341 GCF_031397825.1 Nocardioides sp.
CGCCGTGTCGGGTGAGAGGCGCAGCCCGCCGAAGACCGTCACCGCCTGCTCGCCGATCACGACCACCTCGAACGCGGGTGACCGCCCGTCGCGCTCGAGGAGCCGGTTCGCGGTGAGCAGCACCTCGTAGGGCCCGATGAGATCCATGGCGTCGCAGCCGTCGAAGGCGAGCAGACCGATCCGGAACGTCGTCATGACGGACAGCCTCGCGTGGCGAGCCGCTCGGCGACAGCAGGTTCGGTGCCAATGCGGCATCAGATCCAGTCATCGCGGCGGCCCGCACAACTGGCGTCTCGCACCTGCAGAATCGACGTCTCGCACGTGCAGGAGTGACGTCTCGGGCGTGCCGCGGCGCCGTCTCGGGCGTACCGGAACGCCGTCTCGGGCGTACCGGAGCGACGTCTCGCGGGGGTTCTACATCTGGGTGGGGGTCTGGATGCCGAGGAGACCCAGGCCGGTCTCGAGGACCTCGAGGGTGCGCGAGCACAGCGCGAGGCGGGAGGCCCGGACGTCGGCGTCGTCGGTCTTGAGGACCGGGCAGCTCTCGTAGAACGACGTGAAGGCCTGCGCCAGCTCGAAGAGGTAGCCACACAGCCGGTGCGGCTCCAGGGTGTCCCCGACGGCTGCGACCACGTCGCCGAAGTCGAGCAGGGTGAGGCCCAGGGCGCGCTCGGCCTCCTCGCCGAGCACCACGGGGCCCGGGGCGTGACCGGCCTCGGTGGCCTTGCGCAGGATGGAGCGGATCCGCGCCGCGGCGTACTGCAGGTAGGGGCCGGTGTTGCCCTGCAGCGACAGCATCCGCTCGAAGTCGAAGGTGTACTCGCTGTCGTGCGACACCGACAGGTCGGCGTACTTCACCGCACCGATCCCGACCTGCCAGGCGATCCCCGAGCGCGTCTCCGCGTCGAGGTCCGGCCGCGACTCGGCGATCACGCTCTCGGCGCGCTCCACGGCCTCCTCCAGCAGCGACATGAGCCGGATCGGGTCGCCGCTGCGGGTGCGCAGGATCTTGCCGTCGGGGCCGAGCACGTTGCCGATCTGGACATGGGTGACCTCGACCGAGTCGTCGAGCCAGCCCGCCTTGCGAGCGGTCTCCCAGACCATCTTGAAGTGCATCGCCTGGGGTGCCCCGACGACGTACAGCGCCCGGTCGGCACCGAGGTCCTGGACGCGGTGCTTGATGGTCGCGAGGTCGGTCGTGGCGTAGCCGTAGCCGCCGTCGCTCTTGCGGATGATGAGCGGGACCGGCTTGCCCTCGCGACCGGAGTAGCCGTCGAGGAAGACGCACAGCGCGCCCTCGCTCATCGTCGCGATGCCGGCGGCCTCGAGCTCGTCGCAGATCCCGGCGAGCGCGTCGTTGTAGATGCTCTCCCCGGCCAGATCGGCGTCGGTCAGCGTCACGTCGAGCAGGCGGTAGATCCGGTTGAAGTAGGCCTTCGACAGGTCGATCAGCTCGGCCCAGAGGCGCAGCGTGTCGGGGTCACCGGCCTGGAGGGTCACCACCCGCTGCCGGGCGCGCGTGGCGAACGCCTCGTCGCTGTCGAACTTCTCCCGCGCCGCTTGGTAGAAGTCGTTGGGGCGGGCCTCGAGGGCGTGCGCCTCGGGGGAGTCCTCACCCACGTCCAGCAGGTGCTCGATCAGCATCCCGAACGGCGTCCCCCAGTCGCCGACGTGGTTCTGGCGCACCACCTCATGCCCCAGGTGCTCCAGCGTGCGCGCCAGGGCGTCGCCCACGACGGTCGTGCGCAAGTGGCCGACGTGCATCTCCTTGGCCACGTTGGGCGCGGAGTAGTCGATAGGGATGACCTGCCGCGGCTGCTCCGGTACGCCGAGACGGTTCCCCAGCGACTCGACCTGCGAGGCGACCCACGCGGCCCGGACCCGCAGGTTGACGAATCCGGGACCGGTGACCTCCGGGGTCTCCACGATGTCGTCGACCTCGAGGGACGCCACGATCTGGGCCGCCACGTCGCGGGGCTTGGAGCCCAGGCGCTTGGCCAGGGCCATCGCGGCGTTGGCCTGCAGGTCGGCGAACGACGAGGGTCGGATCACCGGGTCGGCGTCGGCGTACTCGTCGCCGAATGCTTTCCCCAGGGCCTGCTGGAAGCGCTCGGTGAGGGCGACGGTGGGGCTGGTCATGCGTCCAAGGTTAGGGGTCACCGCCCACCCGCGATAAACTGCACCGCTGGCCGGTGACCACCCCCACGCAGCGCCCCGGCGCTGCCCGCCCGGCCGATCCCCGATCCCGACCCACGAAGAGGTTCACGCGCGCATGGCGACGACGAACGACCTGAAGAACGGCATGGTGCTCAAGCTCGACGGCCAGCTCTGGCAGGTCATG